>NZ_JRGN01000217.1 GCF_000775575.1 Planococcus sp. CAU13
TTCAGCAGCTTCTTTATCGGCTTTTTCTTTCTCTGCGGCCAATTTTTCTTCTTCCTTCTTTTCTTCCTCAGCAGCTCTAATCTCTTCCTCAGTTGGTTCGGCGGCTGTAACTTCTTCCTCGATAACCCCTGCTTCTTCAATCGAATCAACTGGTTCGGTTATGATGATTGCAACAAAAATACAAATCACACCGCCAGTAAGAATCAACGAGGGTGTTTTCTTCGGCTTTTTTCGGAAAAAACTAATTACTAGCCACCAAAAGCCCACATTGACAGCACCAAACCCTATTAGAACAAATAAAATATCCATACTTACCCCCTAAAATATTAACTTACTTCTAAATACTAACAAAAAAGTTAATTAATAAATATGGCTTATTTACTAATACTTTTCTTTTTCTTTAATTTTGCTAAATAAGAGATTCAATTCTTGAATTTTTGAACTGAACCCCAAATGGTAGACACTTAAAAAAGTGATCCCATTTGGGTTTTTTCTACTTTCTTGTCCCGGTATACTGAAAATATTTACTGGAACGGAAAGTCGCCTCCATATGTCGACCCCATTTCAGGTTATTAACTATAATTGCGTGAAGAAATTGACGTATTTACAGACCTCAAGGGTAAATAGATACGGCTTTCGTATTTTTACCTGAGTAGATAAATATATATATGTTTGCGACACAGGGAGAATATAGGGACTGTTGAAAACTAAATCCCGCTATATCAATGATGCGGCTGCCTCGGTGGGGCTTTTGAAATCGGATGACGCATTTATGGAAGTCGGGATTATCAGGCACAGCAAAGGTTCGCTGATTAGCATGGCGGCAGCAGAGCGCGCTTCAGCCGCTTTGTTTATCTCCATAGCGGGAGCAGGACTCTCCATTGATGAAGTGCTGATGGAGCAGCTTCCGGAATATCTCATGAATGAAGCCCAGCAAATCATCGGCCAATTGAAGGAAGGCGAGCAGGTGGCAACGGTCAGCCCAGAATATCAAAGTGTTTTCCGTCCGTCGGTCCAGCCCTACATGATTTCCTGGCTGGCGTTCAATCCGCAGGAAGAAGTGGCGGCACTTGAGATTCCGGTCCTGATTATCGGGAGCACAGCCGATTCGCAGGTAACGGTATCTGATGAGGAAAGTTTAAATGCGGCGCATCCGGAGTCAGAACTGCTTATTATTAAGGATATGAATCATGTCTTGAAGACTGTAGCGGATGAAAGCGAGAATGAGGCTGATTATAGCAATCCCCATCTACCGCTGGAGGGTGGATTGATGGAGGGGATTGTTTGGTTTTTGGAATGAAATGAGTTAGGGATCAGTATGCTACTCCTCTAGACGCCCGACGAGTTATTTCGTCATACACTGACACGTTTTTTAACATGGGCAGAAAATATTCCACTTTATTGACTAAAATGCAACTATTTGCCGTAATCAGGAAAAAGACATATATTTTGCATTACAAAAGACAATACACTTTTATCCTATAATCAAATTCGATCCTAGTTTAAAGGCCGCCCTGAAGGAACTTAAGTTCCCTAGAGTTGCCTTTTAGTTTACTCAAGCATTTGAAGTACGATTCCCTAATAACACTATTTTGTAGTTCATATTTAACTGTATTAAAAAGGAAAAATATCTATATTTAGGTATCCTCTTGTGGTACTATTCACTTAATTAGAAAACTGATTATAAGTGCCAGTCTATTAAAATAGAGCTTTAACAAATCCAATATAAATATGACCACCAAAGGAGAGAAATATTATGTTAAATAGTTCAATGAAAAAAGAAGCAATTAAAAAATTGGAAAACTCAATAACCAGTTACGAAAAATCCACTAAAAAATTACAAACTAAAGCAATTAGTCTCCATAACACCCGTTCTTATGGGGTTGATGTCATAAACAAAATTGAAGAATATATTAACACATTAGCAAACACTCCAAAGGAATTTGAGAAAACAATTGAAAAAGTTGAAATAAACTTGTCAAGTTTTAAAGCGCTCACTGAAATTTCATATGACGAAAAAGAAATGATTAGATTGGCAGGAGGAGGTACTGCAATCGGAGTAGCGGCAGGAGTCGCTACTGCTGCAATTGCGCCAACAGCAGCTATGGCACTTGCTACCACTTTTGGAGTTGCTTCGACGGGAACGGCTATTTCTACTTTATCAGGAGCAGCAGCTACTAATGCTGCGTTGGCTTGGTTAGGTGGAGGTACTCTTTTAGCGGGTGGTGGCGGTATTGCAAAAGGCAGTGTTTTATTAGCATTAGCTGGTCCTATCGGTTGGGGAATCGGTGCTGCCAGCCTAACAGCGGGTGGGTTTTTGGCCAATAAAAAAAATAAAGAGGTTGCTATTAAAGCTGATAAAGAACGTGTAGAAGTTATCAAGGCATCAAAAGTTTTGGATGCAACGACCGCAGAAATAATAAAGTTAAATGCTTCCACTGAAACATTGTCTACAAATATTGAACAAAGCTTAATTACTTTTGTAAGCAATACAAAGAGAGTGAAATCTTATACAGAATTTTCGCAGGAAGAAAAAGAGCTACTAAGAGCATTGTTGAACAATACTGAAAGTCTTTCAGCGTTGTTTAAGAAGGAAGTTGCGAAGTAGATGTCTACAAATGTCTGGAAAGATCAATTTAATGCGGCCGGTGTTGGTGGGTTTAATCAGTGGAAAGAAGATTTTATAAACAAGCAGTTGAGTCAGGTGATAAAGGAGAAAATAAATTGGCAAAACCTTCAAAATCAATACTTTGAAAATGCCTTAGGACATGTGATGAAAGTGCGTGGGTTTTTATCGAATCCACAACATATTCTTGGATCAGAGCAAACTAAACATGGTGAAGTAGCAGAGCACTTAGAAGTACATGTGAGAAATGCAAGGGAAGCATTATATGGGCGAAGTCCAGTTGCTACTTTTGATGGGGTGGGTCGGACTGCTCCTGAAGACTTCATGATAGAAGGTATTAAATATCAGTCAAAATTTATTAATGGTACAAATAATGCGCTCCAACACATACTCAAACATTTCAATAAGTACGAAGATGACACAATGAATTATTTAATTCCAAAGGATCAGTATAAAGTTATCGAAGCAATAAAAGCTGGCAACCCACCTAGCTATTTAAGTGATAAATATATTCGGAATCTCCTTCAAAAAGTAGAGGAGTTAGAGAATAGAACGGGTAGAAGTTACCAAGATCTTGTTAAATCATCAATATCAAACTATGATGAAGTACAGCTTGGTGAAGTGGGAAAAACAGTTTCAAATTATCAAAATGAAATTGTAGAGGAAAACCAGAAAATTCAAGATGAAATTCTTGAAGATGCAAAAAGAAAAACAAAAATACTTGAAATTAAAAAAGCTCCATCTGTTGGTGAAGGAGTTAAAATTGCAGGTAGCGCTGCAGCAATTGCCGCTTCTTTAAATACGATAACTGTGATATATAGCAAAGTTAAAGAAGGGAAAAAGATCCAGGATTTCAATGAAGATGATTGGAAGGAGATCGGTTTAAGTTCTGCTAAAGCGGGGTTAAAGGGCGGGGTAACTGCTGGAAGCATTTATGCTTTAACAAACCTGACATCTCTATCGGCCCCGTTTGCCGGTGCTGTAGCAAGTGCCGCCATGGGATTAGCATCTCTAAGCGCGGATTTAAGAGAAGATCAAATTTCTATGGACGAATTTGTAACAGCAGGCCAGATTCTCTGTATAGAAGCAGGCATAGCAGCTACTGGTGGAGCAATTGGACAGATGTTGATACCAGTCCCGGTATTGGGAGCAATTATTGGAACAGTAACAGCAAATTTTGTATGGGGATTTGCAAAAGATAAAATTGAGGGTAGGGAACAAGAGCTCAAGAAAGTCTTAGATGGATACACAGATTCGCTTCTTGCAAAAGTAGATCAAGCTTATCAAGATATCATTTCAAAAATAAATGCAACATACAACCGTTACGATACTCTTATCGAAGCAGCATTTGACGTTCAAACAAATTCAGCAGTTCTAGCTTCGGCCTCTGTGAAATTAGCCGTGGAATTAGGGGTAAGTAACTCAAAAATTTTGAGGAATGATGCTGATTTAGATTCGTTTTTCTTGGGGTGAAAAAGATGAATAAAATAATATCTTTGAAAAAGAAAAAGAACTAAGTTCATAAAGTAGAATGAATACTGCTTAAGGATTAGGCACTAATGTAGAGCCGAAGAAGACAAAGTCCTTTGATGAGCAGATTGAAACGCATAAGAAATTGAAAGACCTTATGGACGCAGGAATTCTATCGGAAGAAGAGTTTAATACAAAATAGAAAGAGAGTATGGGACTATAATTTATAACAAAACCTTGAAAATTATGTCCTTGAATAGAAACAACTCTAAACGTTTTTGACAATACACTACAATCTATTCTCTAGCCATAGCCACACCGTCTGCAACAACATGGCGGTTGGGGCTTTTCTTTTTATTCCTTCGTGTAAATTGTTTGGGGAGTACGTCATCCCCAAGAAGCAAAAGTAAAAAGTAAGAAAATGAAACACGGGGCAATTAGAGAGACGTGATAGAATATCAGGTAGTGACACAATAAATCTTTTTATAGAGAGCATATTATCTTGCCAAGAAGGAATTGCAACTTTCATGGAAGGAAAATGAATTGAAAAGGACGTGACAGCAACGTGAACAAAACCGTAGAACAAAAATTGAACGAAGTGCTCGAAGTGTTTCGCAGTCTTCCGAATTGCAGGATTGAACCGGATGAGGGCGATCGGCTGCTGATAGTCAGCCATAAACCGGTTCCCTGGAGTGACGCGGAACCATCACACAAAATTGGGTTCATTACGCCTCATAAAGCGGCGCTGGGGGTCTATATTGATTTCCCGCATGATCTTTTAGACGTTGAAAGGGTGGAGGAAGTCATTAATCCTGAAGCCACCTTGGATTATTACGAGCCAGGCACCAAGACATCTAATGTGAAAAGCTGGTGGCGGTTCCGGTCGGATGAAAAGTTCGACAGCATCCACTTGGTCCTGAGAAAGACGGAGCTGGCGCTATATGATTTCAAGAGAGAAGAATGGATTGAATTGATAAGAGAGATAACGGATGTTCATGAATAAGAGATAAAACAGAGCTTTCCAGTAAATTGGAGAGCTTTTATTGATATATAGCTTAAACACAACACTCAAACACAACAACTCATCACAATCTGCGCTTACTTACATAAAATTTCAACTTCGTATATAGTAGGATTTAAAAGGAGTGGGAAAAATGAAAAAACTTTTAAGCATTGTGAACGTCACATCAGAAAATGGAGTATATCGCTTCTATCAATACCGTGACAAAAATCCATTGCCGCAGATTGAGTTATACAAGTTATCAGGTGAAAAAAATCGCTGTTCAAACTGTTTATGGAGAAGTAAAGAAATTGAATGATGAGTTCAAGTTTCAAATCAAGACTGTTCCCGAGAATAGAAAGAGCCCGCTTAATACGAGAGAGTTCAGTGATAAATTTATAAGAGCGTACAAAAGTAAAACCGTTCATATTTAATGAGTTCGGAACAATACTAATTACATACTGCGGCAGCTGACTGAAAAGGAGTGAGCAGATGGATAAGTTGGACAGCTTGGAAGAGTACAAGTGGATTCGGGACGAGACCGTCTATTTCCTGACTGATGAACGGCAGGGAAGCCGGGTGGAAAACTTCCTGCCAAAACGCTTTGGCCATTATTGCAAAATTATCCATCCATTGTTCCGGGATCCACAGATTAAAGATGAACGTCTTTTGTGGAGGGATTGTACTCCGGAACAATCAAGTGAAATTCAGCTTGGTGAGAGGCTAAGATTAAAGGAGCTTGCTGAAAAGTATGATCTTAAATTTTCGAAAGAGTTGTCACCGGCGTCATTGATGAATAAACTGGGCGGATCTCCCCGCTATATCATTTCAGGCGAAGAAGGGGAAATCGAGCCGGATACACTGAAAGCGCTGGTTGGAGTACTGCAGCGGTTTAGCGGAGAAGGGGACTGCTATTTCCTGTATGGCCTTTTGAAGTCGGCTAATTATATCGATGAACTTTATCACGGTGAATTGGCAGAAGTCGAAGAGCTGGCAAAGCGCGACCACCTGTGTGGAACCCCGCCCTATTGGTGGCCGGCAGATAAGTCATGGTGTCTTTATACGGATATTGACCTGAATTTTTCATTGATTGGCGGCAGCTCCGAGCTGATCGAAGCGTTGCTTACGGATGATTTCCTGGAGTGCATCGAGTGTGATGCGACTACCCGGATCGATAATCTGGCGGATTACACGAATAAGTGATATTGCATCTCAGGGAAAGAAAAAATTCTAAAGGATTTTGACAATACACTACAGTTTATACTCCATTCATTGCTACACTTGTCGTGTCAACATTTCAAAAGTGTTTTTCCTTTTTATTCATCAATATAAATTTTGCCGCTCCATGAGCCGCGACGATTCAAAAAAGCCTGACCCAGCTGGAATCTTCCACACTGGATCGGGCATTTAATTTATACGGTAATTTTTGATTTTTGAACGGTGAAATCGGTTTCCGGGCAATAAGTTTCTTTCACCAACAAATTCGGACCGAGACATTTTGCCGCTGGGCAGTGGCAGTCGATCGTTTTGGCTAATGGCCGTTCCAGCCAGCGGTCAAGCATCGTCGGCAGCGAAGCATGCTGGATATTGCCCATCGCTGGTGTATCGCCGAAATCAGTGACGATGAAATCACCGGTGAAAATATTCACATTCAGCCGTGAGCGGCCGTCCGGGTCGTTGCGGACGCCTGCCTCTGCCAGGGTGCGGCTGTTGTCGATCATGCGCTGGAACTGTTCGGCCCGCCGTTCCCTTAGGAGAATGTTGCCACACTCTTTGCAATAACATTTAGAGTGTGGTATTTTTGTTTATTTACCCGCAGATTCGATTGGGAAATGCGGCGCATTCTTGGAAGCGAAATGATTGATTTTAAAAGGGGAAGATTATTTTATGAGTAAGTTTTCTAAAGTGGCAATCAGTTTGCTGGCATTTATCATTATCGCTTTGGCCTTTGCCGGAGATTTTTTTTACGGTGAAGCGGTGCAGCGGGGGAATGAAGTCGAACTTCATAGTGAAGAAGAAATTCCGGTGACTATCAACCCGGATAATGAACAGATTATCGAGGAAGCGGCCCAATGGTATAAGGAACAGGAATTTGAAAAGGTCTCGATCCATACATATGACGATCTTACGTTGGAAGGAGATTTTTTAAAGAATGAAGATTCCGAAGGGAAATCTGTAATCCTTGCACACGGCTTCCGGGGAAACCGGGAAGATATGGGCGACTTTGTCCGTTTTTATTATGATCAGGGTTTTGATGTTTTAATTCCCGATGCTCGTGGCCACGGAGGGAGCGAAGGGGATTATATCGGTTTCGGCTGGCATGAACGGCTGGATATAAGGCAGTGGACCGGGCTGCTCATTGATGAGGAAAACAGCAGCGATATTTTTCTTCACGGCATTTCGATGGGCGCAGCGACCGTATTGATGACAAGTGGCGAGGAGCTTCCACCGGAAGTGAAAGGAATTATTGCTGACAGCCCTTATACGTCGGGTGCGGATATTTTGTCTTATCAGCTCCGGTCCATCTACAATCTGCCGGCGTTTCCGCTTATTCCAATCACTAGCGGTGTTACAAAACTGCGAGCGGGTTTCAACTTCTATGAAGCTTCTGCGCTCGAGCAAGCCGAAAAAAATACGCATCCTTTGTTTATCATCCATGGAGAGGCGGATGAACTCGTTCCTACCTCGATGGGAGAGGAATTGTACGAAGCGGCGGGCGGCGACAAAATGTTTTGGACAGTTCCGGATGCCGGACATGTTAAAGCCTATACAGTGGCCACTCAGGAATATCAGGAGCGGCTGAGAGGATTCATTGAGAAAAGTATGGAGAAGTGATTTGCATTTTGCGATTACAAGTCAGGAGGTTCAATGGATGAAGTACTTCACGAAGGATTGGTATGATGAAATGCAGGTTTCCGGTTTTCTCGTATTGCCGGAGTCGGAAGAGGACTGGGAAGAGGAATTGGAATATTACAGCAAGGAAGGAAAGGACTTGCGGGAACTCAATTTGCGCAATCTGGATGATATGCGGGAAAGTTTGCTGCGCTTCTTGCCGGAATCATTTTATCCGTATATACACGATGGCACGCTGGTGACAGAATACCCGACACCGGAACTGCGCATGCTCGTCAATCGCTGGGAGCGGGATTACCAGCGGCGTATGGAAGAACTGAGTGACCAGTATGAGCTGCATTTAGATTCAATCAAAGCGGAGCTTCCGCCAGCAGCAGTCGAGTTCGTGGAGAATGGGCTGCACGATGCGGTCGTCGTTTCTATTGAAAGACCGTCTGAAGATCAGCTTGTCCTGAGGCTCGACTGCAGTGGGGGCTTCCATTATTTTACCGATGTCCGTTTCACTTTTGAAGGAGTCACCTATTCGGATATTCCGGCTGATTTCAAAGGTGCATGGTGGCTGTATGATGAAATATATAAAACGGCAGATGGCTTTGAGCTTCATACATTGTTCGACTCCCCTATGACCGAGACGGTGATCCGTGCGCGCGATGTGAAAGTTGAGCAGCTGAAACTGCCGCTGCTGCGCAGGTTTCAGAAGTGGGTCAGAAGAAGGTAGAAAGCAATTTTGATTAGGAGTAATAAAAGATTACGACCCTGGAAAGAAAAAATTCCAGATGATTGTGGCAAGACACTATAATATCTGCTCCATACATAGCCGCACCGGCTGCATCTGTACTCCGGTTGTGGCTTTTTCATTTTATTCATCCATATGAATTGTTTGGGAATTGTATGGTTCCCTGGGAAGTGGAGTTAAATATTTTTTTAATATAAATTTTTAATTTTAAAAATTAACAATTTAATGGGAATTTTCTATGTTAAGATGTATTTTGGGACTTAGAAAAGAAAAACTTTAAAAATCTGCACTTATTCAAATTATGGAGGTGTCAAAATGGATTTAGTCATCAAAGATTTAAACAAATCATTTAATAACAAACATGTATTAAAAGGGATTAGTTTAACGATCAATTCAGGACAGATTTTTGGTTACCTGGGGAGAAATGGCGCGGGAAAAACAACATCCATGCGAATTTTGATGGATGTATTCAAAGGCGACAGTGGATCGATTACGATGGATGGAAAAGAATTTAAACCGACTGACCATCGAATTGGATATTTGCCTGAAGAACGCGGGATGTATGGGAAATTTAAAGTGAAAGATCAATTGGTTTATTTTGCTGAACTGCGGGGTGCCACCAAAAAAGAAGCTCAGCATTCCATGAAGAAGTGGGCCGAAGAGTTTGGCATTGACATTTATCTGGACCAAAAGCTTGAGACGCTGTCAAAAGGAAACCAGCAAAAAGTTCAAATTGCACAAGCTTTTATTTGTGAACCGGATATTTTGATTTTGGATGAACCTTTTTCAGGGCTGGATCCTGTCAATTCGAAAATCTTTCAGGATTCTTTATTGAATTACATAAGAGAAGACCGGATCATTATCTTTTCTTCCCACCAGATGGGGTATATCGAATCTTTTTGCGACGATATCGCCATTATAAATGACGGGAAGATCGTACTGGATGGAGATTTGAATGCAATCAGAAAACAAATGGGCGAAGGCAAGCTTCGTTTGAGATTTGCTGAACAGCAAAACCTGGATTTTTTAGCAGCATACGATTATACAATTGAAAGAGAAGACGTTATTTTAACGCTCCCTCCAACTGAAACGAAAAAATCATTCATTGAAGGCTTATTCAGCCGAGGAATCGAACTTACGATGTTTATGGATTACTTACCGAGTCTCCAGGAAATATTCATCGAGAAAACAGGTGATAAAAATGTCGAAGCTTAAAACCGTTTTTAATTTCGAATTGCTTGGAATGATCCAAAAGAAAAGTCTTCTCGTGACAACGGCCATCATGTGCATCATTACGCTGCTGCTTACCACAATCCCTACTTTCATGATTTGGTTTGGCGGGGAAGGAGCAGAAGAAGAGCTGAATGAAAATGGTGAAGCCCCGGAAGAATTTACGCTGGTATACGAAAATGATGAACTAAGGGAATCCTTGAGTCCGGTGTTAGGGGAAGAAACCTATGCCACAGAAGAGGAATTGAGGGATGCAGTTCAGAATGAGGAAGTTGCTTCCGGATTTGTCGTGGAGGATTATAATCGCTATACCTATATCACCTATGACAGCTCAAATTTCTCAGCGGAACAAATGTCTTTTGAGGCACAATTAAAAACACTCAATGAAGATCGGTTGTTTGATGAAAACGGCATTGACAGTCAGCAGGTCCGCGAAATTATGGGTCAACCCATTGAACAGGAAACTGTGTACCTGGGGAAAGATGCCGGATCTGGAACAGCCATTGCCTTTGGTGTCCTGATCACGATGTATTTGCTCATTCTCTTGTATGGATCAAATGTAGCAACATCGGTAGCGAGGGAAAAAGACTCGCGTACGATGGAACTGCTCATCACATCCAGTAATCCGCGAATATTGATATTAGGAAAAGTAGGGGCAGTCGGATTGACCGGTATTTTACAGGTCGCGTCAATCATTCTATTTGCTGTGATTGGATTTATGCTGAATAAAGGGAACTATCCGGAGTTTCTGATTGATATGCTTCAAGGAACCATGACAATGGATGTGGTTCTGGTTTATATTCTATTTTCAGTAATGGGTTACATCCTATACCTGTTTATCTATGCGGCTTTAGGAAGTCTGGTTTCAAAGGTGGAAGATGTGAACTCTGCCGTTACACCGATAACATTCCTGTTTATCCTGGCTTATTTCGCTGCAACGTTTGCAACGAATGTGCCTGATAATACCATTGTAAAAGTCACATCGTTTATCCCGTTCATCTCGTTATTTACGATGCCGATCCGTTATATGCTGACAAGCGTGCCAATCGCATCTCTTTTACTATCAAGCGCGATAATGGTGATAACAGTAGCGTTGTTTGCCGCGTTATCCATTCACATCTATAAATTCGGGGCATTGAATTATGGAAACCGTCTCAGATTTAAAGATGTAATCAATTCTTTCAAAAAATAGTTCAGGAGCCTTGTGCGAGCAAGGCTCTTTTTTATGGAGTTCTAAACCTTCACATAAGTAATCATGGTGGACGATGTTTTTACGTTTTATGAGATGGTAAAAGGATCCATGTGCAGTAACTACGGCGAAGCCTTACTCCTTGCAGGGGGGCAAGACAAAGACAGCCTTAATACATCATAAAAGGCGACAACTCCAGTTACTGTCTTTTAATAAGATATTATTACAAGAATTTAGTAAATGTCATGGAATAAAGTAAGATTAATGTTATTTTTCAGATAATTGTGATAAAATTTTTAAAAAGTAGTTTCATTTTTTTAGGTGGGATATGAAAGGCTCAACCACGTTTTGATACTGGGTTTTGGGGAATGCACTTTAATGTATATTCAGTTAAATATTTTAGAAAAGGGGAGGAAAATCGATGACGAAAATTCCGTGGTCAAGATTACTGTTCTTTACAATGCTGATCTTTGTATTGGCTTTGGCAGCATGTGGAGGCAATGATGATGCTTCAAACGAAGAATCACCGGATGATTCCGGTACTACAACAGAAGAACCTGCTGACGAAGGTGCCGAAACAGAAGAACCTGCCGACGAAGGCGCTGAGGAAAGTGCAGGTGGAGAACCTGCAGAAACTGGAGAAAAAGTTACTGAGTTTGAACCGGCATTTCCAGAACAAACAAGAGCACCGGCAGTAGTGACTGAAACAGAACTTAATGAGGAAGTTATTGTTGACGGTCTTGAGGTGTCCTGGGGTATGGAAGAGTTTGAACCAAACCGCTTGCTTGTTACGCAAAGAGATACAGCAGAACTTCTTATTGTAAACCTTGAAGATTATTCTGTTTCAGAACCAATCGAAGGTACACCGGAAGTAAACAGCGAAGGCCAGGGTGGCTTATTTGATGTAGCCATTGCACCTGATTTTGACGAATCAAGAATGGTATTTTTAACGTTTTCTCAAGATGTTGAAGGTGGTACTGTAACTGCTCTAGGTAAAGGTGTTTTATCAGAAGATGAAACCTCACTTGAAGGTTTTGAAGTAATCTTCCAGGCATTACCAGCTTATGAGGGTGACTTACACTATGGTGGACGTATTATCTTTGATGAGGATGGCAACCTGTTCTTGACAACTGGTGAACGTTCAGATGATCCAATTCGCGAACGTGCACAGGACTTGGATGCTTACTTAGGCAAAGTCATTCACATTACACAAGACGGGGAAGCAGTGGATACGAATCCATTTATCGAAGATGAAGAAGCACTGGATGGTATTTACAGCTATGGTCACCGTAATATTCAAGGTATTGACTTCCATCCTGAAACAGGTGACTTATGGATTATTGAATTCGGTCCACAAGCTGGGGATGAACTGAATATAGTCGAACCAGGCAATAACTATGGATGGCCAATTGTTTCATATGGTATCGAATACTCTGGTGAATTAATCAATGGTGGTGTTTCAGAACACGAAGCGCAAGGCTTTATTGAACCAAGATATTACTGGGATCCAACAAGTGCGCCAAGTGGCAGTTCATTCTATGACAACAACGCAATTCCTGAATGGGAGAACAACCTGTTCATCGGTGGTTTAGCGTCGAGCTATATTGCACGTGTCGTTATTGAAGGTGACACCATCGTTGGAGAAGAACGTCTATTGACTGATAAAGCCGAACGTTTCCGTGATATTCTTGTAACAGAGGATGGCGCGCTTATTGCAGCCACTGATGGCGGTACGATTTATAGGATTACTGCAGCAGGTGAATAAACAGAAAATAGAAAGAGACTATTTGATACTTGCTTTTGGCTGATTTTAAAACTCTGCTTTGATGAATCCCATTTGTTCATTTTTACGAAGGGTATACTCTTTACAATAGATAATCTGAGGAGGGATTTTTCTGATGGGCCAAACTTTTGACGCATTAAAAGAAAAAATCAGCAATGCCGACAAGGGAGAAGCGAAAGAAATCATCACTCAAGTCAAGCAGGCACATGACGATGGCAAGATTGACGAAAATGAAAAGAACGAATTGAAGGATTTAGCGAAATCTAAAATCGGCGGAGGGCTCGGCGGCTTATTTTAGGAGCCGGAAGCCTAATTGGAAATAAGTTTCGGCATCCTTATTGAAAGGTTGTCGAAGCTTATTTTTTATGGTTAAGATTATGTCTCTGTGTTAAAGAGAACTCTGTTTAGTAACTGCAAATACATGAAGAAAAAGGCCGTATCCGTAGCCTCAATGGTTACGGGTACGGCTTTCTTATTAGTACATACGAAGTTGTATATTGTCGTTTCTTAAGAAGCAAAGTTTAAAACCCAGATAGCTGCAGCAGGATTATTGAACACAAAAAAATAATCCGGCCTTGGACTGAACACTCGGGGGCTTACTTTAACTACTATTTAAGGGAATTGTGTGTTGCCGGTCCGTTTAATGGCGGGTGTATCGGGCGGTTTAATTTAAAATTATTCATCAGTTTTATTTATATCGGGATCTGCAGTAAATGGCTTTTCTTCATAGTTGGATACATCGTAGTCTTTAATTGTTTGATATCTTTCGGAAAACGAGCCACTGAGATCAGTGGGGTGCAGTATGGTAAGGCCGAGAGCATCGGTAATAATCCGTTTCAGGTATTGAGGCTCTGGAGCTTCTTCGACAGCAGCCAGGACTAAAGCATTTCTTAGATATCCTGCATTCTGAGAAAGTAATTGTTCGTCAAATTCAATGTACTTATTATCCGCAAACAATTTCATGAAAATTGAAACTGTACGGGTATTTCCTTCTCGAAAAGGATGTACCCGCCAGAGATCGGTCATAAGCTTTTTGAAATTGCTGACTAAATGATTTCTTGGCAGAGCCCAGTCCATTTCATTTACCCACTTGAAAATTTCAGTCAAGTCAGTTTCTATATTATCCTTGTCGCTGTAAGTAATTGATAAACCGTTTAAAACTTGTTCGCTCTTAAAGATATTTATAGTGCGAAATTCTCCTGCCCAATCATAAAGATCCTGAAAAAGGTAGTGGTGGATTGTTTTTATACTATTGATATCATTAAAATCAATCTGCTGTCCAATGGATTGTATGTCCACAATTCCGGCAATCACTAGTTGAGCTTCAACAGTAATTAATTCCTGCTCATCTTTAATTCCAAGTTTGTTTTTTAATAGATTGGATTTTGGATACACGTAAGGATCCATTTAACTATTGAGACACCTTTGTGTATTTATCCAAGATGGCTTTCTTTAATTGTCTTTCTGAAACTTCCCCGTTCTCATATTGCTTTAACAAATTTTGAGTAAAGGCAGTTGGTTTTCCACCATCAATAGCAGCCATTCCAACTGCAAAACGAACTCTCTTTTGACGTTCTGAATTTGAATTTGAATTTAAATTCATGATTACCACCCCTTTACTTAGTGCTTTAATTATATCACAAAGTGTCAGAAATCTTTTGGGATATGGGTTTCAAAATCGCGTCCCTGTGTCCAAGAGAATTCAGTCTATTCACGACAATGGTATATAAGAAATTTAAAGCTGAAGAAAGGCAACGATTTAATGTACTGGACTCAGCATAACTATCGAGACAGTTAAATATTCATGATTTTGTCTGACACAGGGAACATTTGGGAACTGCTGGGAATAAACCGGCCAGCATTAGCAGAAGTGTGTTTAATGCACTCAAAACTGCCTTGTCCCTCGAAAGAACTCCTTATACACCTCCGCTCCCAAAGGTTATAATCAACCCGGGTTAAAATCGCATCCCAGGGAAAGAAACAATTCTAAACAATTTTAACTATTTACTATCATTCCATAAAAAAGATAATCCATTCCTTAAATACATAGTTTCATAAGATGGTGTATCAATGTTTATGCCAAAAGAGGAATTGTCATAAATTGTGCGCTCCCTGGGAAGCGAAGCTCTATCCTGCTGATTAAACTTGCGTCCAATGAATTTTGTGTTCATTGGACGCGAGTTTTTTATTTTATTCCGATAGCTTAACGGCCATGAATTATCAGGTTCTTGAAAAAAATAATTATTGGTTGTCTTTTTTTATTTAAAGTTTTCAGATTATTGTTGACATTAAACTTGGTGTGTTCTATAGTTAGTTACATAAGTAATGAACCAATGAGCTTGGAGGAATATAAATGACTATACTTGACAGCAGCAAGCCGATTTTCCTTCAGATCAAAGAGCAGCTTGAAGATTCCATTTTGGTAGGTTCGCTTGGCGCGAATGAGCGGGTGCCGTCGACGAATGAATTTGCGGCGTTTTATCAGATCAATCCGGCGACTGCAGGAAAAGGGATCAACGAACTGGTTGCGGAAGGGATTCTATTCAAGAAAAGAGGTGTCGGGATGTTCGTGACGGAAGGTGCGAAAGGGATTCTGGTGGAAAAGCGGAAGCAGACGTTTCGGGAGAGTTTTGTGGAGCCGCTGAAAAAGGAAGCAGCTAAGCTTGGGATCCGGGAAGACGAGCTGATGGAGATGCTATACGGGGAGGTACAGACAAATGAAAATTGAAGTGAAGAATTTGTCGAAGTCGTATAAGGGGAAGCAGGCGCTGAAAGGATTATCATTCACACTCGGCGAACAGAAAATTTACGGATTGCTCGGGCGCAACGGTGCAGGGAAAACGACATTTATGGACATCCTGTCAGGGAATCTGCAGCCTTCGGAAGGAGAAGTGCTCATTAACGGGAGAAGTGCATTCAACGACCAGGAACTGCGCCAGTCGATTTGCCTGATCAAAGACAGCGATAATGCCCGGAAAGAGCTGAAAGTGAAGAACATGCTGAAGCTGTACAGCTATTTTTATCCGACGTGGTCGCAGGAATTGGCGGAGACACTGCTCGATGAATTCGGCCTTGACCGGAATGCGCGCATCAAAACGTTTTCAAAAGGAATGGAATCGGCGCTTGGCATCACGCTCGGACTGGCGAGCCGCGCACCGATTACCGTGTTCGATGAACCGTATATCGGCTTGGATGCCGCTGCGCGTAAACGTTTTTATCAGCTGCTGCTGGAAGAATATGAGATAGAGAAGCGGACGTTTATCTTCTCAACGCATTTGATAGATGAAGTCAGCCTTCTGTTCGAGGAAGTGCTGATTCTGCAGGAAGGCCGCCTCATCCTCCAGGAAGATTCGGAACTGCTGCGCGGCATGACGAGCGCAGTGTCAGGGAAAACGGATCAGGTGGAAGCTTTCATCAAAAATAAGAAAGTGTGGAACAAACAGCAATTCGGCGGGCTGATGACCGCCTATGTGAACGGCAGTTCTGAAGAGGCGGAGCAGGCAGGGCTGAGCGCGAAAGGGATTCCGATTCAGGATCTCATGGTATATATGACTGAAAGCAGGGAAGGTGTATTGAAATGAGTAATCAGGTGAAAGGCATGCTGTACTTGTTCGCCATGGAATTCCGGTATTCAATTCTTGTGTTTTGGTCGATCCTGCTGAGCATCCTGCTGGTGTTCCTCTTGTTCTGTTACTATGTAATCAGCCCTGCAGACGGCAGCTTCTTCTTCGGCTTTCCGTTCGCCATCTACTTTTACTGCGGAGTTCTCGGATTTATGGCGGTGAAAGAAATTGTGCCGTTCGCATTGAAAATAGGCGCGACACGCAGGAATTATTATATTGCGGCCGGATTGTTCTTTCTCGGTCTCTCTGCTTTCTTTTCATTTGCAGCCAATACGATCCAGTCGCTTGTTACGGTCTTGATCGATGGAACAAGAGTGGAATCAATGCAGTTCATTCATTTGGCGAACTTCCTTGGCGGTACATGGGTGGACCGGTTCGTTACTGATCTCTCTGTGATGTTCCTCCTGATGACAATCCTGTTCCTGACTGGTTTGGTGTTCTACAAATATGGGCAGCTTGGCGGCGGTATTTTAATCGGTCTTGCAGCGGCCGTCGTCCTGGCAGGCGTTGCGCAAGGATGGCTAATAGCCGGTATTATTGAACTGTTCGCAGACATCAATATCCTGTTTTTCTATCAGGTGCTATTGCTGGGGCTCATCCTGTATGCCTTATCGTTTGTCATGCTGAGGGATATTTCAATAACGAAGAGGAAATAAAACCTGCAGCGAAGGAAAACCTTTTAGATTCATGTCAATTGAATACAAAAAACATCCGCTTCCGAATAATGAAATCCGGGAAGCGGATGTTTTTTCTTCTATTCTATATCTTCTTCATTTTATCGCAGTTTCCGCTCTTTATCTTAAGTATCTTTCGGTTAAAAAAAGTTTTATATTTTATTTTCTTCAATGGTTTTTTGAATCGAAAACCCGCTTCAGGCGATTAGGGCAGAGGCGTTTTAGAATATGCCAAGCTAAACTTGGGAGGAATTCACCAATTTTCTGAGCATGAACCGCAGCATATGCTGTCATTCAAAATTAATATTTGCTTTAACTAATATAATTAGTTAAAATACTAATTATATTAGTTATGGGGCGAAGGAGGACGTTTCAGAATGAAATTGGTCAGCAAAAGAACTTTGCATCAGATTTCTTTTATGCCACGGTTATTTCCGGTCAACTGTTATCTGGTAGAGGAAGACAGCGGCTTAACTTTGATAGATGCCGCTATGCCTTATTGCACCAAAAAAATACTTTCAGTTGCGAGTAAAATAGGGAAACCGATCACCGACGTGATTCTGACGCATGCGCACAGCGACCACGTGGGTTCATTGGATGCATTGAAGGAAGAACTTCCCGATTTGCGTGTTTCCATTTCGGCAAGAGATTCACGTCTGTTGGCCGGTGATAAGACTGTGCTCGCCACTGAATCGGACAGCCCAATACGCGGTGGAGTGCCGAAAGGGATCCGGACAGTACCTGATATTTTACTGGCGGAAGGTGATCGGATCGGTTCGTTGGAAGTGATTGCCACGCCCGGACATACACCAGGCTCAATCAGCCTTCTTGATGTGCGGAATGGTTTTCTGGTGGCAGGCGATGCTTTACAGACCCGAGGGGGCATAGCTGTTTCAGGAGTGCTGAAGCCTCTTTTTCCGTTTCCGGCAATTGCAACATGGAATAAAGAGGAAGCTTTAAGAAGCGTCCTGAAACTAAGAGCCCTAAACCCGGCTTTATTGGCAGTGGGACACGGAAAGATGCTGGAGAATCCAGGTCAGCAAATGGACAGGGCTATCGAGGAAGCGAAGCGGCAACTAAAATAGTGAATTGGGAAGTGGAAAATATGGGCAGCAGAACCAGATTGGATATGGGAATAATTCTTGAAAAAGCAACGGAGCTTGTGGACCGGAACGGACTTGATCAGCTGTCACTGAATATGCTGGCTCAGGAACTGAATATTAAATCTCCCTCCTTATACAACCACTTTCAGGGGTTGGAAGGGTTGAAACAGCAATTGGCCATCTACGGTACAGAACAGCTTTATGCCCATCTGCTGCCAGCCGCAATAGGGAGTAAAGGCGATGAAGCAATTCATGGGCTTTCACGTGCATATATAGATTTTGCCAGAATTCATCCCGGCCTTTACGAGGCGACGAACCGTATTCCGGATCATTCGGATGAGAAATTGCAGCATGTGCAGGAAGAAGTTGTGAAATTGGTGATGCAGGTTCTTCACAGTTATCATTTGGAAGATGAAATGGCGATTCATATAGTGAGGGGCTTGCGAAGTATTTTGCATGGTTTTGCTTCATTAATAAGAACGGGCGGTTTCCAGATGCCTGTCGATCTCGACAAGAGTATCCCCATCGTCATTGACATTTTCATAGAAGGCATCCACTCGAGGGTTCAACAGGAAGAGTATTGAAAATAATATGGAAAAAGGGATTCATATGGTTAGAGTGATGCAAACCAAAGCAAAGCGTTTTAGCATGCTGCTTATTTATCATTATATATTGTTTGTAAAATGTATCGTTCCCTGGGAAGAAAAACTAAAGAAATTTACGAATTATATTATCCTTGAAACCTAAAATGCCCGATCCAGCTGGAATCTTCCACACTGGATCGGGCTTTGTAAATTAAACGTTGCTTGTGCGGGAGCTGGTTTTAATGTGCGAAAAAGTATATGAACTATGCTTAAATACCACTTCGGCCATACATTAACTAAATATTCAAACTTTTTTAATCTTTTTACTGGTAATCGAACACAGGTTCTGTTATATTAAAAGCATACCACTATGGAATGAGGTGTATTTCGATGGTGCTTGCGATCAAAGAAGTGAACGGATTTGAAAGAGGAAAGAAATATACAAGGGATCTTGAGTTTTTATCGTGTTTTAAAAACGATGAACATCGAGTAGTCGCTTTAGTTGATAGAGATGGCAATGTTTTTTATTGGACGACTACAGAAGATTCGCCTGAATATCGAAACTTCCGTTTAAAAGCTACTTATACATTTAAAGTCAGTTATATTTCAACAGTATTTGGTCCTTCCAGTCCTAAGGTCATTATTGCAGAGCTGAATGACGTAACAGCCGAGAACGGTATGTATGGTAAGGCAAAGCGATATAAATTACATGCTTAATATATAATTGTAAAAAGAACCTTGATACTTTCAAGGTTCTTTTTTTTTGAAGTATAAATTTTAGACTTTCCATCCGGGATTGAATAGTTGTGGCTGTAACAGCTTCCAAAAGAACTCCCCATTCACCCCCAAAGGTTATGATCAACCCAGGGGGAATTCTCATGAACTTAAACAACCTGAAAACAACCGTGCCGACAAAATTTTATAAACGAAGCAAAGATTATTTGGAGCAGGGTTTTGTGGAACAGTTGACGGAAGATGCGCCGAATCGCTTTCATGCGATTGTGGAGGCACGAGGGATTACGAGGTGTCGGTTAATTTGATGTAGGGCGGAACTTTAACTTCTTATCCGACAGAGTTGGACTATTATGATTTTAAAAGAGAAGAATGGATCGAGTTAATGCAACAGATTATCGGAATTCATAGAAATAAATAAAGTCGCGTTCCTGCAAGAAGCAATTATACGAAATTTTGGTGCACCACTATAGTTTCGCTGTTTGTGCATGAAAAGGCATTGCCTGGCTCGAAGGATGGTCATGGCACCGACTGCAGTGGCGATCAAACCGAAAGTGCCGTACGGAGCGAATTTCATAACGATGCCGACAAGGTACATCATGACGTCATTGCCCTGCTCGACAAGGTTCAAAATGCCTGGAATATCATATTCAGAGACTGAAATGGAAAATCTCTTCTCAAAGAGCCGTATACCTTTTTTAGGGTATGCGGCTTTTAGGGGGTTTAAAAATAATTTCAAGAACGATTATCGAAATCACTTTTAATTAATATGAATTTTTTTGAGGAATGGAAAATTTATGTATTTCAATATTCTGTTCTATGGTACGATTTATTCGTGCTAAAAATTTGAAAATTCTAAATGAAGCAGCAGAGATTTTATTGAAACCTATAAAAAAGATCCTAATAACTGCTCGAGATGGTTTTTTCACAGCTAAAACATAAGGGGGCAGAACCAATGGAATGGATGAAGCAGCGGCATGGAGAAATGATCGAATTGCTCGAGCAGCTTGTCAATACGGACAGCGGCTCTACAGATAAAGAGGGAATTGACCGTGTCGGGGATATTTTGAAGGGGCATTACGAAGCGATAGGGTTTGTGGTGGAAAAGATTGAAAACGAGAAGAACGGCAATCATCTGCTGTTCCGCCAGCCGGATGCAACTGAGCCGAAAATCCTTCTGCTCGGTCACATGGATACAGTGTTCGCGAAAGGAACAGCTGCGAAGCGCCCTTTCCGGAGGGAAGACGGCCGTGCTTATGGACCGGGAGTTGCGGATATGAAAGGCAGCCAAGTAACGCTATTATTCGCCATGAAGTATTTGGCTGAACACGACCCGGCTGCCCTTCGCAACGTTATTGTCCTCTTAAACAGCGATGAAGAAATCGGTTCACCGACATCTTGTGAATTGATTGAAGAAACTGCGCGTCCAGTCGATTACGCACTTGTCATGGAGCCCGCCCGAAAAGACGGTTCCCTCGTTTCATCCCGCCGCGGAGGAGGTCATTACGAGATGCATGTCCAGGGACGTGCATCTCATTCCGGAGGCGCACCGGAAGAAGGCATCAGCGCAATTGAGGAATTAGCCCATAAAATCATTAAGCTGAACGCCTTGTCCGATCATGCAAACGGCGTTTCCGTTTCCGTCGGCATTATTGAAGGCGGCGAAGCGGTCAATATGATTCCTGACCGCGCGACTGGTTACATCGATGTCCGTGTTAACACGGA
>NZ_JRGN01000344.1 GCF_000775575.1 Planococcus sp. CAU13
TATCTTACGGTTTTACCACCCTTACTTATGATTCTATCTTTTCCCCAGCTTTCTCCCTAAATCAGCCCAAACTAAAAGCAGCCCGCCATCAGCGGACTGCTTATAAAGCTGCTTCTATTACAATGTCTATACTATTAGCCAATATGCTCACCAATTTCATCTTCTGCTTTATCATTTGCCAATACTTTTTTCGAAACAAAGAAAGTAGCGGGGATCGTGATCCCCTGCGCAATCAGAGGTGAAATGTTTTCATTTAAATGCATGAGGTCCACCAGCAGGAATAAGGCGGCACTCGATACCGAAATATTCACCACGTATGTTAATGGAAATTGCAAAAATTTACGGAGTGTCGGCTTCACCTTATAAGTGAAATAGGAATTGAAATAGAACGAGCCGACCATGCTGATGAGAAATGCGGAAATATGCGCCGCCATATATGGCAGCGACAGGATATGCATAAAGAACAGGTACAGGATGTAATAATTGGCGGTGTTCAGGAAGCCGACCAGTACGAAGCGGAACATCTGGCCCGCCAATTCCCTATTTTTTATTGTTCTCAGGATCGGCAGTTTCCATATTTGTTTCATAAACGAGGTAATGCGGTCGTTGTTTTGTTTCATAATAGATCCTTCCTATATATTCTCCAATCAGGCCAAGGAACGTCAACTGGACCCCTCCGACCAGGAGAATTGCTGAAATCAGCGTGAAATAACCGGGCACATCGACGCCACGGAAGATGATTTGGATGAGCGTGACGATTACATACAGAATCGATGCAGCTGTCAGCGTCGTTCCAATGTAAATGGATGCTCGAAGTGGTTTATTGTTAAAAGACAGCAATCCGTCGAACGCATAGTTCAGAAGCTTGGGAAATGTCCAGGTACTCTTGCCGTCTTCCCTGGTCAAATTTTCGTAATCGATGATGTATTCCTTGAAGCCGATCCAGGCGAAGAGGCCTTTTGAGAAGCGATTATATTCCTTCATTGATAATAAAGCGTTGACTGCCCTTCTGCTGAGCAATCGGAAATCGCCGACACCGTCTTCGAGTTCGACTTCGACGAACCAGTTGATCAGGCGGTAATACAATGAAGAAAGGCCCGAGCGCACGAGCGAGTCGCCTTTACGGTTCCTCCGCGCAATGACCTGGTCGTAGCCCTCTTCGAATTTGCCGATCATCTGAGGAATCATTGAAGGCGGGTGCTGCAGGTCGCCGTCCATGATGATGACCGCGTCGCCTCGGGCAAATTCAAGGCCGGCAAGCATCGCCGCCTCTTTGCCGAAATTGCGGCTGAATGATATATAGTAGACATTTTCTTCCTGTTCGGCCAGTTCACGCAGGATATTGTCCGTGTTGTCACGGCTGCCATCGTTGATAAAGATCAGTTCATATGCGACAGATTGACCCAGCACTTTCTGCATTTCGAGCTGAAAGTTGCGGATGTTATTCCCTTCGTTGTAGCACGGTACGACAATAGAAATTTGCAACGCAGTCAATCCTTCCTGTTTTCTACTCTGATTCCTCATTTTACTGTAGATTGTTGAATTTGCAAAATGTAGTGGTTGAGGGGTGTGGGGGTTGTCTTATGGTTTTTGGGGTCACACTTATGATTTTAGTAGTCTCTCTTATGGTTTCGCGTTTCTATTTTACGTTTTGCGGGTTGTATCTTATGGTTT
>NZ_JRGN01000275.1 GCF_000775575.1 Planococcus sp. CAU13
TCTTATGCCTTTCAGAGCTTAACGGGCGCTGTCGCTTTTCTGATTCATTCATACGTGTAATAAGATCCAAGCGATTTCACCGTACAGCCGAGCGCCGCGAGTTCCTGGAAAGCTCCCTGCATCATCGGCGACTTCTCATCATCCACCACATCGGCGATGAAGAAATAATTGCCGAGGCCGGTTTTCAGCGGACGCGACTCAATTTTGCTCAAGTTGAGCTGACGCCAAGCGAACACTGACAGCACCTGGTGAAGCACGCCGGAACGGTCGTCTTTCGGCGGCGAAATCATCAGCGTCGTTTTGACCTGTTCACTGTGTGCAGGATTGGCCAGGTGATGGTTCGTTTTTGCCAGCACATAAAAACGCGTATGGTTGAAATGGAAATCATGGATTTCACGGTGAACAATCTTCAACCCGTATTTATGGGCTGAGAATTCATTGCCAATCGCTGCAATATTGCGTTCCGGCAGCTCACTGACCATTTTGGCCGCAGCCGACGTCGAGCTGTATTGCTCGAGCGGTGTATTTTTATACGTGTAATAAAGGAATTTATGGCATTGTGCCAGCGCATGCGGATGCGAAAAGATCGCTTCGAACGTCTCGGAATCCGCATTGTCGGGATGCACCATGAGATGCTGTTCGATCGGTGACAGCACTTCCGCCGTCACATAAAGCTGAGCTTCATGGAATAAATAATCGACCGTCAGCGGCACTGAGCCTTCCAGCGCGTTTTCCAGCGGCACAACCGCGTAATCGACATTGTTTTCAGCAACTGCCTCGATACACTCAGGTATGGTCGTATAAGCGATCAATTCCCCCTCCGGAAACGCCTTCAGCGCCGCCAGATGGGTAAAGGAAGCTTCCGGCCCCAAAAAGGAAATTCGTTTTTTCATCTGCTGCCCAACCATCAAACCACTCCCAAATTAAAATGATCCACTCGATACCACATCGGCTGCCTCGACGAAATCGAGTTTTTTCAGCTGCTGCAAAAAGACATCCAGATCCTGGTCCATCGCCGTCACATCCAGGGACAAGGTGACATTGGCACGCCCCTGGATCGGAATCGTCTGATGGATCGTCAAAATATTGCAGCCCGCTTCGGCAACCGCCTGGAGCAGTGTGGCAAGCGTGCCCGACCGGTCTTCCAATTGAAGGAAAATCGTCAGGATCCGTTCTTTGACAATGGAATGAAAAGGGAAAACAGCGTCCCGGTATTTATAGAAAGCCGAACGGGACAACCCGCTCTTATCCACGGCATCCTGTATGGAAATGTCATCGCGCTGCAGCATCCTCTTGACTTCGAGCGTTTTCTGCATCGCTTCGGTCAGCACATCTTCACGCACCAGGAAAAACCGCTGTTCTGAAATATCCTTCATCCATGTCCCCTCCAGATTTACTCAGTAAATTCAAATTCAAATTCAAGCAGACGGACAGTATCACCGTCTTCAGCACCGCGTTCACGCAGCGCATCATCGATTCCCATGCCGCGCATCTGGCGGGCAAACCGGCGGATCGAATCTTCACGCGAGAAGTCGGTCATCTTAAACAGACGCTCGATGGCGTATCCGCTGATGACATAAGCGCCGTCCGGATCACGCGTAATCGAGAAGCCGTCTGACTCGGATTCGTGCTTGTAAAGAACTGTGCTTTCCGATTCGTCGACTTCTTCGTCGACCATCGGGAATTCCGGTGTGACTTCCAGCAGATCCGCAATCGCGAACAGCAGATTGTTCAAGCCTTGTCTGCTTAACGCGGAAATCGGGAAAATCTTCGCATCTTCCGGCAACTTCTTGCGGAAAGCTTCGAGGTTCTCTTCAGCATCCGGCATATCCATCTTATTCGCAACGATCAGCTGCGGACGTTCAGTCAAACGCATATTGTACTGTTTCAATTCTTCATTGATTGTCACATAATCCTCATACGGATCACGGCCTTCCATGCCGGACATATCGATAACGTGGACAATGACGCGCGTCCGTTCGATATGGCGCAGGAACTGGTGGCCAAGGCCGACGCCCTCATGCGCGCCTTCAATCAAACCAGGCAAATCCGCCATGACGAAGCTGCGCTGGTCTTCCGTTTCAACCATGCCGAGGTTCGGCACGATTGTCGTGAAATGATATTCGGCGATTTTCGGTTTGGCAGCCGAAACGACTGACAATAGGGTCGATTTCCCGACACTCGGGAAGCCAACAAGTCCGGCATCCGCCAGAACTTTCAATTCCAGAATAACATTTCGCTCAAAACCTGGCTCGCCTTTTTCGGAAAGTTCAGGCGCCGGATTCTGAGGTGTCGCGAAACGCGAGTTGCCGCGTCCGCCACGTCCGCCTTTGGCGATGATCGCCGTTTGGCCGTGTTCCACCAGGTCCGCAATGGTTTCGCCTGTGTCGGCGTCTTTTACGACTGTGCCCGGCGGAACTTCGATCAATGTGTCCTGTGCTTTGGCACCGTGTTTATTGGCGCTCATGCCGTGTGTTCCGCGTTCAGCCTTGAAAATCCGTTTATAGCGGAAATCCATCAGCGTCCGCAAGCCCTCTTGTACGACAAAGACGATATCTCCGCCTCTGCCGCCGTCACCGCCGGCCGGTCCGCCGTTCGGTACATATTTTTCGCGGCGGAATGCAACCATGCCATCTCCGCCGTCGCCACCTCTAACATAAACTTTTACGTGATCTACAAACATATTATCCCTCCATCTGTGCGCTTACAATGATGTTCGTATTGTCCGCTGCAACTCTTTTTCGTGCCAATAAACCCGGTATCGCCGGCAACTCTGTGTCCGGCTCTTTCGAATCCAGTTCCAATTTGAGAATAAAATCGGAGCCGTTTTCTTCCATTAAAATGCGGCAGCTGTATGGGGATGCCGCGCCGGTTTCCTTTTGTGCGTCTGCTGCTTCGGTGAAGAAGCGTTCCAGCCACTCAGCAATTGCCGCATCTTTCGCGGAAGCGCCTCTTTTTGCGGCACATCCCAGATGAAAACGGAAATCCGGAAAACGCCATTCTGCCGTCAGCAGCCAGTCCTCGGTCAACGGCATCTTCAGCGCCGCCAGCCTGCTCAGCTGCACAGCCGCTTCGGCATGCGATCGAATGATCGATTTCACTTCCTGCTCATGCCCTAGATCAAGTTTCATCCCGATCAATTGTAGCTCGTTCAGGAAATCGTGGCGCGCATGCCGAAGCGCTTGTGCCACCGTAAACGGGTTATCCATTCTACTCACGTCCCACATTTTCTTCTTCTCTTCAGTATACCAAGAGAATACCAAAAAAGAAAAAGGACTGCGGAAGCAGCCCTTTTGTTTTTATTAAGCTTCTTGTGCAACTACTGGGTATACGCTCACTTTTTTCTTGTCGCGGCCGTAACGCTCAAAGCGCACAACACCGTCGATTTTAGCGAAAAGTGTGTCGTCTCCGCCACGTCCAACGTTCTCACCTGGATAAATTTTAGTACCGCGTTGACGGTATAAAATTGAACCACCAGTAACTTGTTGGCCGTCTGCACGTTTAGCGCCAAGGCGTTTAGATTCTGAGTCACGTCCGTTTCTCGTTGAACCTACACCTTTTTTGGATGCGAAAAACTGAAGATCTAATCTTAACATTCTGTCCCACCTCCTAAGCTGTGAAGGTTATATTAATATATTCTCCATAGTCTTGTTCAATCGTTTTCAATGAAACAATCATGCTGCGGACAAGGAGTTGCACCTGTCCATCCGTTTTCTCATCGAGGTCATCCGGGAAACCGACCTGTAAATAGCCGCTTTCACTCTGCTCGATATGCGGCTCGATTCCGGTAAGTTCCATGATGGCGTTGACTGCTCCAAATGAAACAGCTGATGCGCCGGCACATACCAGATCCTGCCCATGTTCCGCAAAGTCCGCATGGCCCGACATCTCGAAAGCCGAAATGCGTCCTGACGTTTCTTTAATTATAACATGAATCATTCTTACAGGTTAATTGCGTCAATCGTCAATTTCGTGTATGGCTGACGGTGACCCTGTTTTTTACGGTAGTTCTTTTTAGCTTTGTATTTGAAGACGGTGATTTTTTTCTGTTTGCCTTGTTTTTCAACTTTAGCTGTAACAGTAGCTCCTTCAACAAAAGGAACACCCACTTTAGTGTCATCTCCACCTACAAATAGAACTTTGTCAAATGTGATCACGTCACCAGCTTCTCCGTTCAATTTCTCAACGTAGATTTCCTGGCCCGCTTCAACTTTGATCTGTTTTCCACCAGTTTCAATAATTGCGTACATATCCTTGCACCTCCTCTTAGACTAAGACTCGCCTATCCAGGTGATCCGCGTTGCTGCTGCGAATGCTTGCATACCCGATTCGAGCGGTTGTAGCACGGTGCGCTACAAACATAACATTAGAATAATACCATGTGGAGCGGGTCGCCGTCAATAGATTTCTTGGATTGGTGAGGTTGTCTGATCGGAAAGAGTTTCATCTTTGTAAGAAAAGAGTCTTTCTATATAAGGAAAGAGTCTTCCTTTATTAAAATTAGCCGTTTTTATTCGAATTAAACTATTAGAAGCTTTTCGTGCTGGAAATATTATGCATTATTATTGTGGGATGCGGAAATGAGCTGGTTTCTTTGATTTTCGACTTATTAGCAACCACACATTGGAAATATTATACTTATTTAAAAGTTGGGGTGCGGAAAATTGCATCTGAGGTGCGGAAATCTCCAGTTGAGGTGCGGTCTTTGATGGTTGAGGTGCGGTTATTTGCTTTTGAGGTGCGGTCACGAATAAATCTGCTGAAAATACTCAATCAAAGCATCTCTATTCTCTTTTATATAGCGTATGCCTCTTTTATTACTCTTAGTAGTCGACTTTTCTAACAATCGATATAGAATGTATTTATCTTCCACCCTCAGCCACTTATAAGCAAAAGTGGTGGGCAACTCCAACCCAAACAACACCGCATACTCCTGCAGCGCAAACTCGTGTGCATTTGATGACACGCCTCCACACCTTCCACATCGCCACTTCCGATCAATCCACTCACACGAAATCCGTCCACACCCCAAACACCTCACCCCCGCCTCCAAAGACTCCCTCGTCAGCTTATGCTTCTTCAAAAGTTCAGGACCGTTATAATGCCCGCGGCTGCGCCGCAATAAAACCTCAAATTCGTCCAGGTTGAGAGACAGCTTTGGGTCAACAAGCTTCTCCAAGTGGAACGGCAAATAATCGAGGGCAATGATCGGATAAAGTTTTGGCGGAACAGCAACTCTTCCCGAACGGCTCGACAGTACAATTGTGCCATGCACTTTGCGGCTGAAAAACTTTTCGGATGCTTTTACGGCTCGGTGCAATTGAGTCTCAGGGTTGCGCATGCCTTCAGTTCGGCCTTCTATGATGCGGTGAAATTGAAAATTTGCCGAGTCGAAATAGAAGTCTCCGACCATATTTTTTACTTCCATCACTGAAATAAGATGGGCATGCACAAGCAGAAAGTCAACTTCTGTATATCCATTTTTATAAGGCAAGGATAAGCCATGGTAGATGGAGAATTTACCTTCAAGATCCAACTCCCGCTCGAGCAGCTCCTTCGTCCGCTTCTCCCCTGCCGCTCCCGCCAACGCCCTTTTTAACTCTCTGTATACTTCATCTCTTACTGAATTCCCCATCGGCAATCGTTCATAAAGCACGACTAACTTCAAAACTTTAGCTTCCAACCCGCACCCCGTTTCTTTTTCCTTCCCAATGCACAACCCACTAACTATTAAAAAAAACAAAAATCCCCCGCAATGTTCTGCAGGGGACCCAGGTTGTATTAATTTTATTTAGCAAAAATCGCCTTAATCTTCGAAAACACGCCTGTGCTTTGCTTGTCCATCGTCATGAGCGGCACGGATTCGCCTAAAAGGCGGCGTGCGATGTTGCGGTAGCCCATAGCAGCGCGGTTGGCCGGGTCCATGACGACGGGTTCGCCGCGGTTCGAGCTGGAGATGACGCTTTCGTCATCGGCTACGATGCCGAGCAGGTCGATCGACAGGTGGGTGGTGATTTCGTTAATGTCGAGCGCTTCGCCAGCTTTCATGAGATGCTGGCGGATGCGGTTGATGATAAGTTTTGGCGGCTCGATGTTTTCTTCGAGCTCGAGCAGGCCGATGATGCGGTCGGCGTCGCGGACGGCTGAAATCTCAGGCGTCGTGACGACGATGGCGCGGTCAGCACCGGCAACGGCGTTTTTATAGCCCTGCTCGATGCCTGCCGGACAGTCGATGATGACGAAATCGTAATCTTTTTTGAGTTCGGTTACGAGTTCCTTCATCTGCTCCGGGTTGATGGCGTTTTTATCAACCGTTTGCGCGGCCGGCAATAAATACAGCATATCGTCAAAACGCTTGTCTTTGACTAGGGCCTGATGCACTTTGCAGCGGCCTTCGAGAACATCGACAAGGTCATAGATGATGCGGTTTTCAAGTCCCAGAATCACATCGAGGTTGCGCAGGCCGATATCGGTGTCGATGAGGCATACTTTTTTACCTTGAAGAGCCAATGCAGTGCCGAGATTGGCGGTGGTTGTCGTTTTGCCGACGCCCCCCTTGCCTGATGTTATGACGATTGCTTCTCCCACATTAGCTTCCTCCTTTAAACGTTGAAATTTGCGGCCGGATAAACCGCAGTTCCTGCAGACGGTCGATGACGATATTCTGGCCGTTGCTGTGCAGATACGCACATTCCATTTCGGGCTGTTCGGACAGCACCGTCAGTTCGTCAGTCATTGTTTCAATTAAATCGTCGATCATCAGATGGGTCGCTTCCAGCCAGGACGCGGCGATGACCGCCTCGCGGTTGCCGTTCGCGCCGGCATGGGCAATTCCCTTAAGACGGCCCAGCACGTAGATATTGCCGCCGGCGACCACTTTGCCGTTCGGGTTGACATCCCCGACGACGACAAGATCTCCTTCTGCTTTCACTACCTGCCCGGAACGCACAATGCCGACATATGTCTCGGACTGGCGTTCCTGGATCCGTTTATTGCTTTCTTCGACGGAAATCACTTCGCTGCGCATCTTGGACACCCGCAAATGCGAGTTGTTCTGGATGGTCGCGACAATTTCCTTGTATTGGGCTTCGGTGCAATAGCGGTAGCCCAGATGGAGCTGCACTTCGGCGCTGCCATCGAGCGCAGGGTCCGAAACCTTGGCTTTCAGTTCGCTCAGCAGATCCACATAGGCGCACTGGTCGTCGAACTGCAGCACAAGGCCTTCTTTCGTTCCTCTTACATAGACAAGATTCTTCAAAAATTTCGTCACCTGCACTTCCAATTAAAAATAGCGTCTTTCATTAAATATATCTTCTTTTATTGACATCAGATTTACTGTTTTCACGCTCGAGCAGACGGGCCACGATGACCTGTTTGAATGCCCAGCCAAGCATGGCCAGGAACAGGGAATTCGCGACCATGGTCGGCAGCAGCCGTGACATCAGGAAAATATCCGCCGGCACCGACACGAGGGAAATGACGGAAAAGAAAAGATACAGGATAAATTCAAAAAGAGCCGTCAGGAGCAGGGTCAGGAGGGTGGCGACAAATAGATTGCGGTGCACCGACTTGACGATATAGCCCGCTATGAGGCACATCAATGGATACAAAAAAGAATACAGTCCAATAATATCAATGAAAAAGACATCGTACAAGAGGCCGAAAAATAAACCATAGATCATGGCGCGTTTGGCATCATAATAGACAGTTACGAATATCAGGAACATCAATAAAAAACGGGGCACAATATAATAATATTCCCCGTCGAGCTGCAACGGGGAAAAGAGGCCAAAGACAGGTTCAAGGAAAAACAGGACGAGTGCAATCAGCGGCAGGATATAACGGATCATGATTCATCTTCCTCCGCAGCCGCTTCTGCCTCTGCCGCTGCTTCGCTTTCTGCCTGATCGCCGTCCGGCATGGCGCGGTCAGCGATGATGACGTGGTTCAATAATGTGAAATCGGCTGCCGGCTTAACGTAAGCAAGTTTGGTCAGACCGAATTCATCAATGGAGACTTCCGTTATTTCCCCGATGATGATGCCTTTCGGGAAAATGCCGCCAAGGCCGCTGGAAACGACTTGTTGTCCGACTTCCAGTTCGATTTGTGCATCGATTCGTTTCAGCAGCAGTTCGCGCCGTTCCGTATCATAGCCTTCGATCAGGCCGAACACGCCTTCCTCACCGCCGAGCACCATGGCGGAAACCCGGTAATTCGGATTTTGTGTGGAAACCAGTTCGACCGTCGACGTCGACGCCGTCACCAATGCGACTTTGCCGATCAGCCCTCTCGCCGTCATGATGGCCATATCGGGTTCGACGCCGTCCGACCTGCCTTTATTCAAGATAATCTTTTCTTCCCATTGATCGGGGTTCCGTGCAATGACGGTCGCCTGGATGGGATTGTAATCCCGGAGATCGGCTTCTTTGCCGACGATTTCCTTCAATTGATCGTTTTCGGAACGCAGGTCGGTCACTTCTGCCTGCACAGCCGCAAATTCTTCCAGACGGCCTTTCAAATGCTGATTTTCCTTATATGTATTCAAAAGTGAATCAACGTTGTCGAAAATGCCTGTGACGAAATGGGCCGGCCCGGAAAACAGGCTCTGGCCGGCTCCGACCGTGTCTTTGATGATCTGTTCAGGAAAGGAGACATTGGCCCGATCTCGCAGGGAATAGGAAATTAATGCTACGAGCACAATGACTCCGAGCATTAACAGAATTAGCCGCTTGTTCGATAGGAACCTGGACATGGCAGCAATCCTCCTTACTTATTTAGTTGATTGCATGTGACGGATCTGATCCATATTGTCAAGTGCTTTTCCTGTGCCGATTGCCACGCAGTCGAGCGGGTTTTCAGCGATCAGGACAGGCATCTGGGTTTCATCCGAAATGACTTTGTCGAGATTTTTCAGAAGGGCTCCGCCACCTGTCAGGACGATTCCGCGTTCCATGACATCAGCCGATAGTTCCGGCGGTGTCGTTTCGAGCGTTTTCTTGACGCCATCGATAATGGCCATCACTGATTCCTTCAGCGCTTCAGCGATTTCTTCAGAAGAAATTTCAATCGTTTTCGGCAGGCCTGTGAGAAGGTCACGTCCGCGGATGTCCATCTTCAGCGCTTTTTCTTCGGGCGTCGTTACACGGGCTGAGCCGACTTCAATTTTAATGGCTTCAGCTGTACGTTCGCCGATTGTCAGGTTATATGTCTTGCGGATGTATTGCGTGACTGCCTGATCCATCGCATCTCCGGCAACCCGTACGGATTCACTCGTCACGATGCCGCCAAGCGAGATGACTGCAACTTCCGTCGTTCCTCCACCTATATCGACGACCATGCTGCCCATTGGTTCCCAGACAGGAAGATCTGCACCGATTGCTGCTGCAAAAGGCTCTTCGATCGTATAAGCTTCACGTGCTCCCGCCTGGCGAGATGCATCAATGATTGCGCGCTGCTCAACGGAAGTGATCCCGTAAGGCACACAAATTATGACATTCGGCTTTTTCATGGAGCCGCCGACTTTTTTCATGGCTTCTCTCATATAATATTTGATCATTTCTTTTGTCGTATCAAAATCTGCGATGACGCCGTCGCGCATCGGGCGGATGGCCACGATCGATCCTGGTGTCCGGCCGATCATATTGCGCGCGGCGTTTCCGACTGCGACGATCTCGCCTGTGTTCGTATTTTTCGCTACTACGGAAGGTTCACGCAGAACAATCCCTTTATTTTTAATAAATACCAGTGTGTTAGCAGTTCCTAAATCGATTCCTACATCTTTTGATCCCATTCCAAACACGCGAATACTTCCCTTCTTTATATGCCAAATAGCCATAGTGATTACACAATACTACTCATTATAGCTGAAAAACATAGAAAGTAACAGTCCTACATGTATCCCTTTTCATTCAAAGAAATGAATTGATGGTCCCCTATGATCAAATGATCCAAAAGCTCGATGCCCACGATGCTGCCTGCTTCCATGAGCCTTTTCGTTACAGCGATATCTTCCGGCGATGGGGCGGGATTCCCAGATGGATGATTATGGGCACAGACGATGGATGCAGCGGACCTGCGCACGGCTTCACGGAAGATTTCCCGGGGATGCACGATGCTCGCGTTGAGGCTGCCGACAAATATTGTCTGCCTATGCAAAACCTGGTTTTTAATATTTAAAAATAATACTACGAAATGTTCCTGCTTGAGTGAAGTCATGTCCGCCATCAAATAGGAGGCGGCGTCTTTAGGGGAACGGATCGTGAATTTCGCATCCGTCTGTTTGGAGGACAGGCGCCGGCCAAGCTCGACCGCGGCGAGCAATTGCACCGCTTTCGCCTGGCCGATGCCGTTGATGGCAATCAGTTCTTCGATGCTGGCATCTTTCAGCTGCTGGATCTGTTCAAAATGGTGCAGCACCCGGTTCGACAGATGCAGGACAGACTCCTGCCTTGTGCCCGTGCGCAGCAGAATGGCTATCAATTCCTGATTCGACAAACTCGTCGCCCCCTGGTTGATCAGCCGTTCACGCGGGCGGTCTGCTGTATGGACATCACGGATCATCATCGTCTGTTCCTTCAGCATTCGACGCGTCTCCCTGACAGGCTGATGTATCCGGCGTCGGCCAGTTTCCGTGCCAACCGGGCAACCGGCAAGCCGACCACCGTGTTGTAATCGCCGTCTATTCTCTCGACAAATAAAGCCGACAGCGTCTGGATGCCGTATGCGCCCGCTTTATCATAAGGGTCATCCGTATTCGTATAGGCGTCGATCCAGCTTTCATCCAGCTCATAGAACGTGACACCCGTCGTCTCATGGAATGACATCTCACTCGCCCCCGCCTTCACCGCCACTGCCGTAATCACCTCGTGGCTGCGTCCCGACAGTTTGCGGAGATAGGCCATCGCCTGTTCCTTGTCTTCCGGCTTCAGCAGAATTTCGCCGTCACATACGACGATCGTATCCGAGCCGATCACCAGTGCATTGGGGTGCTGCTTCGCGACGTCCGCCGCTTTCATTTCCGCGCAATTGATGACGTAGCTGAGGGCACTTGGAAACTGTTCAGGCTTTGGCTCTTCTTTTTCACTTGGCACTATCTGAAAATCAAATCCGAGCAGCTGCAGCAATTCACTTCTCCGCGGTGACTGCGAGGCAAGGACAATCGGTTGAGTGGTTTTGAAATACATGGAAAACGCCTCCTTTTTCCTTAAGAATACCACCGGCATGAACCATGTTTCAAATGACGAAAACCTGTTTTTGGCGGCTGATGGCTGTTCAAAAATGAAATTTGGGACCACGTGAAATTATTTCCGGCGGCATTGCTCGAATCGTCCATGAAATTTCCCAGTTTCATGACGCTGAATCATTGGCCCAACAGCGATGCGGCTTCTGTCCCGCAAACAATCTCAGAATAATAAAAAGGTATCCAATGTTCCCATTATTAGTACTTCTTTAAAAAGGGTTTAATCTGTATTCATAAACCTTTACAATGATAACGGATTTCACATTCTGAAAATTTCCTATTTCGAAATAACGAATAGGAATTTTTTATTTTGAAAAGAGGTTAATAATATGGAAAAAAAGCGAAATGGGCTCTTTCAGAAGTTTCTGGACGGAGTCGAATTCATCGGCAATAAATTACCGCATCCGGTGACTTTATTCGCCTTGCTCGCCCTGATCGTGCTGGTGCTGTCAGCCGTCATTTCGGGCTTCGGCATTTCAGTCGAGCATCCCGGCCAGGAAGGTGAAATGGTCGAAGTCAAGAATTTGCTGAATGCGGAAGGCATCCAGTATATCTTCACCAGCATGGTCGCTAACTTCATCGGCTTCGCACCGCTCGGCGTCGTCCTTGCAACGATGCTTGGTATCGGAATTGCGGAACGCACAGGATTGATCTCAGCCATGCTGCGCGGCTTCGTGCTGTCCGTGCCGAAATTCCTGATCACTGCCGGCCTCGTTTTCGCCGGTATCATGTCAAGTGTTGCTTCTGACGCAGGTTATGTTGTCCTGCCGCCGCTTGGAGCAGTTATATTCGCAGCACTCGGACGTCATCCGCTTGCAGGTCTTGCCGCTGCGTTCGCGGGTGTATCCGGTGGATTCAGTGCCAATCTGCTGCTGTCAGCTACTGACCCGATGCTCGGAAATCTGACCATCGCTGCTGCCTCAATCATCGATCCGATTTACGCGGAAGGCATGAACGTCGCGATGAACTATTACTTCATCATCGCATCCGTCTTCGTCCTGACGGCTGTCGGTGCATTCGTCACTGAAAAAATCGTAGAACCGCGCCTCGGTGAATACAAAGGCGAGTTCCGTGAAAGCCTTACGGGACTTACGAAAGAAGAAAAGAAAGGCATGCTGTGGGCTGCAGTTTCATTCGTTATCACAGCGATCGCATTCGCTATGCTGATCGTACCTGAAAGTGGTGCCCTTCGCGCTGAAGACGGCGGAGTCATCCAATCGCCGTTCATGTCGTCACTCGTGCCGATCATCCTGATCCTGTTCTTCGTGCCAGGTCTGTTCTACGGAATCGCCACAAAGAATATCAGAAGCGATAAAGACGTCGCCAATCACCTGACTGATACGATGGCTTCGATGGGCATGTTCATCGTCCTGGCGTTCACCGCTGGACAGTTCGTTGCCTATTTCGCCGAATCAAACATGGGCTTGGTCATCGGTGTCTATGGTGCAGAGTTCCTGGAAAGCGTAAATCTGACAGGCATTCCATTGATTCTCGGTTTCATTGGTATTACAGCGATTATCAACCTGTTCATCGGAAGTGCTTCCGCTAAATGGGCAATGATGGCTCCGGTGTTCATCCCGATCATGATGAAACTCGGCTATTCGCCGGAGCTTACTCAAATGGCTTACCGCATCGCCGATTCATCAACGAACATCATTTCACCGTTGATGACCTACTTCGCGATCATCATTGCATTTGCACAGAAATACGATAAGAAAATGGGTATCGGTACATTGATCTCAGTCATGCTCCCTTACTCCATCATCTTCCTGATTGTTTGGGCAATCATGCTGATCGTCTGGATGCTGCTCGGCTTCGACCTCGGACCCGGCTCACCACTGCATTACAATAATTAAGGATACGAATAAAGCCAGCGCAGATTTTTCTGTGCTGGCTTTTTTTAATATGTTTTTATTATTTACATGTTGAATAAGTTAGGAATTCCTCAGTTCAATTGGAATCCAGTGAAATTCCCTTCCCGCCTCTTGTAATTAAAGTATTGATTCTTTCCATACCGGTAATGATCGGCTTTGCACGCTTTATCAAAGTTTGTGTAGCTTCCAGAGACAGAGACGCCTGATGAGCATTTTCATCGCTCCACACTTCATACACATAGACAGCGTTAGTTTCTTCTTCCGCAACATTTACGAGATAAATTTCGCATTCATCCAGATTTTTCATTGATTCTGCAGCTTCCAGCAATATATTTACCAATGTGTCCCGCTCGCCATCTTTTACAATAAGCTTACCAAATAACCCGAATTTATCCATACGATCCCCCTCAGTTTTGACCTTCATTAAAATTTCTATAAACAAGTATAATTCTCCTGTAATTGCCTGGATTAAATATTTCCTTTAACTATCAATAGAATTTTTATGGTTAATTTTTCATGTCTAATATTCCCCCATCCCTGGTATGGCTTGTGCCGTTCCTGATTTTTTGCATTTTTTTGTTTTCCGGATTTATTTTAACTGGTTTTTTACCTTGCTTTCCTATACTGAAATTACAAAGACTATGGATACTTCTCCACTCTGTGAAACGAGGTGCAATACATGGCTGTGCGTGACCAAAGTCAACCACTAAAAAAATCCATCTGGCTGCTCATCATCCTGAACGCACTCGACGGTATTCTGACTTATCTCGGCCTGACCCGTGGCATCGTTACCGAAGCCAACCCTCTCCTCAGCTCATTCGCGCCGTTCACGATTTTAGGCATCAAACTGTTCCTGTCGCTGTGCCTGTTCGGCCTGCTCTTCACAACATTCGCCGGCATCCGTACAAATTTCTGGCGCTACACGCTCCTGTCCGCCAATGCGCTGTACTCCATGATTCTCGCTCTTCATCTGTATTGGTTACCTTTTTTATTCATCTAGAAATCTCCACACAAAAACTCCCTGAAGAAATTTTTCTTCAGGGAG
>NZ_JRGN01000340.1 GCF_000775575.1 Planococcus sp. CAU13
TGGATGCTTTTCGCGGGCGAAAAGCGATAAAACCGGATGAACCATCATCAAAAGGGGGAGACTTTCCAGCAGATCGGATGCCGCTAAACGGAATTTTTTATTTCTCGAGAAGCTATAAAGCTGCCCGTAAACGCGGACAGCTCCTTATAAGTCACTTAACATAACTCCGCCAGCACAGCTGCCCGCAAGTACAGCCAGTAATACTAATATCATCACAATATCCAGACGGCCTGTATGGACGGGCCGGTAAAATTCAGTCCGCGCTTCACCCGTAAACCCGCGGGCTTCCATCGCAAACGCCGAACGTTCAGCTTTCCGGACGGCGCCGGCAAGCATCGGGATGATTATGCGGCGTATATTGAGCAGGCGCTGCCACCAGTATTTTTCTGTAGCGGCCCCGCGCAGGCGGTGGGCCTGCTGGATCTGGAAGAATTCATCTTTCAGCACCGGCAGAAATTGATAGCCGACGAGCACGCCGTAAGCGAGTTTCGGCGACAGCTTTAGTTGTTGCATCAGGCTCATGACAAAACGGACAGGATCTGTCGTCAGTGCAAACAGCAGCGACAGGGAAGAGAAAGCCAGAACCCGGAACGACAGGGATAAGGCCAGTGCCCATTGCTTATCGGTCACATCGAAGCCGAATGACGACCAGATGACCGTGCCGCCTGTTTCAGCGGCAAAGACGATCGTTGTCCACAAGTAGCCGAAGGCCCCGAGAACAAACGGCAACATGAACAAACTCCAGAGCTTCCAGTTGATCTGGCTGAACAGCAGCTGCAGGACGACGACACTGATAAAGAACAGCAGCGGCGTCCAGGGATTGAAGAAAATCGCCAGTGCCAGCATGGCGGCAGTGACCGCCAGAAACTTGACCGCCGGATTCATGTCATGTAGGAGATTCCGCATTCTGCAGCACTCCTTTCGGCGGCAGGAGATGGTGCTCTGTCAGCAGCCGCGGATTTTCCCATATTTCTTTTGCGGCATATTTACCTGTCAGCTGCCCATCTTTCAGCAGCACAACCGAATCTGCGACAGCTGCGGCAAATTCCATGTCATGCGTGACGATGAAAACCGTGTCACCCTGGTCCAGCCGCTCATCCACGAGGCGGAATAATTCGAGTAACGCCGCTTCGTCCTGGCCGGAAGTCGGTTCGTCCAGAAACAGACCTTTCCGTTTATCCGCCAGCATGGCGCCGATTGCGATGCGCCGTTTTTGGCCATGGCTGACAGCGAACGGGTTGTGCTCCGCTATTTCGTTTAAACGCAGCGCTTTCATGACCGCTTCCAACTCATCTTCATCTGAGATTTTGGAAAACGCGAGTTCTTCACGGACCGAAGCGGTCAGGAATAAAAACTCGGGTGACTGAGGCACATAGCCGCAAGCTTCAGAAGAAATTTTTCCGCCCGCTTTTTTATGGATGCCGCAAATCGCTTTTACGAGTGTCGATTTGCCGCTGCCGTTCGGGCCGGCGATGACGACGCATTCGCCGCGCTGCGCAGTGAACGTCAGCGGATGCAGAAGCGTTTTCTCTTTTATTTTCACGGACAGATCTTCGACCGCCAGCGCCTGCTGTTCCAATGAAGAATTCAGCCGCGCCGGATAGCGGGTTGCTCTATGCCGGTTGAAGGACTGATCCGCTGAAATTTGCCCGTTATAACCGAGCGAGATTTCCCGTTCGAAGAAATTGCCCCAGCTGTCGAGCCGGTGTTCGACCGCGATGATGGTCAGGCCGAACTTCTGCTGCAGTCGATCCAGCCACTCGATGAATTCCTGGGCGGTAAGGGGATCGAGATGGGATATCGGCTCATCCAGCAGCAGCACTTCCGGTTCCATAATGAGCGCACAGGCCGTTGCCACGCGCTGCTTCATGCCGCCGGACAATGTCTGGATCGAGGTGTTGCGCAAATGGGACAGCCCGGTGAGTTCCAATATATGCATGATCCTCTCATCCATATCGGCGGCCGGAGTATGCAGATTTTCCAGTGTGAACGCGAGTTCTTCTTCGACAGTCGGCATGCAGAACTGGGAATCAGGATCCTGAAAAACAGTCGCGATGCGGTGGTTGATCTCACCTGGTGCATATTGTGCCGCGGGTATATTGAACAATAGAATGTCACCAGTGACGATGCCGTCGCAATTGGCGGGATACAACCGGTTCAGCAGATACAGCAGCGTCGACTTGCCGGAGCCGCTTGGACCGGACAGAACGACGCGTTCCCCGCGGTGGACCGTGAACGAAATCCCGGCGAGCGTATTTTCTTCATCATCCGGAAAGCGGAACGACATATTTTCCAGTGAAAAAACCGAATCAGGCACGTGCATCACTCTGTTCCGTGCGGGCAATCGCGTAGCCGCGGAGTGAGCCGGTCGCAAGCAGTGCGTCGCCGATATATTTTCCGCCGATGCCGGCGATGATTGCGCCGCTCAACACACGGAGCGTAAACATCAGCGCCACAAAGGATGGATCAAGCGCTGCATAGCCGGAGACGAAATAACCATAGATGAAACTGAATACAGCCGCACCGACGCCTGCCAGCATAAAGACGAAAATGTTGAAATGCTTATAACGAGTAACGGCAAATGCCGCTTCTGCTCCCAGTCCCTGAATGACGCCGGACAGGATGAGGCGCGGACCGACCGCATTGCCCAGCATGACTTCGATAATGGCGGCCAGCGTCTCAGGCAACACCGCAGCACCCGGTTTGCGGATGATATGCATGCAGATGATCGAGACGATAAACCAGATGCCGAACATCCATTCATAGGCGATCGGACCGATCAGGCCGGCCCAGATATTGCCAAGATGTATGAACAGCAGGTAAACGATGCCAAAGACGACGCCGAACAGCGACATCAATACGATTTCTTTTAATTTCCACGAATTAAGCATTTTCAGCACCGCCTGTGTGCGACGGGCTGTTGATGCTCATCGATACCGTCATGACGAGATGGCGGTGTTCATCCGAACGCGCATGGGTGAACGTTTCTTCGTAAAACTTGAAAACGTCATGGATATCGCCGTGGATGCCGCTTGCGTAATGCATCGAGTCGTTCCAGACGCCGTGTTCTTTGGCGCGCTCGACTTCGCGGTAAATGACCGACATGTAATCCGGATTGTTCATCGGGTACAGTGCGAATTGGGAAGAAACATATTGTTTCGTGTCATCTGTATTGAGCAGGACATCGTCTTTATCGAGGTAGACGTCACCTGATGAATCACCAGGGCAGCCAATCGAAAATGTGCCGTTTAACGCCACGTGCTCTCCGGTTTTCGCCGCATGCAGCGTCAGCGCTTTTGCCACATAAAAAACGTGGTTCTGTTTTCCCCGGATGACGGTCGAGACGTCGTCCGTGTGCATCCAGACATTTGAGGTGTCGGTTTCATTCAGCGCCCTTTTGATGATTTTGATGAAGTCGTTTGTCATCGGATTCAGCGTGAAGCGAAATCCGACGATCGGGCTAGTGCCGCATTGCAATGGTTCCATAACAATATTCCTCCTTAAAAATGTGCACAAAAATAGCCGCATCCGTGAAGATGCAGCCACTGTTCCATGCAAATAAAAAGGAGGATTACACTCCTGAAAAAAACGTTTTGCGGAAAGTCACCGCACTTCCTCACGCAGGTCCTAACCTGATCGAGTCATAAGGGATCGGAGCTTTCGCTCGCATCTCAGCTAAAATAAGCACCCCCAGTGCAGAAAACGGTATGCGGTTTTTGTGTTCGGGTTGTCCCGATGGCTCCAGTGTAAATGAAGTGCGCAGGGAAGTAAAGGGGAGTTGAATAAATAGTGGGTGATGATATTCCGCAAAACAGCTTCGCTTTCCAG
>NZ_JRGN01000307.1 GCF_000775575.1 Planococcus sp. CAU13
CGAAGAGCTGGATCGCCGGAGTCTGGACACCGAAAAGCGAAAATGAGAAAAACTTCATGAACTTCTCATCAAATTCTCATCTTGCCTTAAGCATCCGCTCAGAAGCGGGGGCTATGATACAGGTATAAGAAAAAGAGGAGGAGAAAGAACATGAAGAAAATTATCTTAATCCCGGCAGCAGCAGGAGTCCTGGCATTTGGAGGAATCGTTCTCGCAAATACAAACCCAAATACGGATGCAAGCCCCGCAGCCACTGAATCACAGGAGACAAATACAGTTCCGGCAGCACACGAAAAGCAGGTCTCAAATGAATTGATCGGCTTTGAAAAAGCTGCAGCCATTGCACTGGCTATCGCAGACGGCAAAGTGACTGACGTTGAACTGAGCGAAGACGACGGACGCAAGGAATATGAAGTTGAAGTCCATACAGCAGAATATGAATATGATTTTGACATCGATGCATATACAGGAGAAGTGCTGGAGCAGGACCGCGAACGCTTAAGGGATGGGGACAGATCAGCTGCACGGCAGGATGTGAAAACAGAAAATGGGAAAAAGTCCACTCAGCCAGGCAATGAACAAAATGTATCTTCTCAAAATGGACTGATTTCTGCGGAACAGGCAAAAGATATTGCTTTGAGGGAATCCGGCGGCGGGACTATAGTGGAATTCGAATTGGACAATGACGACGGAAGACAATATTACGAAATCGAAATTGTGAACGGGCAGACAGAATACGAGCTGGAAATTGACGCAGCATATGGCTCAATAACCGAATTCGAGCTGGACGATGATGACGACGATGACGATAACCGATAAATCCAGTAAAAAAAGAGCCGGTGGGCTCTTTTTTACTTTGCCGGCAATACCACTTCCGCAGTAGTCCCAGTCCCCGGCTCGCTTGAGATCAACAATGAACCGCCGTGGTCCTGAATGATTTTCTGTGAGATGAGAAGGCCGAGTCCGGTGCCGTTTTCTTTTGTCGTATAAAAAGGTTCGAAAAGTCTGTGCAGGCTTTCAGCAGAAATGCCAGTGCCGGTATCTCTGATTTTTACCGAAATCAAACTGTCAGTCGATTGCGAAACGTAAAGAGCAATCTTGCCTTCCGGCGCCATTGCTTCAACTGCGTTTTTCAACAGATTGATGAAAACCTGTTTAATGGCATGTTCTTCCCCGCGCAAAATATAATCTTCGTCCTCATTCCAATGTTCTTCAAACACAATGCCTTTTAAATTGAATTCGGAACTGAACAGTAAGCTGAGCTGAACAATCAATTTACGCAAACTGAATTCTTTGATTTCCGGCGCCTGTGGTTTGGCAAGCACGAGAAACTCGCTGATGATCAAATTGATCCTCTCCAGTTCTGACTGGATGATTTCGGTGTATTGAGGATAACGATGCTCAGGATCCTGATGCATGATTTGGATAAAACCGGAAATAACCGTCATCGGATTTCTGATTTCATGCGCAACCCCGGCTGCAATCTCTCCGGCAAGTTTCAATTTTTCGCTTTGCAGGATCAATTGTTCCGATTCTTTCTGATATGTAATGTCCCTTGAAATAACAGAAGTGGCGATAACATTTTGCTGCTTATCGAAAATTGGGCTCAGCGTCAGATGTGCATGGAATTGCGTGCCGTCTTTTTTCATGTCCACTGTGTCATGCAGCGTAAAACTTTTGCCTTTCAGTAATTCAGCTGCCTGCAGTTCAGCAATTTCTTCTTTTTCAGCCGGATACGGTTTTATGGTTTTGCCGTAGGATTCTTCTGCAGACCACCCATACAGTTTCTCGAAAGCCGGATTGATGGCAATCACCCGATTGTCTTTATCAAATACAGCCATTGCATCCTTCGCAGTCTCGAAAAACAATTGAAGATAGCCTTCACGGGAAATAAGGGCTTCTTCCATGGATTTATTTCGGTCCTGCATTTGTTCCCACAGCCTGCTGAAAAGGACTGTGTGAAAAAAAGTAATAAGGAAAATAATCATCAGGAAGGTCATTATCGACAAATGGTCGTAATGGGCGGTAGGTGTTCTGCCCATCTGGTCCATAAAGTAAATGAGCACAAACATTTCGAGCAAAGTTGCTGCCAGCAGAACGAGCATGGGCCTCAGTTCATTTGATAACGCGGCGGCAATCAAAGGGAGGGCAAAATAAACGAGCGTAATGGCGGACAAGGATTCCACATTAAGAATGAACAAATAGATGTTCATTGCATATAATAATAAGGAACGCAGTGTCTTGTCACCAAAGGACTCTTTTGTAAAAAACAGCAGGAGGCAGACAGAAAGCCCGAAAAATGGTGCAACCACCGCAGCATTGAAAGTGAAAATGGCGTTTAAAGTGATATGCAGGAGGCTGGCAAAGCCAAATATATGCAGGAATAATAAATTTTTCTGGCGGTTTGTGTTTGCTTGTTTCATCATAAACCTCCGATTTCCATGGATTACTTAATAATACTACAGTCGGGACTGTGCGAAAACGCCTGATTTTGATATGATTAAGCTATTAAGGGGGCGTCACGCATGACATACCAGTGGAATTCAGAAGAAACGATTGGACTTTTGGGTGACCTGGCAGGGATTCCGAGTCCTTCAGGTTATACAATGGAAATAATGGGAACGATTAAAAAGATGCTGGCCAACTGGAATGTTGAACACATCACAACGAATAAAGGCGGCGTCATTGCCACCATCAAAGGTGACAACGATGAACGCCATAGATTGCTGACGGCACACGTCGATACACTTGGTGCCATGGTCAAGGAGATCAAGCCGTCCGGGCGACTTAAGCTTTCACTCGTCGGTGGTTTTAAATTCAACGCCATCGAAGGGGAAAATTGCCTCATACATACAGCTTCCGGAAAAACGGTTACCGGTACAATACTTCTTCATCAGACGACCGTCCATGTCTATAAAGATGCGGGGACCGCTGAACGCAGCGCAGACAATATGGAAGTCCGGATTGATGAAAAAGTGTTTTCAGAGGGGGCAGTTAGGGAACTTGGTATTGAGGTAGGCGATTTTGTTTCATTTGATCCGAGATTTACTGCTACAGAATCCGGTTATGTGAAATCCCGCCATTTGGATGATAAGGCCAGTACGGCATTATTGCTTCAATTAGTGAAGCATCTCAGCAGTTCTTCCGGGAAACTGCCGTACACAACGCATTTTTATATTTCCAATAATGAGGAAATCGGCTATGGCGGCAATTCCAATATACCGCTGCAGACGGAAGAATATATTGCCGTTGACATGGGTGCAATCGGAGATGGCCAGGCTTCCGATGAATATACTGTGTCCATCTGCGCAAAAGATTCCAGTGGACCCTATCACTATGGCCTCACCCGCCATCTGATTGCTTTGGCACAAGACAATAAGATTGATTACAAGGTGGATATATATCCGTATTACGGTTCTGACGCATCAGCGGCGATCAGCGCGGGCTATGATGTGAAACATGCGTTATTCGGTCCGGGGATTGAATCTTCACATTCATACGAACGAACCCATACAGATTCATTGAAAGCCTCGGCAGCATTGCTCTATGCGTATGTAATGTCTCCGTTGGTTTCCTGATTAGGAGGATATTCATGAATAGCAGGGAATTACTCGATAATATTCCTTATAAATTGATTTCAGGTGAATTGCCTGAACGAATAGAATACATCACAATGGATTCCCGGGACGCTGTTCCAGGTTCATTATTCGTCTGCATTAAAGGATATACGGTAGATGGCCACGATTTTGCCGGCCAGGCAACTGAAAGTGGCGCTACGCTCATTCTTTCAGAAAAGCCTATCAGCGTGGAAGGGCCGGCAGTGCTGATAGTGGAGGATACGGTGCGTGCTTTGGGGCAATTGGCTTCAAAGTATTATGATTACCCATCAAAAGACATGCAAATGATCGGCGTCACCGGTACAAATGGAAAAACCAGCGTTGCCGGAATGATTCATGCAATGCTGATGGAACTGGGCAGGAAATCAGCATTAACCGGAACAATCGGTTTTAATCTGAACGGGGAAATGCATCCTTCCGCTAACACGACCAGTGATGCCTTAACGACACAGCATATGATCGCCCAGGCAAAAAAAGCCGGTTGTTCCCATATGACGATGGAAGTTTCTTCACATGGGCTAGTACTTGGGCGGCTGGCTGGGGTTGAGTTCAATACGGCTATTTTTACGAATCTGACACATGACCATCTTGATTTCCATGGGACAATGGAAGAATATGGACACGCAAAAGGCTTGCTTTTTGCTCAGCTTGGCCAGGATCTCAGCGAAAAGAAAAGGGCCGTGCTCAATGCAGATGATCCATGGTCTGAGCAATTAGCAAAAATGACTTCTCACCCAATTTATACTTATGGTGTGGAGAAAGAAGCACAATTCAAAGCGGATAATATTTTCATGGATCAGTCAGGCACTTCTTTCCGCCTCGTGTGCCCGGACGGGGAATTTTCGGTTTCCATGAAATTGCTTGGACATTTCAATGTCTCCAACGCTCTTGCGGCCATAACAGCTCTGTATGCAGAAGGTTTTAACTTGAAGGACATACTGACTGCGCTTACTTCAATCGACCCAGTCGAAGGCCGTATGCAGAAAGTGGCAATGGAAGCGCCGGTAACTGTATTTATCGATTATGCCCATACTCCGGATGCCATCGAAAAAGCTTTGGCTGCAGTGGCCGATTTTAAACGGAATAAAATCATCTTTCTTGTTGGAACAGGCGGCAACCGGGATAAAACGAAGCGGCCGACTATGGCCAGGAAAGCTTCTGCTGCCGATTATGTCGTACTGACGACCGATGATCCAAGAGATGAATCGTATGACAGCATTTTGAAAGATTTGGAGAAGGGCATGACCCATCCGAATTATGCATGCATTGGAGATCGGGAAGAAGCGGTAAAACATGCCATCCAGCAATCGGAACCGGGCGATATCGTAATTCTGGCAGGAAAAGGCCATGAAGATTACCAGATAATCGGCGCCACAAAAATTCCTCACAGCGATAAGGAAATCGCCAAACAGGAAGCGCTGAAAAAATATAGTTGAAAAGAGGCCGTAAATGGCTTCTTTTTTATGGGACAGGCAGGTTAAACCTCTTGTTTTTTCAGTATGCCTTCTCTAATATGTAAAGAGTAGATTAAAGGAGCGTAAAACATGTCAGTACAAATTAAAAATGAAATAGAAAATAGAAGAACTTTCGCAATTATTTCCCACCCGGATGCCGGGAAAACAACTTTAACCGAAAAACTGCTTCTATTCGGAGGAGCAATCCGGGACGCAGGTACGGTCAAAGGGAAAAAGAGCGGGAAATTTGCAACATCGGATTGGATGGAAATCGAAAAGCAACGGGGGATTTCGGTTACGTCTTCGGTCATGCAATTTGACTACGATGGCCACCGTGTCAATATTCTCGATACACCTGGACACCAGGATTTCAGTGAAGATACGTACCGTACATTGATGGCAGTAGACAGTGCTGTGATGATCATCGATGTCGCAAAAGGGATCGAAGCGCAGACTGTGAAATTATTTAAAGTCTGCAAAATGCGCGGCATTCCGATTTTTACCTTTATCAACAAAATGGACCGGCAAGGGAAAGAACCGCTGGAACTCATGGAAGAGTTGGAGGAAGTCCTTGGCATCCAATCTTATGCGATGAACTGGCCGATCGGCATGGGTAAGGAATTCCTGGGTATTTACGACCGCTTTAACAAACGCGTTGAACCTTTCCGCAGTGAAGGAGAGAGATTCCTCCCGATTGATGAAACGGGCGAACTGGCTGTTGACCATGCTATGAAGCAATCTTCATATTACACACAGGCTATGGAAGATATCCAATTGCTGGATGAAGCCGGCAACGAATTTTCTTATGACCGTGTGAAGAGTGGGGAACTGACCCCAGTCTTCTTCGGCAGTGCGCTTGCCAATTTCGGCGTCCAGACTTTCCTGGAAACTTATTTGCAGTTTGCACCATCACCGCAGCCGCGAATGACAAAGGAAGAAGATTACGTGGATCCGGTGGAAACACCGTTTTCCGGTTTCATCTTTAAAATTCAGGCGAATATGAATCCAGCGCACAGAGACCGGATTGCTTTTGTGCGGATTGTATCGGGCAAATTTGAAAAAGGGATGAACGTGACACTTTCACGTACCGGAAAATCATTCCGGCTTTCCCAGACAACACAATTTCTGGCAGATGACCGGGAAATGGTGGCTGAAGCCGTAGCCGGTGACATTATCGGTTTGCACGATGTAGGGAATTATCAGATTGGTGACACCATCACCAGCGGCAAGAAATTCCAGTTTGAAAACCTGCCTCAGTTTACACCGGAATTATTCGTTAAAGTAACTGCGAAAAACGTGATGAAGCAAAAGCATTTCCATAAAGGGATTCTGCAGCTCGTGCAGGAAGGCGCCATTCAGTATTACAAGACGCTTCATATGGAGGAAGTCATTCTGGGGGCGGTTGGACAATTGCAGTTTGAAGTGTTCGAGCACCGCATGAAGAATGAATATAATGTGGATGTACGGATGGAGCCCATCGGTTCCAAAATTGCACGATGGATTGAAAATGAGGAAGATATTAAAGAATCGATGTCAAGCAGCCGTTCAATGCTTGTCAAAGACCGCTTCGATAATTATGTGTTCCTCTTTGAGAATGAATTTGCAACACGCTGGTTCCAGGATAAGAACCCGGGAATCCGGCTGTACAGTTTGTTATAAAAAGCGGAACAATTGGTTAGTAAAGGGAAACGAGTTGTAAAACCTGCCATTTGGCAGGTTTTTTTAATGGCGGAAAAGGATAAGTTCCCTGCTTGACGGGGTTATATATAAATTATGCAAAATTAGAATTTTTGTTCACATTTAATATGTTTTCAGCTGTAAAGGGAGGTTTAAGTTTGCGGTGGCAGGCGGTTTTTCTTATGATAAAAGAACGAAGTAACAGAGAGGGTTTGACACGATGCATTTAAGTGATTTTTCAATAAAAAGACCGGTCCTGACCGCTGTCACGATGTTTTTGGTCATTATCCTGGGGGCAGTGTCATTTTTCAGAATTCCAGTGACATTAATACCTGAGTTGAATCCGCCAATCGGTGTGGTCGTAACAAGTTACAGCGGCGCCAGCCCGACTGAGGTCAGTGAAAAAGTGACCAAGCCTTTGGAAGCGAATCTCTCCACATTGCGTGGGATTGAATCCATTCAGTCGACTTCACAGGAAGGTTCAAACTTCATACTCCTGGAATTTGACTGGTCGACAGATATCAATGATGTCCAAAGTGATATTCTGCAGCGCATCGACCAGACTTTTCTGCCGGACGATGCAGGCACTCCCCAATTCCTGAAATTTGACCCATCCCAGTTTCCGATATTGCAATTATCGCTTCGGGCAACTGAATCAGATGTGGATATCCGGGTATTGGCTGAAGAACTGGAAACCGAATTGCTGCAGACGGAAGGCGTTGCGAACGTAAATATTTCGGGCAGCTTAATAGAAGAAATTCTGATTTCGTTAGACCAGGAATTGCTGGAAGAGAATGGGCTTCAGCAATCCGATATTGTCCAAGTGATTCAGGGAAGCAATGTGTCCATGCCGGGTGAGCCGATTGAAAGTGAAGATGGCCGCAACCTGACAACACGCATCATCAGCACATTGACCAGTCCGGAGGAAATAGCCGATCTGGTGGTTACAGTGGATCCGATAGAAGGGGAAAATCTGACGATCGGCGATGTCGGTGAAGTCACTTTGGCTGAACGAGAACGCAATAGTGAGACGAGAGCCAATCAGGAGCCGGCTGTGCTGCTGTCAGCTCTTCAGGAATCCGGCGCAAATACCGCCGACGTTTCCACGGCTTTCCAGGAACGCCTTGATGAATTATTGCAGAAAGAGAAATTCAGCGCAGTGGAAGCCGATATCCTGTTTGATCAGGGGGATTATGTAAAGCTTGCGGTCGGCAATATTGGACAAACCCTCATTTTTGGTGGGATATTTGCCATGCTCGTGCTGTTCTTCTTCCTTCGCGGCATTAAAAGTCCGCTGATTATCGGCATTGCAATTCCTTATTCCGTCATAGTGACTTTTGTCTTGATGTATTTTGCGGATTTTGCACTTAATATCATGACGCTCGGTGCGCTGGCGCTGGGCATTGGTATGCTCGTCGACAATGCAATTGTCGTAATAGAAAACATTGAACGGCATCTCGCCATGGGGAAATCTTCAAAAAAAGCAGCTTCCGATGGAGCCAATGAAGTAGCCAGTGCCATTACTGCCTCAACTTTGACCACGGTTGCCGTATTTGTTCCGGTTATTTTCATTTCAGGTCTGATCGGCGAGATTTTCTTCGAATTTGCATTGACGATTTCGTTCAGTTTATTCGCTTCATTGGCTGTGGCTCTGACAGTGGTGCCTATGCTGGCATCAAAATGGCTGAAAAAGCCGAAAGGCAATGCAGAAGCGCGGAAGAGAAGGTCAAAGGGACTGAAGAATTTCGAACGTTCCACCAAATGGGCATTGCGCCACCGGGTTCTTGTGTTATTGATTACGCTGGTGTTCCTGATAATTGGAGCATTCGGCGTCTCGCAGGTCGGCACTGAATTCCTGCCGGCGACCGATGAAGGGTTTGTCAGTGTATCGGTGGAGCTTGAAAACGGGGCATCCCGGACAGCGACTGATGAAGTCGTCACCATGATTGAAGAAGAACTTGAAGCGGCAGAAGATGTCGATGTCTATGTTAGTCTGGTCGGTACCTCACAGCAAGGACAGGCTCAGGGCTCTTCCGAATCCAATGTGGCGGAAATTTATATCAAGCTGGTCGATCTGGAAAACCGTGACCGGTCAGTCTTCCAGTTTGTCGACGACGTGCAGCCTGAAATTCTGGAAAAAGTGGGGGACCGAGCAGAAGTCGGATTCAACCTCCAGACAGCTGCAGGTTCGACTCCAAATACGCTGTCCTTCACCGTTACGGATACTGATCCCGTAAGATTGGACGAAGCGGTGGAAAGGATCAATGAGTCGCTCAGCAACTTATCGACGGTTACCGAATTGACAAACGACCGCAATGAGACCATAGATGAAATTCAAATGACGATCGACCGTGAAGCTGCCACTGAATACGGCATGGCTCCTGCCCAGATCGCCCAAACGGTGAATAATATTACCAGAGGAGTCCAGGCCACTCAGCTGATCAACGAACAGGACGACGTTCTCAGTGTTTTCGTGGAGATCAGTGAAGATGACCGCGACAGTTATGAAAAGCTGCGGGAACTCAGCCTGCGAACACCATCAGGAACTTTCGTCGAACTGCAGGAACTGGCGGATATAGAAATTGCACAGGGGCCTGTCAGCATTCAGCGTGTCGATCAGGCGGGAAGCGTTTCCTTTACCCTTCAGCACAAGTCGGATGTCACGATGGGGGATATGTCTGATGAAGTGGATGCGGCGCTCGAGGATTTAAACCTTGATGAAGGGACAATGATTACGTTCGGCGGCGACCGTGAATTATTTGATAACGCGATAAACGATATGGTAATGGCATTGATCCTGGCAACCGTCCTCGTCTATCTTGTAATGGCAGCCCAGTTTGAATCTTTCAAATACCCGTTCGTTATCATGTTCACAGTCCCTTTGATGGTAATCGGTGTAGCCATCGCCTTATTCCTTACACAAACGCCAGTCAGCATCACTGCAATAATCGGGGTGCTGGTGCTGGTAGGTATTGTAGTTAACAACGGGATTGTTCTCGTCGATTATATTAACAAGCGAAAAGACAGCGGTATGGAATCGTATGACGCAATCATCATCTCGGTCCGCGACAGAATGCGGCCGATTCTGATGACGGCACTCACCACCATTCTTGGCTTAGCGCCTTTGGCGATTGGCATCGGAGAAGGAACAGAAATCAATCAGCCGATGGGGATTGCCGTTATCGGTGGCCTTATCAGCTCGACGTTACTGACATTATATGTCGTTCCGATTGTCTACAGTCTGTTTGATAAAGAAACCCGATTGATGAATAGAAAGTGAGCCCCAGTGGTTCACTTTTTTTTTTTGCGTATTTAATTGGAATATTTAGTATAATCGTAGTTAGATGATATGCAGTACAGTAACCAGTTAGGGGGGAACAGAAATGACCGAAGCTGTATTTACAGGATATCCAGGTTTTATTGCCAGCCAGCTGATCCGCAAATCGATTGATGAGGACAGAGACCGCGGCATCACAGCAATTATTTTAGCGGCTGAACGCCCGAGGGCAGAAGAAGAGGCTGAGCGGATTCGACAGGAGACGGGCTGCCGGGAAATTCGCCTCATGGAAGGCGATATAACGAAACAAGGATTGGGGCTCCGGGCGGAAGATCTGGCATACCTGCAGGATAAAGAAATTATCCTTTGGCATCTTGCGGCAATTTACGATCTGGCTGTGCCTCGGGACCTTGCCTGGAAAGTGAATGTCGAAGGCACAAAAAATGTTAATGACTTTGCTGCCGGCCTTTCCGGACTGCAGCGTTATATGTATTTCAGCACGGCGTATGTCGCCGGAAAACGCGAAGGGGTATTGCGGGAAGATGAATTGATCCGCCCTGAACAGTTTAAGAACCATTACGAAGAAACGAAGTTTGAAGCAGAAGTGCTGGTTGATGTGATGAAAAAAGAGTTTCCGGTAACCATTATCCGTCCTGGTATAGTGCGCGGCCATTCCAGGACCGGTGAAACCATTAAATTTGATGGGCCTTATTTCTTCCTGAATATGATCGACCGCATTCGCAAGCTGCCGATTATACCCTATATCGGAAAATCTTCTTCCTATATAAATGTGGTTCCAATCGATTATATATTGGAATCCTCCATATACCTCAGCACGCTGAAAGCTGCGGAAGGGGTAACTGTCCATTTGACTGACCCTGCCCCGCACCCTGTGGAAGAAGTTTATCGGTCAATGGTTTTTCACCTGGCGGGCAGGAAACCAAAGGGCCGTCTGCCCAAACAGCTGGCAACTGTAAGCCTTAAAAGCAAACCTGTAAGAAAGCTGCTGGGTGTTGAAGCCGAAACATTGGATTATATGGATTGGCCGGCATCTTTCGATACATCCAATGCAGCACGGTTATTGCAGGGCAGCGGCATCAAGTGTGCCGATTTCCTGGAGACAATGCCCGAAATGGTGGCCTTTTACAATCTGCATAAAAATGAAAAAAAATATCATATCCCGATTCAATAAATATATACAAACGGGATGGAGGTGGTATAATCAGGGTACAACTAAATTTACTTTGACATTATGTCAAAGGGGAGTAGCTGTAGGGAAACCTATTTCACAGTCGTCAAGACATGGTTAGTAGCCATCGGTTGTGATAGCGATTTTATTTGCTTAGCGAGACCTTTGCCTTTTATTAGGCAAGGGTCTTTTTTGCTGGCAAAAATTAGGAGGAAGAGAAGATGGACACAGTTTTATTGGAGTATGCCTGGGTTTTATTGGTTTTAATCGGACTCGAAGGCTTACTTGCTGCGGATAACGCAGTCGTAATGGCGGTAATGGTCAAACACTTGCCGAAAAATCAGCAAAAGAAAGCTTTATTCTATGGTTTGGCAGGGGCATTCGTGTTCCGTTTCGCCGCATTGTTCATGATTACGCTGCTGGTTAATATCTGGCAGATCCAAGCTTTAGGAGCAGCTTATCTGTTGTTCATCTCGGCGAAGCATATCTACGACCAGCGAAAAGGAAAGGAACATTCCATTGAACCGGAAGCAACAAAAGGTGCAGGTTTCTGGATGACAGTGCTGAAAATCGAATTGGCCGATATTGCATTCGCCATCGATTCGATGCTGGCTGCAGTGGCTCTCGCAGTAACGCTGCCGCATTTGGATATATTTGGTCTGGAAGACATCGGGGGCATCAACTCCGGACAGTTTACTGTTATGCTTGCCGGTGGTCTGATCGGAGTGATTATCATGCGCTTCGCTGCCCATAAATTCGTTCAGCTGCTGGAAAAATATCCGCAATTGGAAACCGCGGCATTTGTTGTCGTTGGATGGGTCGGTGTGAAATTGCTCGTGATGACATTGTCACATGAGAAACTTGGGTTTCTGCCGCACGATTTCCCGCATTCAACTCCCTGGACCATCATTTTCTGGACAGTGCTGGTCGGAATTGTTGTTGTCGGCGCATTGATCGGATTGAAAAAGAATAAGAAATCCGAAGTCCATTAATGGCAGAAGGCATCTTCTTGGGAAGATGCCTCTTTTTTATGGATGACAATAAAATCTGAAATAAAAAAGTTTATACCCCCTTAAAAATGGGTAAGGACCCGAATCTTCTATTCAGAAGCAACTGCTCATTCTGTTCCTGCTTTTCAATTATTCCATTTCTCGGTAAACTTAGAGTTATGAAAAAAGCGGAAAGAGGTGAACTGTATGCTGCTGTCAGTATTGTCCGGATATTTCGGTCGAGGAGAAAAAAGTAATGCCGAAATGCTGGCAATACAAGCTCAGAATGGCGACGAGCGGGCAATGGAAGACTTGTTGCTGGCCTATTCACCTTTTATGAAAAAAACTGCCGGTCAGGTTTGCAAAAGGTTTATCAGTGACCATGACGAAGAATACAGCATCGCCCTATCCGCTTTTCACGAAGCGGTAAAAGGGTTTAATCAAGAGAAAAGCACTTCTTTCCTGACGTTTGCGCATATGGTCATCCGCAGAAGAGTCATCGATTTTATACGGAAAGAAGTTCAGCGCAATGATTTCGCCCATGATTTTCATGGTTTGTCGGAGGAAGACGATTTCAGAAGCGGGATTGACAGCAGAGCGTCCGTCCATTCCTACTCTGAACAGCAGCAGGCAGAAGCGCGGAGGGAAGAAATTGCCTCTTTTGAAAAATTGCTTTCCGGCTATGGCATGTCTTTCCAGGATCTGGTGAAAGTTTCGCCTGCACATGAAGACGCCAGAGTGACGGCCATCCAAATTGCCCAGCTGGTGTCGGAAACAGAAGAATACCGGCAATATCTTCAGCGCACCAAAAAACTGCCGGTCAAAGAACTCGTGCAGCTGGTTGAAGTTTCGAGGAAGACCATTGAGCGCAATAGAAAATACATAATTGCGATCGCCTTGTTGATGATGAGTGATTTGCATTATTTGAAGGATTATTTGAAGGAGCGGTTGCGCTGATGAAAATGCAAAAAGGCCTGTGCATCGAATTGAATGATGAGTTTTCCATTTTCCTTGCTCCAAACGGAGAATTTGTTCAGGGAAAACCGGTCAGGGAAACAGCTGTAGGAGAACAGGGCTATTTTTATCCGAAGCAGGCCATGGCTGTGAAAAAGACACGCATGATCAAGCCGGTATGGGCTCCTGTATTTGCGGCACTGGCGGTCGCGGTTCTATTTCTTTCGGTCCTGCTGCCGAAACAGGAAGCATTTGCCTATATTCAGGTTCAGGTGAATCCAGGAATTGAACTGGGAATAGATGATGAGTATGAAGTGATTTCCGTACGCGGGCTGAATGCTGACGGCCGGGAATTGATCAGCGAAATAGGCGCATGGAAACATCATCAATTGGAAGAGGTCCTCAATAGAGTCATTGAATTGTCGCTGGAAACAGAGACGGATGAAATCACCATAACCACTGTGGCTGATGAAGAAGAAAAAGTCGATGATGAAGCATTGATGAAGTCGGTGACAGCCATTTCAACGAAAGTGGTTGCTGAAAATATTACAGTGCGGCTGAAAGAGGCTTCCAAAAAACAATGGAGAACATCTGTTGAAAAGAAAGTGCCAGTCGGCCATCTGATCAATCATTCTGAAAAGCTGGAAAAAGGTGAGCCGGCAACAAAACCTGCGGAATCCAATGATAAAAAGCCGATAGAAATTAAAGAGCAGCCATCAGCAGAAGAAAAAGTAAAGAAACAGGAAGA
>NZ_JRGN01000281.1 GCF_000775575.1 Planococcus sp. CAU13
TCCCTTCAGCCAAACTTGGGTATTCCTCCGTATCAGACAAGAATTAATTTAACACGGATCAATCTTTACTGTCAACAGTTTTGAATGATTTTTTTACGAAATGGAATATAAAATTTCAAACAGCAAAAAGCCCCTGGATTTTTTATGTTCCAGGGGCTTTCGCTCAGTAATTTGCTGCTTTTGTTCCAGCCGCAATTTCTTCGATATAGTGGCAGGCGGCTTCGTGCTTGTCGACCATCGATTCGGTCGTGCGAAGCTCGGGAACATCCGTAATGCATTTTTCGGTGGCGAACGGACACCGCGTATGAAAACGGCATCCTGATGGCGGATCAATGGGGGAAGGGACGTCCCCTTTCAATACGATGCGCGTTTTCTTCTTGTCAGGGTCCGGAACCGGAATTGCGGACAGCAGGGCTTTTGTATAAGGATGCTTCGGATTTTCAAAAAGACTCTTCTTATCGGCGATTTCCATGATTTTTCCCAGGTACATAACGATAATGCGGTCCGAAATATGGCGGACAACGCCCAGGTCATGGGAAATGAACAAATAAGTCAACTGGAATTCGTCCTGCAATTCCTCCAGCAGATTCAGCACCTGCGCCTGAATCGATACATCAAGTGCCGAAACGGCTTCATCGCAGATGATCAATTGCGGGTTTACCGACAGTGCACGCGCAATGCCGATCCGCTGTCGCTGGCCGCCTGAAAATTCATGCGGGAAACGATCTGCCTGATAAGGAAGCAAACCAACCGTTTCCAGCAATTCTTCCGCTCGTGCCCGTCGTTTATCGGGCGGCAGAACTTTTTGGATTTCCATCGCTTCCATTAAAACGGAAGCCACTGTTTGGCGCGGATTGATTGAAGCATAGGGATCCTGGAAAATAATCTGCAGATCTTTCCGGTAATCCCGCATTTCCCGTTTTGAGATATTGGCCAAATTGACTCCCCGGTACTCGACCGTTCCAGCTGTCGGCTCTTCAAGACGCAGAATTGCGCGGCCGGTTGTGGATTTACCGCAGCCGGATTCACCGACGATGCTGACGGTTTCGCCTTCATAAATTGTGAAGCTGATGTCATCTACTGCTTTGACGTGGTTTACGGTACGGCCCAGAAAGCCGCCTTTAATCGGGAAGTACTGTTTTAGCCCCTCGACCTTTAGCAATTCTTGTTTCGCCATAAATTTCCACCTCCGATTCTCCATTCCATTCTTCTGAATAGATCCAGCAGCGGACCTGATTGCCTTTTTCATCTGTTTCGAGCAGCGGCATTTTGGTGCGGCACAGATCTGTGGCGGCCGGACAGCGCGGGGAAAAGCGGCAGCCGACCGGCATATTGTACGGGCTTGGCACATTGCCTTTGATCGGCTCGAGTTTCGTCTGCTCGATATCGTGGCGGGGCAGTGATTTCAAAAGGCCGATTGTATAAGGCAGCTTCGGTTCTCTGAACAGTGAACGGACATCCGAATATTCGACCACTTGCCCCGCGTACATCACGGCCACGTAGTCACAGGTTTCAGCTACCACTCCGAGGTCATGGGTGATGAAAATAACGGACATGCCTAGACGATCCTGCAAATCCTTGATCAATTCAAGGATTTGCGCTTGAATCGTAACGTCGAGTGCGGTCGTCGGCTCGTCGGCAATCAGTATTTCGGGGTTGCAGGCAAGGGACATCGCGATCATCACCCGCTGTCGCATACCGCCCGATAATTCAAAGGGGTAGTTTTTAACCCGTTTATCGGGGGAAGGGATACCGACCAATGTAAGCAATTCAATCGAGCGCAAATGAGCTTCTTTTTTGGACATGTTCTGATGCAGCATAAGAGCTTCACTGATTTGCTGGCCTACTGTATAGACGGGGTTCAAAGATGTCATCGGTTCCTGGAAAATCATCGATATTTCATTACCGCGGAGTTTCCGCATTTTGTCTTCCGATAATTTCAGCAAGTCCTGTCCTTTATAAAGGATCTCACCGCCTTTGGTTTGCCCGTTGCTGCCGATTAAACGCAGAATGGACAAGGCAGTGATACTTTTTCCGGAGCCCGATTCGCCAACAATTCCGATGGTTTTCCCTTTCGGCAATTTAAAGCTGACACCGTCTACTGCGTTTACGTCGCCCGCATCGGTTTTAAATGTCGTTTTTAAATTTTTTACTTCCAATATTGTTTCTAGGGTAGTCATTTTCTTTCCACCTCATTTCTAATTTAAATCAATTCGTTTGTTCAAGAAGCGATATGAAATATCAACGAGTAAATTGACGAGTACGAAAATAACGGAAATGACGAGTACCGTTCCCTGGACCACAGGGAAATCACGGGTTCGGATTGCATCGATTGTCAAACGCCCCATGCCGTTGATGGCAAAAATCGTTTCTGTCAGGACAGCGCCGCCGAGGAATCCGCCAAATTCAAGTCCGACAACTGTAACAACAGGAATCAGCGCGTTTTTCAATGCATGGCGGTAAGTGACCAGCCGTTCAGAAACTCCTTTCGCACGGGCAGTGCGGATGTAATCCTGCTCGATGACTTCAAGCATCGAAGAGCGGGTCATCCGGGCGATGATTGCTGCCCCGCCTGTTCCGAGTGTCAATACCGGCAGGATGACCTGGCGCCATTCATCGCCCCATCCGGAAGGCCGCATTTTAATGAATTCAAGCCATTCCGGCATCCAGTTGCCGATGGCGAACCATTGGATCAATAATAAACCAAACCAGAAGTTCGGCATGGATAAGCCGAAAAGTGCAACTACCATGATTGACGTATCAGTCAATGTATAATGCCGAACAGCTGAGACGATTCCAGCAATCAAACCCAGCAGCACGGCGACAATGGTGGAGTAAAAGGCCAATTCGACCGTGACCCAGAAGCGGGAGCCGATTTCATCCATTACGGGCCTGCCCGAACGGACCGAAGAACCAAGGTCTCCCTGCAGGGCGTTTGTCAGAAATTTACCGTATTGAACCGGAATTGATTCATTTAATCCCAGCCGTTCGCGGATATTGTTTACAGTTTGCTCAGATGCTCCCTCCCCGGCGACGATTTGTGCGGGATCTCCAGGAACCAGGTGCATGAGTGAAAACACCAGAATCGTCACCCCGAGAAGAACAGGAATCGTTTGAAGCAGACGTCGGATAATATATTTTGTCAAAGTATTGCACCTCCCTTATTTCTTCATTTTTGGATCGAGGGCATCGCGTACGCCGTCACCAAAAATATTAAAGGCAAGAACGACGAGAACAATCATTAACCCTGGGAATAAAGCAACGTGCCCAGCTTCATACATGAAGGGGCGGCCTTCATTGAGCATGGCTCCCCATTCCGGTCTTGGCGGCTGTGCACCTAGGCCAAGGAAAGCGAGGCCCGCGCCCGTCAATATGGCTGTAGCAATCCGAAGCGATGCCTGCACGATGATCGGCGACATGATATTCGGCAGAATATGTTTGAAAATAATCCGGAAATCCGATGCACCCAGTGCGCGCACGGCATCGATATATTCCAGCTTCCTGACCGACAGGGTGGAGCCCCGTACTACCCGCGCAAATGCAGGGACAGAGAAAATTCCGACGGCAATGATCACGTTTGTCAAACTGCCTCCGAGCACTGCCACAATTGCCAGTGCCAGCAAAATACCAGGAAACGCAAGAAGCACATCCATCAAGCGCATGATGACGGTGTCGATGCGGCCGCCATAGTAGCCGGCCACGATTCCAAAAATAACGCCGATGATCCCTCCGATAAAGACGGAGAAAAAGCCTACATATAAAGTCAATTTAGTGCCGAAAATCACGCGTGTAAAAATATCACGGCCAAAATTATCGGTTCCGAACCAGTGCGCCGCTGACGGTCCGGCCAGTTTATTTGTAATATCCGTCTGATTCGGCCGGTAGTCGGTAAATGTAGTAATAATCCACGGACCCACAAAAGCCATAATAATAATGAAAAGGATTAAACATCCCCCGATAACAGCGGCTTTGTTCTTGGCCAATCGCCGCCAGAATTGCTTGTAACTTTCAAGCCGGGGATTTATCCTTTCCGCTGTGACAGGGACGTTTACTGTTTCTTCGCTCATAAAATCCTTCCTTTCCGAAACAATAATAATTTAACTAGTTAGACTTTTTTAAGTTTACTAAAAAATATCTGATAATAATAGCCGATAAATTAATGTGAATAAGTAAAAATAAAATTATATCTGTAAAAAATGAGAGATTTAATTTTCTAATATAGTAATTAAGAAGATTTCTTCTTAAATTAACAGATAAAATATTATTTTTATATCATTGTAAAAAATATGAGTTTAATTATAGAAAAAAGTTATTTATTTGGGTCATATTGTTCACTAATTAACTTTGTGTTATATTATTGTCAGAATATTACGTGTAATAATTGATATTCTAAATTTTAAAAACTTAAAGGGGGTAAAGAAAAAGTGAAATTAACCAACAAGTCTCTTTGGGCAATCTTAATCACACTGGCATTGGCTCTGATTCTGGCAGCTTGCGCCGGAGGTGGAGGCAATGGCGCAGAAGAAGGCGGTACAGAAGGTGGGGAAACCGGAGGAACCGGCACTGAAGACGGTGCTGAAACCGGTGGAGAAGCAGCAGCGGGCGGAGACCTTATTATTGCAGTGCTTTCCGATGCATCCTCACTCGATCCACACGGTTCGAATGACGTACCTTCTTCCGTTGTTCAGGCAAACATTTACGAAACTTTGGTAAACCGCAATGAAAACAACGAAATCGTTGAAGGCCTTGCAACTTCATGGGAGCAAGTGGACGAAAATACCTGGTCATTCACATTGCAGGAAGGCGTCACATTCCATGACGGCGAAGAATTTAACGCTGAAGTTGTAAAAATGAACCTTGACCGCGTCCGTGACGAAGCGGTTGCATCTCCGCGTTATTTCTTATATGAAATGATTACGAGTGTAGACGTTGTAAGTGACTATGAAGTTGAAATCACAACTGAATATCCATTTGCGCCTTTATTGGCCCACCTTTCCCATAACGGCGGCGGCATGATTTCACCTGCTTCTATTGAAGCGGATTATGCAGCGATGGAATCAGGATCTGATCCAGGTTCTGTAATCTCAGAAGGGCCGGTAGGTACTGGATTCTTCAAATTCGATTCCTGGAACGCAGGTTCTGAAATTAAACTTGTCAAAAACGAAGAGTACTGGGGAGAACCGGTCAAAGTTGATTCGGTTGCCTTCCGTGTAGTTCCAGACTCACAGGTTCGCGCAGCGGATCTTGAAACAGGAAACGTTCATATCATCGATCCGGTACAGCCGAACGAAGTTGACCGCATCAACAATTCCGGTGTTGCTTCTGTCATGCAGACGGCATCATCAAGTTTGGCTTACCTGGGCTTCAACACTGAAAAAGAGCCTTTCAATAACCCGTTGGTGCGTCAGGCAATCTCACTTGCTGTAGACCGCGAAGCGATCATTTCCGGTGTTTATGAAAACTACGGCATCCCGGCAATTGGACCGTTGGCACCAGGAATATTCGGTTACACAGAAGATATTGACGCGATTGAATACAATATGGATGAAGCGCGTGCTCTATTGGAAGAAGCAGGCATGTCAGACGGCTTCTCCACAACTATTTGGACAAACGATAACCCACAGCGCCAGGCTATAGCTGTCCTTGTACAGGAATCGCTTGCCGAATTGAACATCACTGCTGAAATTGAAGTAATGGAATTCGGAGCTTATCTGGATCAGACAGCAGCAGGAGAACACGATATGTTCATCCTGGGCTGGTCGAACCCGACTGGTGACGCTGACTATGGTATGTATGCTCTGTTCCACTCTTCACAAAAAGGAAATCCGGGGAACCGTTCATTCTACGAAAATCCTGAAGTCGATGCACTTCTTGACGAAGGACGCCGTGAAGCGGATCCGGCTGCCCGCGAAGCAATCTACGCTGAAGTTGCGCAACTGTTGACAGATGATGCTCCGATGGCATTCCTGCTTCACACGGAATATCTAAACGGCATCGCTGATACGGTGAAAGGTTTCAGCATCGATACTTCCGGTATCTATCAGTTGAAAGATGTGACAATCGAGCAATAAGATGAAGTTTATCTGTTTAAAACCCGGACAGCTGGCAAACAGCGCGTCCGGGTTTTTCAATCCCGAACAAAAATGAAAGGGATTGTGCGCAATGATTCTTAAGGATTGATTTTTTCCGGAATAATTCGTATACTAGTAAATGCCGTGCTAGGTGGGAAGATAGCGGTGTCCTGTAACCTGCAATCCGCTTTAGCAGGACTGAATTCCTTTCCTAGGCTGTTTGCATGTAAGGTCTGCCTCATGCACGTAGTGTTGACATCTGGGTCCTGCGCAATGGGAACCCATGAACCATGTCAGGTCCGGAAGGAAGCAGCATTAAGTGGAACTTTCCATGTGCCGCGGGATCGCCTAGATCGAGCCAACGACATGGGTAACGCTTATGTACAGCAGTCGAAGAAAGGTGCACGGCATTAACTTTACAATCTGAACCTGTCCGCTTTACGCGGGCAGGTTTTTTGTTTGGATTTTATTTTTCAGGCAATGAAAGCCGTCCGAAAACCTTAAGAAGAAGGACGGATTTATGGTATAATGGAAGGACGAAAAACATATTTTTCAAAAGGAGAGAAAATCGTTGGCGTATCAAGCTTTTTACCGTGTATACAGACCCCAGTCCTTTTCCGAAATGACCGGTCAGGTGCATGTCAAACAAACCCTTCAAAATGCTCTCCTTTACAATAAGACGACTCACGCTTATCTGTTCTCCGGCCCGCGCGGCACGGGGAAGACAAGTGCAGCGAAGATTTTCGCAAAAGCGCTGAATTGTGAGAAGGCGCCGGCCACTGAGCCCTGCAATGAATGTTCATCGTGTCTGAGCATCATGGAAGGATCCAATACCGATGTCATCGAATTTGATGCGGCCTCCAATTCCCGTGTGGAAGAAATGCGGGAAATCATCGAAAAGGTTCGTTTTTCTCCTGCGAATTCACGTTTCAAGATTTACATTATCGATGAAGTTCATATGCTGTCCAACAGTGCATTTAACGCTCTGCTGAAAACGCTCGAAGAACCGCCGGAACATGTCGTCTTCATTCTCGCGACTACCGAGCCGCATAAATTGCCGTTGACGATCATTTCGAGATGCCAGCGCTTTGATTTTAAATCGCATACGCAAGCGGACATCGTCATGCGCATGATTGAAGTTCTCGATGACGCAAACATTCCGTACAATGAACAAGTGCTGAAAATCATTGCTCAGGCAGCAGCCGGTGGAATGCGGGATGCACTCAGTCTGCTCGATCAGGTCGTGTCCTTCAGCGGAGACGAAATGTCCATTGAAGATGCGCTGCTGGTAACGGGTTCAATCAGCCAGGACATGTTCTATAATATTGCAGAAGCGCTGCTTGCAAAAGATATCGGGCAGGCTTTGACTTTATTGGAACAATTGGTCCGTGACGGCAAAGATCCGGTGCGGCTGGTGGAAGATTTCATCACCTTTTTCCGCGACCTCCTGCTGATTCAGACAGCGCCGGATCTCCATGATATGCTGGAACTTGCCAGCCACGAATCCCGTTTTGAAGAATTGGCGAAACAATTTGAACCGGCGACGCTTTACAGCTGGATCGATATCATGACAAAAACACAGCAGGAAATGCGCTTCTCCAACCATACAAAAATTTATATGGAGACGGCCCTGCTGAAAATGGTGCAGGCGGAAACGCCAGCAGCGGCATCAGTGTCATCGGCCGTTTCACCGGAACTCGAAGCGAAAGTATCAGTGCTCGAACAGCTGGTCCGTGATTTGCAGCAGCAATTGAAAAATGGCAACGGCGCATCTGCAGCATCAGCTCCTGCTGAACAGAAAAAGCGGCAGCGTGTGCAGAATGGCTTTAAAATTCCGACCGGCCGCATTCAGGAAGTGCTGAAAAATGCAACCAAGCCGGACATTCAGGCAATCAAAACAAATTGGGCGACTGTAATGGGCCAGCTGCAGAAATCCCATTCGGCTTTATTGAATGAAGCAGAGCCGGTAGCGGCATCAAGTGATGCATTTGTGTTAAAATTCAAGTATGATATTCATTGCCAGATGGCATCAGAAAACCAGACGTTTGCAGCGATGTTCAGTGAGTTGCTGGAACAGTATACAGGAAAAGCGTATACGCCGGTTTATGTCCCCGATGCGAGTTGGCTGAAGATCCGTGAAGATTTCATTAAAACCAGCGGATTGAAAGCAGGCACTGAAGAAAATCAGGCGGATACTGAAGAAGAAAATCCGTTTTCCCAGGAAGGCGCTGCAGCGGAGGAAGATCCGTTCATCGCCGAAGCGGAGCAGCTTTTCGGAAAAGACTTCGTCGAAATTCATGAAGACTGACAAACACATATAATAGGAGGAATACATTATGCGCGGTGGCGGAAATATGCAAGGTATGATGAAACAGATGCAGAAAATGCAAAAACAGATGGCTGAGGCTCAGGAAGAACTTGGCACAATGAAATTCGAAGGGGCAGCTGGCGGCGGTATGGTCAAAGTCACTGTTTCCGGACATAAAGAAGTACTGGATATCGTCATGGATCCATCTGTTGTGGACCCTGAAGATGTAGAAATGCTGCAGGATCTGTTAGTGGTAGCAACAAACGAAGCATTCAAAAAAGCGGACGAACACGCGAATTCCACAATGGGGAAATTCACGAAGGGCTTGAACATCCCAGGAATGTTCTAGGAGGCAATAATTATGCATTATCCGGAACCAATATCGAAATTAATGGAGAGTTTTATGAAATTGCCAGGGATTGGGCCGAAAACAGCGGCCCGTCTGGCATTTTTTGTGCTTGGAATGAAAGAAGATACGGTGCTTGATTTTGCGAAAGCGCTAGTCGATGCAAAGCGTAACTTAAGTTTCTGTTCCGTGTGCGGCCATATTACGGATGTGGACCCTTGTCATATTTGTCAGGATCCGAAGCGGGACCGTACGACCATCTGCGTTGTTCAGGATCCGAAAGATGTAATCGCCATGGAGAAAATGCGTGATTACACCGGTTTGTACCATGTGCTGCAAGGAGCAATCTCTCCAATGGAAGGAATCGGTCCTGAAGACATCAACGTGCCTTCGCTGCTTAAACGTTTACAGGATGAGCAAGTGGAAGAATTGATACTTGCAACGAATCCGACAATTGAAGGCGAAGCGACAGCCATGTATATTTCACGCCTGGTCAAACCATCAGGAATTAAAACGACACGCATTGCCCACGGCTTACCGGTAGGCGGAGATCTGGAGTATGCGGATGAAGTAACCTTATCGAAAGCGCTTGAAGGCCGGCGCGAGTTATAAAGAGGAGATCGACGAATGCTGTTTTCAAGAAAAGGCAGATTAAAAAAAGAATTTGACGAGCAGTTGATTTCCCAGTTCTTCGACACGAAGCAAGAATTGCAAGTTGCCAAGGAAATGGAAGAAATGTCTGACGATTATGATTTGTATATAATTGCTAAACGGAAAATTGCTGAAAGTAAATATTTGTTTTTGTTGAAGGAAGCAAGGCTCCGTGAAGTAAAAATCAAGTGAAGGCAGAGGTTTTCGTGACTCGGTCTTCGCTTTTCTTTTTCACTGCTTATATAGAAGGAAAAATGAAAAACAGTTGAATGCTTTTTAAATATAATATTATTTGGTAAATCTGTTGACAGTACGAGAGAGATGCTTTAGTATAGTAGAAGTCGTCAAGAACGACAGCAAACATGAACCTTGAAAACTGAACAGCA
>NZ_JRGN01000272.1 GCF_000775575.1 Planococcus sp. CAU13
CGCACAAATCCTGTTTTCCGCGCATAAGTGGGTCGTTTCCGCGCATAAATTTTTTGAGTTGGAAACTTTTTAATTCCTCATTTAAAATTCTGGGAATAAAAGTAATATCCATGCTGTTTTTCAGCTCTATGCTGTTTGAATCAGCTCAAAAAACATCGTATTTTGTATATGCCCTTCTCTTTTTGATCGTATTCCGCCAAAGTTGACGAAAAACCGCTTATTTTTTGATCCGCCTTATCGTAAAATTCTTTATTCCACTCAAAAGAAAGGCCTGTTTGAAACGTATACCCCTCCATCACGTCAAATGACGTAGGAGGTGATAAATTGAATAAGCTGACTTTTTTACTTATGTTTCTTGTATTGTTATTAACATCTTGCCAGGCAGCAAACCCGGATATGATTTCATTGGATGAAGTAGTGTCTTCCTTTGAAAATCAGCAAATTCCCATCAAAGAGAATAAAGAACCCAGAAAAGACAGCATTTTCAGCATGAAGCTTAATGGCGTCAAACCGGCCCATTATGAATTGGAAGGAAAGATGTTATTGGTCTATATTTATAAATCTCCTGAAAAACGGGAAAAGGGCTTACAGGATTTTCATGATAAAACTGCGGCGATGGATACTGTTTCTTATAATACTTATGAAGTTAAGAATGTATTGATTTTTTATGTATATGAACACGACATGAGTTTGAAAGTGAAATTTGATGATGCCATCAAAGAAGTTATGAGTGAATTGGAGGGACAGTAACGCTATTATTCAATCCAGCTTTTTCACAAAATGACTCCGCTCCTCATCTTTCCAGTCCACTTCAAAGCCCATTTTTGTATAAAAGCTGACAGCGCTGTGCCACTCATTATTTGTTTCCAGCATCAATGATCCATATCCTGCCTGACGCGCTTTTGCCTCGAGCTTCTGCAGCATCAATTCCGCCAGCCCTGTCCGCCGATGGGATTTCTTCACCGACATGCGCTGAATTCTGCCGGCCGTCCCGCTTTCTCGGGTCAACGCACCTGTACACACAACTTCATTACCGGCGAGGCCAATCAAAAACACATCGTTGCCCCGGCTGTAGTTTCGTATAATATCTTTCAAATCCGGATTGAATGAATGATCCAGAAAGCCGAAACGCTCTTCCAACCCGTCCAGAATTAATTGTCTCGCCGCTTCTTCGAACTGCTCCGTTATTGGTTTGATTTGTATGGACTGCCGCAGATCTTTCATTTGTATGCTCCTCCTGAGTTGCAGGTACTTATAATTGGTTTCAATAAATACAGTGAATCACTATTTCACAACCGGAAGCTCCGCCCCATTCACCCAGTCCAATATGAACCGCGCCTGATGGGGATTTAGATGTGGCAGACTCTCAGGTGAAAAGAACCGGTGCTCCTTGCTTTCCAGCGCATCCTGGATCAGCTCACCCGAAAATTCGGTTGTGTGAAAAATAATCTGGACGCTGAAAATCTTGTCTCCATTTTGATACTCCGCAAATCCTTCATTGCCTGAATAGAGCCCGAACAGCCGCAGGTTTTCCGTCACCAACCCCGTTTCCTCCAACGTTTCGCGCATAGCCGCCCCCATGAATGTTTCGCCTGGCTCCATGACGCCGCCCGGAATTCCCCATACATCGTTGTCTTTCCGGTGCTGCAATAAAATCTGGCCATCCCTTTCGATAATAATTCCACAGCCCACTGTCATTAATGTTTGCGTTCCGATTATTTGGCGCATTTCCTGTATGTAATTCATAGCTTCCTCCTGGTGATGTGATTTATGTATTTTCAAAATTTCTGGCAGAATAACTAATCAGTTTGCTAAACCAGCACTTCATTGTCAGCCTCTTCTTCCTGATAAAATCCGGCCTTCTGCGGCTTCAATACAAAATAAGAGAAGATGACAGCCGCCAGCAGCATGATGACTGCGAGCGTAACAATCGTGATGCGCAGCGATATAACATCCGCCAGGATTCCGATACCCAATATGAAAACCACCTGAACGGCGCTTTGGATCAGCTGAAAAATGCTGGTGACCCGCCCCATCAGCGCAACCGGAATATTGTTCTGGTAAAACGTGGAGATTCCCGCATTCATGAATACGTTGAAAAAACCCAGGATCAGAAATCCGGCCGTAATGGACAGGAATGACCACGAAAACGCGTAGATGATATAGCCGGCTGATGTCATCAGCACACCCAGCACGATCATCAGACGCAATGAAACTTTAGAAGAAAAAATGGAAAGCAGGAGGCCGCCGGTCACCGACCCAATGCCGGTGATGCTGATCAATAAGCTGTAATCCACTTCGGACAGCCCAATCACCTTCTGCGTAAAGACGACTTCCTGTGCATCCATGGCAAATGTAAAAATCATGACGCCAATAAAACTCAGATAAATTAAAGCTATGTATTTATTAGCGGAGAGAAATTGCGTGACCACGGTAAAATCACTTTTCACTTGAGCAATCGTCATCGAAGGGACCTTCTCCCGGTCGATCGTTTCCTTTTCCGGAAGCACTGTAAGCAGAAGCGCCGCAATCACAAAGAAAACCGCATTGATCCAGAGGGTGGTATGGATGGAACTCAGCAGGATCAAGGTGCCGCCAATGGCCGGGCCGATGATGAATGCACCCGAAGCAGTAACTGACCGTATGGAATTGAAGCGTTTCCTCTTCGCTTTTGACACGAGCATCGTCGTATAGGTCACCGATGAAGGGCCAAAAAAGGATTTGGCCACACTCAGGAAAATCAGGATCACGTAGATGCCGGCAATATTGGGTGCAAAGGGAATCAAGGCGATAAACGCTGCCCGCAGCAGGTACGTCGCGATGATCACGCCTTTTTTGCTGCGGTAATCGATAAAGCTGCCCGTCCAGAACTTCGTAAAGATATTGACGATCGGCCCAATTATCCAAAGTCCGGCAACCGCAGCGGCGGAACCCGTCATTTGGTAAACGATGATATTGATGGCAACCAGATAGATGAAATCACCGATGCCGGCAATTCCGAGCGAAGTCAGCAGCAGAGCCGGGTCTTTCCAGTCTTTCAGCTTGTTAACCACTCCGCTTTCCCCCAATCCTTTTACATCGTCAAATCATAACTGTCCAAAACATACTTTTCTTTAAACCCGGCAGCTTTGTACAGATTTATGGCCGCTGCATTTTCACACGATACGCATATGGTCACTTCATCAATACTTGGGTATGAGAAAAACTTCTTCAACGCATCTGTTAAGAGCCTTTTCCCTATTCCCTGTCCCCGGAATTCTTCGGAAACAGCAATGTACTCGATATTTCCTTCATCATGATCAGGGTTAGCTTCTATATAAACATAGCCTTTGATTTTTGATTTACCCTCTTTTATTACCAATAAATTATTATGGTTGCTGACTCTGTTCAAAATGGTGCCCGAATTGAAATAGGTCTTCGGAAAAGCCTCGTCATGTAAACGAGCGAAGGAATCATGGTATTCTTCCCCTATTTTTTCCGAAGCATTCATGGCTTCCGCAGTAAATGTGCTTCTGGTTATATTCAGCACCATGTCTCTCCCTGAATATTGGGCATCATTTTGCATGGCAAACTTTTTTGCAAATCTATTGTCTTTATTAACAAAAAAGGAACAGGACTTTATTTCTTGAGGTATTTTCAGCAGAACTTTTTCCCATAATGCTTGTGCGGTATCCGCATTCCCGTCTGTAACGAACGGCCCCCAGATATCAGCGGTCCCACTGCCCAGATCAACATCCAGCCCCATCGCACCGATCATTTTAGATTGATCCCATGCAACTGCAAATGAGTCTTCTATTTTCAGATCGGAAAAGTCATTCATCAACGAATTGTATATTTCCTCACTCTGCTCTCCGCAGAATCCGATGTGGCTGCTTTTTTCAGCGTTCATTTTTTGGAGATAGAGAGAAAGTTCTTTTACCTCATCGGATGATACGAATTTAATGTCCATTTTGACCGCCTCTTCTTTTTAAAATCATTGGATTTATTTCAAATAATCACTTGCAACTTCCACCTCAACCAGGTTGCTTTCCTTCAAAAATTGCACCAATAAATGCAGGTGGCCTGCGCCGTATAAAACAAAAATCCGATCTTCATTTGATTCGATTAAACTGACCAGGTTTTTATAAATGAGCATATTACGGAAATACCAATACTTCGCGTTCCATAATGCTCCTACGGGATGATCAGCCCCTCCCGCCAACGCCAATTTCATGTAAATTTCATGGCCTTTGGCAACCTGCTCCGGCGCGTTTAGCCAAAGCAGCAATTCTTTATAGGTATGGTCTTTGAAGAACGCCTCCATTTCAGTGGTGATCTCCTGTCCGATCTGCATGGCTGCCTCGTAATAATCGCCATTTTCCATTGTGCTCAAATTGGACATTTCCGGGACGTCTTCCTGATCCTCGTTCCAATCCACTGCATGGACTTGCGGGAGATTGTATTCTTTTGCCAAACGGTATCCGATTTGTTCTATTTCATTGACGCCCAATATGTATTGTCCATCCAGGAAGGCACAATATTTTTCATTTAATTCGCCTTCTATTCTTTCCACTGCTTCCAGAGCGATTTTCGTCGGCTTGAAATCTTTGAGGCAGCCAATCACTTCCTCGATCTCTTCCTGCCGCTTTTCCGACAGCATATTATCTTTTTCTGGCTGAAATAGATCTCCGTTATCGTGCGCGGTAAAATGATTGGTTCCGAGAATTAAGACAGTTGGTTTTATGATGATGACCTCCTAAAAATTTTTATGAAAGTAAAAAAATAATTTTTATAATAGTCTGCACAATTATGTAATTCTACCCTTAAAATATTTTACCAAAAATTTGAAAAATTATAAACAGCCTGTGTATGATGTAAAATCTTTAAGAGAGACCATTGATATGAAAAAGGCTTCGCGGACGCGAA
>NZ_JRGN01000265.1 GCF_000775575.1 Planococcus sp. CAU13
TTTCAGCCGCTGCGCGTTCAGCTGCCAGTTTGCGCTGGCGCTCTTCTTCAGCTTTTCGTGCCAATTCTGCAAGGCGTTCCTGCTCAGCCGCAATTTGGTTTTCAAGTTCTGCACTGATTTCAATAACGTCTGCATATTCTTCAGTCAAAACAACTTTTTCACTTTCAAGTCGTTTCTGTTCAGCTTTCAGCTCTTCAGCAAGGACGCCCTGCTGTTGCTTCTGGCCGTCAAGATCCGCTTTCAGGCCTTTCAATTCAGCGTTGCGCGCTTCCTGTTCAGCCAGTTTCGTTTCAACAGAAGCTTTTTGTTCAGCCAGCAATTCTTTATCCGCTGCCTGTTCGCGCATGATTTCGCGGTCAGCGTCGATCAATGTGCTGACTGCAGAGAACCGGTCGATGAAGTCGATGAAGCTGTTTGCTCCAAGAAGAACGTCCATGTAATCCACAGAACCGCCGCTCAATTGGATGGCGCGGGCGCGTTCCTGAAGAAGTTCAGTGCGTTCTTCAATTTTGGCTTCCAGTTCTTCGATCGACTTGCGAAGTTCGTCGATTTCACCTTTAGTTTTGGCGATGTCAGCTTCGACACCATTGATCTTGCCTTCAGTCTCTTTAACTTTATTGTTCAGTTCCTGAATTTTCCCGAGGATTGTTTCCAGATTCGAAATCGTAGTTTTGATTTCCTTATCTTTTTCCTGGATTCCTGAATTCAATTCGCCCTTTTTCTGTTCAGCTTCCTGTTGTTGCTGCTCGAGCTCGTTCAACGTATTCGCATTGGCGTCAGCAGTTGGCAATAAGATTGAGATGGCTAGTAATGATGAAACCCCAGACAACATCCATTTCGACTTCAAATTCAAGTTGTTTTTCCCCTTTCAAAATTCCGGTCTCTTTTTATAGGTGCTATATATACTCTCGAATAGTTTTTTGGGTAAAAATCCGATGCATTAAAATTGCAGCACGTTCATTATAACAGCTCTAAACCTTTTTAATATTACAGTTGTATATCAATTTCGGCCTGAGTGTAACAGGATTTTTGGGTCTAAAGACACAATTCTGTTCCAATGAAAAATAAAATTAAAAACGACTGTGAGAAAAGTCTTTAATCGGTTCTAATCTTAAGAAAATCGAATAAAAATCAGGAAAAACGCAAGTATATCAAGGAATGCCAGTTTACTGGCCAAAGATCATCAAACATGCCCAAGTTTTTATCGAAATGATAACCTGCAGGAAATTACATCTTCTCACAAAATTCTGCAGAAAAGCTGAAAAACTGGCAGGCCTATACTCCCGCTTTTGATTGAAATAAAACAGGAAGAATAAATCGCTGATACAGAAAGCGATTCTGGAAGAATAGCCAGCGTAAAACTTATGTGGGGATAATGATTTTGAGGGGCAGGGCAAAATATGCCGAAATTTCTCTGACCATTAAAGGTGGAGGATGTGCCAGACGGGTGTCCGCCATGCTATAATGCAAGATAGTAATGGAGTGATGGAAATGGCAAAAGAAAAGAAAAAAAGCGGCACTGGCCAGGGAACCGGCAAAAAAGGCTGGAATCGCTGGAAAGCGGGATCCAACAAGGCCAAGAGTTTCAAGCCGTATACAAGCAAAAACAACAAGAAATCAGGCGACGATAAAGCTGGCGAACAGAAGAATTCTGAAGAAACCGGTTGGATTGACGGTTAATCGGCACCTAATAGAAGAAATGGAAATGCTGTCCTGAAAAGGACGGCTTTTTTTAATTCTCCTTTTATCAGCGAATCTCCTTCTTTTGCACCAAAAAATATTGCTTCTGTCTGCGTCAAATGGAATGATATGGATAGAAGAGCAGGAGCAGGAGGAAAAAGAGATGAATAACGATGAAAAATTTGCGGTACGCGACAGCGAATTGCCCGAATTCCGGCAGCAATTACTGGAGCGGGCGAGACATGACCTCCAACAGGATCCGGATGTGCTCGCGATTTACCTGGCCGGTTCACTTGCCAAATGGAATGCGGACAATTACTCGGATATTGACCTCCACGCCATCGTCAAACCGGAAAAATTGGCATCTTTTATTAAAGATAAAAAAAGACGTGCAGAAGAGTGGGGCAATGTATTGTTCTTTGAAGGAACTGCGGCGTCTCCGGTCATTGTCAGCCATTTCGATTGTTTCGTGAAAGTCGATTCCTGGTATCACAGCGCAGAAGAAATCGAACCTTCGATTTGGCTGAAAGGCATGAACATCCTGTATGACCCAAACGGCATTTTGACCCCGATCCAAAAGGCATCGGAAATTGCCGTCTATGAAATCACGGCGGGCGAAGTGGCATTCTGGCGCACGAAAGTGCTGGCGTTCATCCACGAAACGTACCGCGCCGCCATGAGAGGCGAAGCGTACTGCGCGCTTGCCAATCTCGACAGCGTGCGCTGGCTCATCGCATCCGGCTGGTATATGGAAAAGGGGCAGCATTTCGACGGTCCATATCAGGCCTGGTCGAAAATCGAGGGCGACAGAAGCCGGCTCAGCGGGAATCAGCTGCAGCTTCTGGCAGCTTGGGAGGCCAGCCGGGAACCGCGTACCATACTGGAAGCGCTCGAAGGCATTTCAACAGAATTTACCCGGCTCAATAAAACATTGAGCAAGCGGGTGGGGTTAGAAGATGAGAGTGAAATGGTGAACAAGGCGATTGGCCTGGTGCTGTAAAGGAGGAAGATAAAATGAAAATCCGCAAAATGGCTTTTCAAGACCTGGAAGTCATGACAAAATGGCTGAACACTGAGGAAGTGCTTGAGTTCTTCGGAAATCCCGAAGCGCCGCTAACTGCAGGACAAGTCCGTACCAAGTATGGTCCGCGGATTGATGGTGAAATTGAAGTGGAACCATACATAGTGGAAACAGCCGGCCGCCCTTTCGCATTCATGCAATGTTACCGGCTGAATGATGAAGATTATAAAAAATACGGCTATTCTATAGAAGAAACTATCTACGGCATCGACCAGTTCATCGGTGAACCCGCTCTATTCAATAAAGGTTACGGCACGGAGATGGTGACAAAATTCCTGGCGTATATCTTCGAAGAAAAACTGGCGGATGCCGTCGTGTTGGATCCGGAAACGACCAATCCGCGCGCCGTTCGCTGCTACGAGAAATGCGATTTCCAAAAAATAAGGAAAATCGATGATGGCCGGAAGTGGCTAATGGAAATTTTGCGGGGAAGCTTAGACCCACGAAAGGAGGACATCTCTTGAGAAAAGCAATCGTACTGCCATACGATGAACAATGGGCGGTTTTATTTCATGAAGAAGCAAATGAGATCAAGCGAATTTTGGGCGATGAGCTGGTGGACATCCATCATTTTGGAAGCACTTCTGTCCCTCACCTCGCTGCGAAGCCGGTCATCGACATCCTGGTAGTTGTGAAGAAAATCGAGGCAGTTGACGGATATAATGAGGAACTTCAGGCAATCGGATATATAGGAAAAGGCGAAAACGGCATTGCCGGTCGCCGGTACTTTCAAAAAGGCGGAGACGATCGGACGCATCATCTCCATATTTATCAGTTCGGCAGCCCCGAAATCGAGCGTCATCTGGTGTTCCGCGATTATCTTCGCGCTCACCCGGCTGTCGCAAAAGAATACGGTGATCTGAAAAGAAGTTTAAGCAAGGAGTTCCTATACGATATCGATTCCTATATCAATGGCAAAGAGGCATTTGCTTCAGAAATACAAGCGCAGGCTCTGGAATGGCACCGGAATCGCAGCGAATAAAAAAGGGGACATGCAAAATGCTGAAAAAACTGACGGAACATGTCTATTATCAGCCTCATTATCAGCCAACCGACCGCCCGGTACTTGGCCTGATCAGCGGAGAGAAATACAGTCTGGTGATGGATGGGGGAAATTCACCAGCCCACGCTGCGGAATTCTTGAAAAATGTTGAAGAGCTGAATGTTGCACCGCTGAAATTTCTGGCCACCACGCATTGGCACTGGGACCACGTTTTCGGTATCCACACGATGGATCTACTGACGCTCAGCCACGAAAAGACCAAAAAAATCATTGATTATATGAAGACCCTGAAATGGGATGACGAATCGCTGGATAAACGCGTCGAGACCGGTGAAGAAATCGAATTCTGCCAGGAAATGATCAAACGTGAGATGCCGACAAGAGACCACCTTGTCCTCAAATCACCGGAGCTTTCATTTGCCGATCGAATTGAAATTGATCTAGGGAACCTGACCTGCATCGTCGAACACATCGGCGGTGTGCACGCCCCCGACTCATCGGTTGTATACATCCCTGAAGAAAAAGTGCTGTTTCTGGGGGACTGCCTGTCGCCGGATTTCTACAGCGGCGACTGGAGTTACGACCGGAACGAGCTGCAGCTTTTACTTTCGAAAATCCGCAAGTATGAAGTGGATTACTATATCAGTTCGCATGACGATCCCGAAACGCCTGATAAATTATGGGGGTATCTGGACAAATTACAGGACATCGGAGAGATTGCGGGTACGGAATTATCGCTTTCAGCGGCTAAGTCCCGCTTTGAGGAAATAAAACATAGAGAGCCGGACGCAGAGGAAACGGAGCTCCTGGAGTATTTCATTAATGGAAATAAAAAAGCGAAAGCAATCTGATAAATTGTTTCAGATGATTTTCAATCCGTTGATCAGCAAAGAATTTTAAAGGGAAAACAGGTATAAGCAGGAGTGCAGAGGCAAAAAAATGGAGGGCTGAAAATGGGTGAAGTATTCAGAAACTCGATTACGACTATGGTCAAGGAAACGTTCGAAGGGCCACCGGTTCCTGTGAAGGGAAGCTGGTTCACGGAAACGAAACCGAATTCCGGAATTTTCGGAGTGTTGGACGAAACCTCTCACGCAGAAGCTTCCATGCCGGTTAATGGGACAACACTGGCGGCCCATGCGGACCACATTCGCTACCATATGTGGGGCATCAACGAGATTGTAAAAAATGAAAAGCAGCCGGAAATGGATTGGGGAAAGAGCTGGGAAATTCAGTCGGTGGATGAACAGCAGTGGAACCGGATTCGGGATGGCGTACGAAACGAATATGCCACTTTGATGCAGATGATTGATGTGATGGAATGGAATGAACTGCTGATCAATGAAGTGCTGGCTTCTTTGGCTCATTCGGCTTATCATTTAGGGGCTCTGCGGCAGATGTTAAAAGTTATCAGAGCATAGTGCGGTTAGACAGGGTTTAATGTGAATTAAAGATATGCAGGAAAGCCCGGCCGATCAACTGATCGGCCGGGCTTTCTTCTGGAAATGGTCAATTCATAAGCATCGTTCCTCCTTGCAGTTTTTGTCATCCAAGGCGCAAAAATCAGTCGTGAATTTATTTATAGAGGAATTTCCTGGTTCTTTAAAGAAATTACAATAGAGCGCTTTTACGAATGAAAAAAAATCCACCGAACAAGGAGGCTGGAAGGTGAAATACCAGTGTTTGGGTTACTTCAACCAGGAGAAAATGGATGCCTTGCCAAAGGAAGAGATTGATGCAATCATGCTGAAATGCCGTCACCATCTTGAAGAACTGCATAGAAGTGGCCATATGCTTATGGACGCCGGCGTTGCACAGGAAGTGAAGACACTGCAACGGGTTAATGGCAAAATACAAATTGATGATAGCCGATTGGCCGACAGCAAAAAAATGCTGGGCAGTTCATTCATAATAGAAGCAAGAGACATGGAGGAAGCCATTCAGATTGCTTCTATGCATCCGACCGTGCAGGTCAGTGACGGAGAACAGCTGGGATGGGAAATTGAAATCCGTCCGATTGACTACTTTGAAATGAGAGAATAGGGATTGCAGCCGCAATGCCGTTAAGACATCTGATGTCCCTGCAGTTTTATTTCAGATCAAAAATGCCTTTGCCTGTTTCCATATCAATCGGCAGCGAGGAATGTTCATGGGTGATGACCCAGGACTCCTCCTGTTTTTTTAAGCCAAAAGTGAACCGGTTTGTCATTTGCCGGAGTTTTTCTCCCGATTCTTTATCATAGCCGGCATAGGCAACCGCACTATGAACAAATGCCAAAGATGCCGTTTCTTCAATGACCGTGTCATTGAATGTAACCTCAAGTAAAATGCCTTCCTTGTCCAGTCCATTGAACCACTCTGCCACATTTTCCTTCCATGCGGCAATCCCTTTACTTTCCCAGGCGCCCCAGCAGTCAAAAATCTGGATGTCAGAGTCGTACAGGCTTAATAACTTGTCAGCGTCTTTCTCGTGTAATGCTGTTTTGTAGGTATCCAGAACGTCCTGAACTTCGTGAAACTTCTCCGTCATTTACTGGTTCCTCCTCTGCCGGTTTCAAACTTATGAAAGTGCTACTGCATTAATTCTGGGTGGAAGTGAGTTCTCCTTCCTGAAACAAGGAAGGAGAGGTAATTTCCCATCCCCAAGCGAAACTATTTTTTTGACATCCATCCAGAACGGGAGTAGTATACGGGTATAGGGTATAAACCGGGAGGTCGAATAAATGGAAACTACGATGAAATCTACAGTGCAGCCTAACAAACAGCAGCTTTTGAACCGGTTGAAACGGATTGAAGGACAAGTACGCGGTGTTCACCAGATGGTCGAAAACGATCGTTACTGCGTCGACATCCTGCACCAGGTCAGTGCCATCCAGTCTGCGATGAACAAAGTGTCGCTCGCTTTATTGGAAGACCATACGCATCACTGTGTGGCGAAGGCCATTAAGGAAAACAAAGGCGAAGAAGCGATCAGTGAATTGATGGACGTCATGAAGACGATGACGAAGTAACAGAAAATAAAATACTTGATATACCCTAAGAGGGTATGTTAAATTTAAAAAAACAGAGATCGAGGAGGAACAGAATATGAATGAAACATTGAAAGTCGAAGGCATGTCCTGCGCACATTGTGTAAATGCGGTTGAATCGAGTGTTGGGGAACTTCAAGGCGTATCGTCTGTGAAGGTGGATCTTGAAAACGGCCAGGTTGCCGTAAATTTCGATGACAGCAAAACATCATTGGGCCAAATCAAAGAAACGATTGAAGACCAGGGATACGACGTAGTATAAGAGTGCTTCTTCAGCACTCTTCTCTTTTAAGCAAAATATACCCCCGTATGGTATATGGGAGGAGGAGAACATCATGGCAGCGGAGACAAAAGAAGCAAACTTTCAAATCACGGGGATGACCTGCGCGGCGTGCGCCACCCGGATTGAAAAAGGTTTAAGCAAAATGGATGGCGTCGAACAGGCGAATGTCAACCTGGCACTCGAAAAATCATCCATCAAATATGATTCCACGAAGCTTACCGAGGCGGATTTCGAAAAGAAAATCGACGCGCTCGGCTACGGTGTTGTAAAGCAGAAAGTCGAATTCGATATTACCGGCATGACGTGTGCGGCGTGCTCGACCCGCGTCGAAAAAGGGTTGAACAGGATGAGCGGAATTGGCTCGGCACACGTCAATCTGGCACTTGAAAAAGCGACAATTGAATTCAATCCGTCCGAAGTGACAATTGGCGAAATCATTGCGAAAGTTGAGAAACTGGGTTACGGGGCACATCAGCAGCAGGAAGATGAAGAGCGAGTGGATTACCGTGAAAAAGCCATTCAGGACCAAAAGCGGAAATTCATCATTTCAGCGATTTTATCCCTGCCGCTGTTATGGACAATGGTCGGCCATTTCTCCTTCACTTCATTTTTATACGTTCCGGAAATCCTGATGAATCCGTGGTTCCAGATGCTGTTGGCCACGCCGGTCCAGTTCATCATCGGGAAGCAGTTCTATGTCGGGGCGTATAAAGCGCTTCGCAACGGCAGCGCCAATATGGACGTTTTGGTTGCCATGGGGACATCGGCGGCTTACTTCTACAGTGTCTATCAGGCGATTATTCACGCCGGTTCGCCGCATGCGGCACATTTGTATTTTGAAACCAGTGCTGTTCTGATCACATTGATTGTGCTGGGTAAATTATTCGAAGCGAAAGCGAAAGGCCGTTCTTCGGAAGCGATCAAGAAATTGATGGGCCTTCAGGCGAAAACAGCGGTCGTTTTGCGCGGCGGAGTTGAAACAGTGGTGCCGCTCGAAGAAGTGGTGATCGGCGATACGATTTTCGTCAAACCCGGTGAAAAGATACCGGTTGACGGCGAAGTGCTGGAAGGCGCGACTGCAGTGGATGAATCCATGCTGACGGGTGAAAGTCTGCCGGTCGATAAGGCTGCAGGTGACGTCCTTTACGGCTCGACGATCAACAGCAACGGGTTTATTCAAATGACAGCAACGAAAGTGGGCCGGGATACAGCGCTTGCGCAGATTATTAAAGTAGTTGAAAATGCACAGGGGACGAAAGCACCGATCCAGCGAATGGCCGATAAAATTTCGGGTATCTTTGTGCCGATTGTGGTGGGAATCGCTTTGGTCACTTTCCTCATTTGGTACTTATTGGTCGACCCTGGCAACTTTACTCCGGCGCTTGAAGTGCTGATTGCGATATTGGTCATCGCGTGTCCGTGTGCGCTCGGCCTTGCGACGCCGACCTCCATTATGGCGGGTTCGGGCCGTTCAGCGGAAATGGGCGTCCTGTTCAAAGGCGGCGAACATTTGGAGCAGACCCAGAGCATCGACACCGTAATCGTGGATAAAACCGGTACCGTGACTCACGGAAAACCGGTGTTGACGAACGTTTCGCTGGCTGCTGGGCAAAATGAAGAGCAGTTCCTGTCATTAATCGGTGCAGCCGAAAAACAATCTGAACATCCACTTGCACAGGCGATTGTCGAAGGAATCCAGGAAAAAGGCATCGAGCTTGGCAAAGTCCAATATTTCGAAGCTGTTCCGGGTTACGGAATTCAGGCAACTGTGTCAGGACAAGGCGTTCTCGTCGGCACACGGAAATTGATGCAGCAATACGGCATCGATGTTTCTGCGTTTATTCCTGAAATGGAAGCACTGGAAAGCGACGGCAAAACCGCGATGCTGGCTGCGATCAACGGCGAATATGCCGGAATCGTCGCAGTAGCGGATACCATTAAAGAGACGTCCCGCGCAGCAATCGGACGCCTGCATCAAATGGGCATTAAAGTCATCATGATGACGGGGGACAACGAGCGGACCGCGCAGTCGATTGCGAGAGAAGTAGGCATCGACGCCGTCATTTCGGAAGTGCTTCCGGAAGGCAAAGCGGACGAAGTGAAGAAATTGCAGCTGCAAGGCAAGAAAGTGGCGATGGTCGGCGACGGCATCAACGACGCGCCGGCGTTAGCCGTGGCCGATATCGGCATGGCGATCGGCACAGGAACCGATGTGGCGATGGAAGCGGCGGATATTACGCTCATCCGCGGCGATTTGAACAGCATTGCGGATGCTATCCTCATGAGCCGTAAAACGATGCGCAACATCAAACAGAACCTGTTCTGGGCTTTCGCCTACAATACAGTGGGCATCCCGATTGCCGCCATCGGCCTGCTGGCACCTTGGGTAGCCGGTGCCGCGATGGCTTTCAGTTCCGTATCGGTTGTGCTGAACTCACTGCGTCTGCAGCGGGTGAGATTGGAAAAAAGATAAGTTGAACGAAAATAAAGAGGCTGAAAGCAAAGGTAGAATGCTTTCAGCCTCTTTTATTGGTTGTAGGATTCATTGATGGTGATGATTGTGGACCGGCTCGCTTGTTGCTGTGCACAGAATGGAATCGGCATGTGAATGGGCGTCCGTTTCCATTTGGATGGTCACATGATCGATGCCTTGATGCTCGAGATCATGCTCGATTTTATGCACCATGCGTTCGCTCTCGGCAAGCGTCAGGCGGTTGCCGACCACCACATGGCAGGACAGCGCGTTCATTCCTGAGGTAATGGACCAGACGTGCAAGTCATGGACGCCGCGGACACCTTCTGTCTTTTGGATTGTTCGGATGATATCGTCAATCTTGATATTCTGCGGGGTGCCTTCCATCAGCACATGCAGAGAAGATTTGGTTACATGATAGCCGCTCCGCAGGACGAGCGCTGCAACAATGACGCTTGCTGCCGGATCCGCCCAGACCCAGCCGAAGAGGATCATGAGCAAGGCGGCCGAGATGGCTCCGACCGATCCCAGCATGTCACTCAGCACATGCAGATAGGCTCCGCGCATATTCAAGTTGCCTTCAGTATCCCCGCCGCGCACCATGATCCAGGCAACCAGCATATTGACCAATAACCCGAAGACGCTGATGATGAGCATGCCGGTCGTGGCGACTTCCGGCGGATTTGCGAATCGGCCGACTGCTTCATAGAAAATATAGAGCGCCACACCGATCAGCGTCGCGCCGTTGATCATCGCTGCCAGAATTTCGAATCGTTTGTAGCCATAGGTTTTGCTGTGGTTCACCGCTTTTTCGGCAAGTTTGAACGCGAGCAGCGCAATGGCAAGTGAAATGGAATCGCTCAGCATATGGCCCGCATCCGCCAGCAGCGCCAGACTATTGGTCAAAATCCCTCCGACGGCTTCAATGATCATGTAACTTGTAATGATGATGAATGAAATGAGCAGAACTTTTTTATTCGCTCCGTGTGTGTGGCCATGGCTGTGATCATGTGGCATCTCATTTCCTCCTTTCATTTCAACGGATTCCTGCTAAAATGCTTTAGTTATTGATGAGTTGCGTGCTCAATTGCCTGATTTAACAAATTTATGACGTGATTGTCGTCTTTTGAATAATACAAAGTCGTTCCGGCCCTTCTGAATTTCACCAGCCGCAATTGCTTCAAAAAACGCAGCTGATGCGAAACAGCGGACTGGCCCATATCCAATTTCTCGGCCAGTTCGTTGACGGAATGCTCGGCGGAACACAGCAGATTCAAAATCCGGATGCGGGTCGGATCGCTCAATGCCTTGAATGTCTGGGACACGATGAAGAGCGTCTCTTCATCTAATGGATGCTGGTTTGTGAAAGTTTCTTCTTTTTCGATATGCTGTTTCATCCTGCAGAGCACCTCCATTTGGATTGGATTATTGCATATATGAGTATATGTTCATATATAAGTATAAGGCTTATATTTTAATAAAGTCAATGGTTAAGAAAATAGGAGCGGATTAATAATGAAGGAGAAACTTCATCATAAATAAAAACTGGATGAGGCGAATCAAAAAAGAAGTTTTTCATCAACATTGACCGAATATCACCGAAAAAGAATGGCGTTTACAAAGTGAAGGGCTTTCTCGAGGCTGTTCAAGGCAGGATAGAGCTGAAAACAGCTTGCCCATTACTGATATTTTCATATTTTCAAATGAATAAATTAAAAATTTCCATTCTATAAAATATATGCGCTGAAGCGACGCACTTATGCGCGGAAAACAGGATTTGTGCG
>NZ_JRGN01000051.1 GCF_000775575.1 Planococcus sp. CAU13
AGTCTGGCAAAATAATATGCCAGGCTCATTATTTGTTATTTTTTATTGAAAAGGGGTATAGTTACTAAACCTGGTATGCTAAAATTTAGCCACACGAAGTAAATAATGAAAGAAGGACACCGCATGGCATCCAAGTCTAACAAATTCGCATTATACATCCTTATGTTCAACATGTTCATTGCCATGAGCGGCATCGGTCTGATTATTCCCATCATGCCCGCTTATCTCGATACATTCGGAGTCGCCGGCCAGGTGCTTGGAACTCTGATCGCCACCTTCGCACTTGCACAATTCCTGTTCTCCCCGATTTCCGGACAGCTTTCCGACAAATACGGCAGAAAAAAACTGATTATAATCGGATTGATTGTTTTCGGTTTATCACAACTCGCTTTCGGGCTTGCAAACGAACTATGGATTCTATATGTAGCCCGGTTCTTCAGTGGCCTTGGAGCCGCTTTTCTTATTCCGCCAATGATGGCTTTTGTCGCTGACATCACAACTTATGAAGAACGCGGCAAAGGAATGGGATGGCTTGGAGCCTCCATGTCACTCGGATTTATGATCGGACCCGGTTTTGGAGGTTTTCTGGCAGAAGTCAGTCTGCAGTTTCCATTCTATATCGCTGCACTCGTGGCAATTCTAGCTGCCATCATGTCTCATATTGCTTTGCCCGATGTGCCGCCAACCGTACAGCAGCTGGAAAATAAAAAGGAAAATCTGCTCCAGCAGATGAAGCGTTCCATTTATATGCCCTATTTCGTCATGCTGATCGTCATGTTCATCTTTGCTTTCGGTTTATCGAATTTCCAGTCGACTATCGCTTTATATGTTGACAAGGAACATGGTTTCACACCGAAAGAAATTTCGATCCTGATTACCGCCGGTGGTTTTGTCGGAGTCATCATTCAGACATTTGTCATTGATAAACTTTTCAAACGCTACGGTGAGATGAAAGTGATTCTGGTAAATCTTCTGGTGTCGGCAGCTGCCATGATCGGCATCCTGTTCGTCGATACATTCTGGACAATTCTTCTCGTATCATCAGTGTTCTTCACTGCAGCGTCTCTCCTGCGCCCGGCCATCAATACATTGATATCGAAACTGGCGGGCGATCAGCAGGGTTATGCTGCAGGCATGAACAATGCCTATATGAGCCTAGGCAATATGATCGGACCTGCACTTGCGGGTATTCTGTTCGACATCAATATGATTTTCCCTTATATTGCGGGAACAGCCATCCTGATGATCTGTTTCATGATCGCTTCCGGCTGGTCAGCGAGAAAACAGCAGCTCCTGCAGGAAACGCGGACGGTTGCACCGGCGGGCAAGGGCTGACTCTGGTTAATAAATTTAAGTATCGAAAAAACCTGTCCAATGCGGACAGGTTTTTTATTGTTTATATTTTTGTTTCGCTTTCAGCAATTGTTCGATGCCTGAGCCGCCAATGTTTTGGTTCTTCTGAACCTGTGTTTCTCTTGTGAATGACGGCATCCGGAGACCGAATCTGCGAATCGTAATATCAGCGAAGAACAGCAGCATCGCGAGCAAAATCAACGGAATCCGAATGTCCTGCATGGAGCTGCTGTGATAAGGAATGTCCCTGAAAGCATCATTTACCGTTTCCAGAACCTGGCCGCCGCCTCTCTCAGCAATCGCTGCCAAAAGCTGCGTGTCCGCAGTTTCACTCCTGTATTCTTCACCGTAGGGAATGGTGAGGCCTGTCCGGTAAGCTGCCCCTGTTTCATTGGATACGCTGAAAAACACCAGTCCCGGTTCTTCATCCAAATGGACGTCGATGACACCCGGTCCTGCCGGTTCTGTCTGCACAGGAAGTTCTTCCCCTCTTTCATTGATGACCACGGCATTCAGGATTGCGGAAGATTGGGAAGGATCTTCTATTGTATAGACTCCCTGCTGTTTCCGATTTATCGAAAATGGCGCTTCCGTAAAAGCCGGCAATAATTGAGAGACACTCCGGTTCCAGAACGCCTGCCAATTGCTCCAGCTCTGAAACTCTCCGCTCCAGGCACCGCTGCCGGAAGTGAAAGCCACCGTTTTGCCGAGGCCGTAATTCCACTCGGCAAGTACGGGATCCTCCTGGTCACTTTCAGCGATGACCTTGGCCGTGTCTTTGACCGTTGTTGCGATATAACTGTTCATCTGAGGAACCCCGTCTTCAAAAAGCGGGCTCCATGCACTTTCGTAGACCAGCGGATAAAATGGTTCATCGACGATATAGGTCCGTGACATCATGATCGTTTCACGCGACAGGATCGCCGGAATGGTGGATGCATCCACGACGTCATAAAAACGGCCGTTGCCGTTTTCAGCGAGAGTTTCCAGCAATGACCGGTCCGCGTCCTGTCCGACCGCCACTGTTGAAAGTGTAATATTATTCTCTGCTCCGCCTTCGATTAACTGATCATAATCATTCTGCGTGCCCGACTGGCCATCCGTCAGCAGAATAATATGCCTGCGCTGCAGGTCGAGTTCCGACAATTGGCCATATGCTTCCGAAAGCGACGTATAAATTTCGGTCCCGCCGCCTGGAGCGACCGAGAGAATATCTTCGACTGTCTGTTCGGGGTCCTGCAATTTCTGAGTCGGGACGATTTCCCATGGTCTGTCGTCAAAGGCGATGACTCCGACAAAGTCATCTTCACGCAGCAATTCGACGGACCGGGCAGCCGCTTCTTTGGCGAGCTCCAATTTCTGTCCCTCCATGCTTCCTGAACGGTCCATGACGATTACAAGCCCGAGCGACGGCAATTCATGCTCTCCTTTCACTTCCATTTCCACCGGCAGAAGCTGTTCAATCGGCGTCTTAAAATATCCGCCGAGCCCAAAACTCTGGTCGCCGCCCACCATCATGAATCCCATGCCGAATTCCTTGACCGCCTGCTCGATGACCGTCATTGTCTGTTCCCCGACCTGGGTGCCGGGAACATTATCAAAAATGATGGTATCGTAAGCCAGGATCGAAGATAAATTACTCGGCAAACCGGAAGGAGAAACTTCCTTCACACGCAGGTTGTCACTGTCCACTAAACCTGCGACAGGGCTTTGCCCTTCCCCGCTTACAATCAGGATTTCAGGAGGCCCTTCCACTTCCGTCAGACTCGTCAGCCTGTTGTTCTGAAGAAAGCCGTCTTTTTCTGCTTCAATGGCCGCGTCAAATTTCAGCAGCCCTTCATTTTCTGCAGTATAGCTGTAGCTCAGGATATTGCGTCCTGCTTCAAGATCCGCAGGAATCCGATCGATTTCTGTATCGTTGACCGAAAAAACAATTTCTCCTTGACTCTTCTGATCAGCTTCAATGATCAACGAAAAATCCAGTTGTTCACCTGAAAAAGCCTGTGGGGGCGTCCGGAATTCGGTCAACGCAACTTCATTGCCCGCAGGTGGTTCAATGGGCAGCACATCGACAGTGAGTCTGTCACCCATGATCCGGTCCATACTTTCCAGTGCGGATGACCGGGTTTCATTGCCATCGCTCAGCAGCACTATCCGTGTTGCCAGATCCTTATCACCACTGTTGGCAGCGAGTTCGAGTGCCTGTCCGATGTCGGTATGGTTTTGGTCATTATCAGGAAAATCAGCAGGCAGCATTTCCCTTTGGGCTGACAGCGGCAACAGCGACTGGAAATCTTCAGCAAATGTGAAGACACCGGCAGACTGGTGATTTTCACTGCCGCCCATTGCCTGCGCCAGCTGCTGTTCAATACTGTTTTCCGCCTGCGCCATCGAAGCTGACCGGTCCCACAGGAAAATGATCTGCTCTTCATCGACTGGCCGGTGGATTTCCGGTAAAGCCAGAGCAGCAATCAGAAGAAACACGCTCAGGATCCTGAGAGTGAACAGCGTGCGAAAAAGTGTTGATGCTGTCTTCAATCGTCTCCGTGCTGACAGCAGCAAATATATGCCCGCCGGAATCAGCAGCAGCATCCATAGTGGTTCATCAAAGCGAAGTTCCACGGCGGTACACCTCCCATTCAGCCAGCATCAGCAGCAAAATCACCAACAGCAGCCAGGGGATTACAGAGTGCTCAGTCGACATTTCTGTGGCGATGGCTTTGCCGGCTGAAAAATTCTGCCCGGCTGCCACAGTTTTTTCTTCATTGCTCAGCTGGACAATAAAGTGTTTCGTTTCTTCACCGCTGATTGCGCGGTAAATTCCCGGTTCAGCGGGCGCCCGAAAACTGCTTTGCCCTTCGATGTATGAAAACTGATATTCATCCTCTTTGAATATTTCCCATTCGCCTTTGGCTGAAGTCAGCGTGACGGCACGTTGTTCATTGGGATGGAATGTCCCCAAATATGCCTCACTTCCGGTCATTTCATGGATGGCGCTCCAAAGAAATAAAGGAAAAGAGGGGCTCAATGGCCAGTCGGTTGCCTGGATATCTGTCAGTACGACAATATCCCCTTCGGGTGACAGCTGGATGAAGGGCTGTTCATCGACAGTGGCGAGCGTCGTGAAATCTTCAAACCCCGGATATAATTCCGCGATATAGACATTGTCCATCGGTGCATAGGCAAATAACGGATGGTCCACAGTCTCGACCCTTCCTGTTACTTCAAAAGTGGTTTCATCGTTTCTGCCGATCAATAAAACCGGCGCATCCCCGCCGATGAAATCAGTTTGGCTGGTGATCAGCGGAAATCCTGTAAATTCACCGAGCTGTTCCGGGGATGCCGCATTTACCCGGAGACCGAGCGATTCCAGCCCTCTTGCCACGAGGCCGTGCAGTGAATTGTCCAGTATGACCGTGTCGGCAGGAAGGCTGATGTATGAAAATGCGCGGTTGTCCAGTGCATAGTCATCGTCCACATTCAGCGCTGCCTGCCATAATTCACTGTCCGGCAGGTTTTCGAACGGGACCAGCTGTTCCTCACCCGGTTCCAATGCTATCGCTGCGCTTGTTTCGAAATCTTCAGCGGATACGTTAAGCGTTCCCTCCACTGCAGCTTCGCTGTCATTGACCAGCTGGACGATGGCACGGTAGCCTGTTTCGCCCTCAGCTACCCCGAACTGCCGAATTGACACATTAGCGAGCGGTGTATTGTTGGCATGAATGACGTATGCCGCACCGGTTTTACCGGAGACGACGCTGCGGTCGAGTGCGTCAGTGAAAATATGGATGACAGCCGCTTCATCTTCTGTCAGCGTTTCAGCAAACAATATCGTCTTCTCTATTTGGGGAGATTCATAAGTTGCCGTAATATCATCTATTGCCTGCTGCAGATTTCTTTCAGAAACTTCTTTGCTGGCCAGAATTTCCGGTGTGGCACCTGCATTGATGATGGTTACAGGCTTCCCTTGCGCCTTTGCCGCCAGCTCTTTCATCTCTTCTTTCTGCTGCTCCAGCTGGCTGGGTGTGCCGGCGAGCATGGAAGCAGAAGTGTCGATGATGAATATGAATTCGCCGCCGTCAAGGCTTTCCGACTTTACATACGGCCCCAGCAGCGCCAGAACCAGCAACAGAAGCGCAGCCAGCTGCAGATAAAACAATAGATGGTGCTGCAGTTTTTTCAAGTAAGGAGAAGCCTGCATCTCTTTCATCAGCTGGCGCCAATATAGAATAGAAGAAACTGGCTGGTCCCGGTATTTTTTTCTGTAGAAATAATAAAGAACGAGGGCGATGGGCATAATAATTGTCCAAGCCAGCCCCCAATTTGTTATACCCATTTCCCATCACCTCACTGGATCCATTTTTGTTTAGCCATTTGATGCAGAAGTATTTGCTGAACCCCGTCCTCCGCATGGACCGGTAAATAGTGAACGCCGTACCGGCTGCATAAAGTCTGGAGCCCGGCGAGATGTTCCTGATGCTGCCGGCTGTATTCCCGCATCGTCTGGGCCGTCATCGTCACATTGAACGCATCCGCACTTTCCCGGTCAATCAAGCGGAGATCTCCCGTAAAACGGGGCTCCCGTTCCTGCTGTTCGGAAATATGCAGGAAGCGGATATCTTTTGAATATCTGGCGGCTCTGCTGAAAAAGAGCTGCCAGTCATCCAGCGGCTCCAATGCGTCCGACAAAACGAATAACACCGTTGAATCTTTTGCAGGCTGGAAATCGGCCCGTTGTGCAAATCCCTGTTCTCCAGCTTTTGAAAGAGAGGCAAAAAAATGGGCAAACAGTTTTTGTGCGGATTTACCTTTTCTCCTGAACGGAGGCTGGCTTCCCTGTCCCACCGAAACCGACAGCTTATCGTCATTCATCAAAACAATGGAGCCGAGTGAATAAGCCAGCTGTCTGGCGAACAGCCATTTGCCTTCCATAGATTTGGATGCATCCACCATGATATGTACACGCATTTCCTGTTCATCCAAAAATCTTTTGATGTAAACGCGTTCTGTTCGTGCGTATACATTCCAGTCTATATGCCGAACGTCGTCACCGGGATGGTACTCGCGAAAATCCGAAAAGTCCATCGATGAACCAAAGCGCCGGGAGAGGCTGGATCCTTTGTGATGCCCTCTCACTTTTGATCTGGTGCCGATTGAATAACGGCTCAGGCGGGCAAGCCAATCTTCAGGCAGCTGGAGTAAATTCATCTCGCATTCCCTCTTCCGGAGGCATCGAGCACGAGGCCGATCAAATCATCAATGACTGCACCTTCCGCTTCGCCTTCATAACCCAGCAGCAGGCGGTGCCTCAACACCGGTTTTGCGACGTACTTCAAATCACCGATTGAAACATGGTAGCGGCCATTAGCAAGTGCCCGGGCTTTCGCTGTCCGAATCAGACTTTGCAGCCCACGTGGACCGCTGCCGTATTGAACGAACCGTCTAATGTCTTCAATGTCGGTCTGTCCCGGATCCGTATTCTGAATAATGTCGACCGCGACCATCAGAATATCGTCGGCAATCAGCACCTCTTTGGCTAGCTGCTGCGCTGCCACCAATTCTGCCGCATCCATTTTTTTGCTCAGCTGAATATCCTGGCTGCCGGTTGTCCGTCTGACAATCTCCGCCATCTCAGTACGGGAAGGGGATGGGATTTTTATTTTGCAGATAAATCGGTCCATCTGTGCTTCAGGCAAAGGATACGTTCCTTCCATCTCTATCGGATTCTGCGTCGCCAGAACAAAGAAAGGTCGCGCCATCGTTTTGGTATCGCCCAGCACAGTGACCGTTTTTTCACCCATCGCCTCGAGCAGCGCACTTTGCGTTTTCGGTGTAGCCCTGTTGATTTCATCTGCCAATACCATCTGGCTGAAAATCGGCCCTTCCCGGAATGTAAACTGCTGTCTGCCTTCATGATCTCTTTCAATCAGGCTGGTTCCTGTGATATCCGAAGGCATGAGATCCGGTGTAAATTGAATCCTTGAAAAGGACAGATCCAGCACTTCCGCTATTGTCCGGATCAGCATTGTTTTGCCGAGCCCCGGCAAACCTTCGAGCAGCGCATGGCCATCAGAAAGGATTGCGTACAGAGAAAATTCGACTGCTTCTTCCTGGCCGACGATAAAACGGCTGATTTCTTCCCTCACCTGCTGCAGTTTGGTGCTCATTTCCGTAAACTGTTCTGCTGTGACTGCCATCGCTCTCCCCACTTTCGCTTATTCGCTTTCTATAGAAGAAAAATACTGCTGTACAATATTTCGAAGATCCGGTGGAAGTTTCATCCGATCGGCGCTGGAAAAATAGGAATCGCTGTAATCTCCCACTACTTCCCGGTACGGACGTACAGAACCGCGCTCCGCATTTACCGGCCCTTCTTCAAACGAACCCTCTTCACCTTCAGACAGTTCTCCGCCATCAACCGTTGTTTTTCCGGTGCCGCCGATTCTGGACGGTATGCTCAGCATCTCGCGGCTGCCTTGACCGCTCCCGGCTCCGCCACCGGATGCAGCACCTTCACTGCCCTGACCGCTTCCCTGTCCCTGGCCTTCACCCGCGGCAGGATTTTCTGACTCTCCTTCACCCTGTCCTTCGCCTTCTCCTTC
>NZ_JRGN01000296.1 GCF_000775575.1 Planococcus sp. CAU13
GAAGCAGCGCAGCGATGCAGGAGCAGCCTTAAACCCACGGCAGCTGGGCTGGCTTATAACCCGAAGAGCTGGGCAACTGGAATCTGGACACTGAAAATCGATGGAGCCCGTTCCATCAAAAAAGCCTCAGTGATTTAAAATCACCGAGGCATCGAACTCAATTATCGTTATTTTTCTTTTCCTCATTTTCCTGGCGCTGCTCTTCTCCAGCTTTATCCGCTTTTTTAAAGTCATCCGTGTAATGGACTTTCTGAGCGGCTTTCAAATCGCTTTCCTTGTCTCTCATTTTTTCGTGAGGCTGTTTGTCTTCTGCCATTCCGGTCCTCTCCTTTACTCGTAGATGAATTTTGTTTATACAGTTCTTTTCCCGGCATATGAGCAGTTAAACGTCTATTCAGGCAGACAGCTGCGAAGTTCCAGCAAATCGATATTCCCCCCGGAGAGAACGATGGCGATTTTTTGATTTTGATCACCAGCTCTTCCAGCCAGGACAGCTGCGACTGCCGTGGCGGCTGATGGTTCAATCAATTGTTTTGTACGTTCGATGACGAATTGCATGGCAGATTTTATTTCTTCTTCCGTTACCAGGACGAGATCATCGAGATGTTCCTGCAAGATGGGAAATGTCAGTTCACCCGGCTGTGACGTGCGCAGGCCGTCCGCGATGGAAAAGTTGCCTGACACAGCGGTGATTTTTCCGGATTTCAGAGACAGCTGAGTGTCGTTGCCGGCTTCAGGCTCGACTCCGATGATGCGGACTTCCGGTTTGACTGCTTTGACCGCTGTCAGAATGCCGCTGATCAATCCGCCTCCGCCCACCGGCACCACAATCACTTCGACATCCGGCAGTTGCTCGAGGATTTCGAGGCCGACGGTGCCCTGTCCGGCGATGACATGAGGATGGTCATAGGGAGGAATATAGACGCCGCTGTTTTCTTCAGCGAGCTGCATGGCGCGCGGAATGCGGTCGGCTGAAGTGAAACCGCAGTATTCGACCCGCCCGCCGTATGCTTCAATGGCCCCCACTTTAGCGCGGTTCGCGTCTTCCGGCACAACGATGACCGCCGGAATTCCGAGCGTGCCGGCAATATAGGCGACTGCCTGTCCGTGGTTCCCTGAAGAAGCGGCGGTGATGAACTGAGCTCCGTTGCGAACCGCTCCCTTCACGGCGTTGGCTGCGCCTCTGATTTTGAACGAACCGGTTTTCTGCAGATGCTCCGCCTTCAGGAAAATCTGGCGGCCGGCTTTTGCATTTAATAATGCGGAGCTCAGCAGCGGCGTTTCGTGAACGATATCGCTGATTTCTTCACGTGCATTTTTAACATCCTGTAAATTGACCATCTTCTTCACTCCTTTATACAACAAATTTTATCATACTGGGGTAAACTGAAAGCATGGAAATTAAACAGTTGCGAGGTGAGAATATTGTTGAAACGATTGGTCGTCACCGGCTATAAGCAGCATGAACTCGGCATCTTCGACGACAAAAATCCGGGTGTCCGCTTTATCAAGAAGGCGCTGGAAAACCGGTTCCGCGCATTGATTGACGAAGGGCTGGAATGGATTATTGTCAGCGGCCAGCTGGGCGTAGAAACGTGGGCAGCTGAGGTGGCCATTGAAATGAAAGAAGAGTTTCCGCAATTGAAGTTCGCCCTGCTTACCCCTTTTCTTGAACAGGAAAGCAAATGGAATGAAGCGAATCAGGAGAAATACAAAGAAATTCAGCGCCAGGCGGATTTTCACCGCAGCCTGACGAACCGGCCTTACGAAGCGCCCTGGCAATTCATTGAGAAAAACAAGTTTTTCCTGCGGAATTCGGACGGCATCCTGATAGTCTATGATGAGGAGACGGATGGCTCACCGAAATTCATCAAGAAAGAAGCCGATCAATACGCGGAAAAAACGGATTATGCGGTGATGTTGATCACGGCTGATGATCTGCGTGTGGTTACGGAAGAAGAGCAGTACGACAGCTGGCAATAAAACCTGTGTGCATATTTCAATCCGGACAGGGTATGGAAAAAGGAGATTCTAATTTCGGAGGTGCAGCAAAATGGAAGAACCGACAAATGCAATAATCCAGAGTTCACTCGATGCACTGCTGGAGAACGAAAGTTTTCTGCCGGAGCTAAAGGATGCCGCCCGTGAGCAGGCCTTCACTTCACTCAGCGCCATCCTGTCAACACCGAACAAAGTCCACAAATCCTATTTGCGTGTTCCGCTGGATAACGGACGGGTCGTGCGCATTCCGTCATTCCGGATTCAGCACAACGACGCACTCGGCCCTTACAAAGGCGGCATCCGCTTCCACGAAAGCGTCAACGAAGAAGAAGTCATGAACCTGGCTTTCCTGATGACGCTGAAAAATGCGCTTCATGGCGTGCCCTTCGGCGGAGGCAAAGGCGGGATTGTCATCAATCCAAGGAATTATTCCGAGAAGGAATTGAATTTGATTTCCCGTAAATATGTCCGTTATTTCGCTGATGTCATTGGACCGGATAAAGACATCCCGGCACCGGACGTCGGGTCAGGGGAACGGGAAATGGACTGGATGATGGCGGAATACAAGAAAATTCATCACGGCTTGCCGTACCTCGGCAGTTTTACGGGTAAATCCGTAACCAACGGAGGTTCACTGGGCAGACGTGAAGCGACAGGCAAAGGCGTCTATTTTTCATTCCGTTATATGATTCATGATTTTATAAAGGAAAAAGAAGAATTACTGGCGTCGACCGATAACATTTTCGCCAAAACGACTTTGTCCGTGGCGCACCGCCCCTTGAAAGTTGCTGTGCAGGGCTTCGGAAATGTCGGTTCCGTCACTGCCCATGAAGCTTATAAATGTCCGCTGGTCGACAATAAGGTAGTGGCCGTCAGTGACCGCAACGTGACTTTATACAATGAAGAAGGCTTGAATATTCCTGCGTTGATCGCGTTTTCTTCGAAACACAGAGGAGACCTTCCGACAACCACGGAGGAACTGGCAGAAGCCGAAGTGACAGCGGAAATCCGCGGACGCGAAGAGCTGCTGACGCTTGATGTCGATGTATTATTCCTTGCGGCGCTGGAAAATCAGCTGCACGAAGGCAATATGGCAGATATCAAAGCGCAGATCATCGTCGAGGGTGCCAATGCGCCGACAACGCAGGAAGCCGATGATTACCTGAGCGATAAGGGTGTCGTCATCATCCCTGATATTCTCGCCAATGCCGGCGGTGTCATCGTTTCTTATTTCGAATGGCTGCAGGGCCGTGAAACCCAATACGATTCAGAAGATGAGATTTACGAGAAGCTTGTCGGCCAGATGCAGAAAACATTTGATATGATTTTGCCGCAGTTCTACGGGGATCCGTTCCCGCTCCGCCAAAATTGCTTTATCCATGCCGTTTCCCGTCTGTCGCATGTTCTTTATAAGCAAGGAAAGCTGTATTAATAAGAAAAGCGCTGGAGTCCGATTAGAGTGACCCAATAAAATGAGACAAGGAA
>NZ_JRGN01000349.1 GCF_000775575.1 Planococcus sp. CAU13
ATTTAGTTGCGGTTGCTGAAAAGTGACGAAAAAAAACGCGGAGCAAATCGCTCTCCGCGCCTTTCAAACCTATTTCGATTCAACAATCATCGTCACCGGTCCGTCGTTCACCAATTTGACGTCCATCATGGCGCCGAATACGCCTTCTTCAACACGCAGCCCTTCATTTCGAAGCGCCTCGTTGAAATAATTCCATAACGGTTCAGCGTGCTCAGGACGCGCGGCTTCGATAAAGCTCGGACGCCGCCCTTTGCGGATATCGCCATAAAGTGTGAATTGGGAAATGGACAGGACCGCGCCGCCTCTGCCAAAAATCGAGCGGTTCATCTTGCCTTCTTCGTCTTCGAACAGCCGCATCTGCGCAATTTTCCGCGCGCAGTAATCGGCGTCTTTTTCAGTATCTTCATGCGTGATCCCGACGAGCAGCACATAGCCGGAGTCGATTGCTCCGGTGACGCTGCCGCCGACGGTCACGGATGCTTTTTTGCTTCGTTGCAGAATGACTCGCATGGCTCCTCCTCAGTTCGTGACACGGTGTACCGAATAAACATCCGGCAATTGTTTGATCCGCTCCACCACCCGGTTGAGATGAGAAATGTGCGGAATCATGATCGACAGATTGATGGTCGCCATTTTATCCGTATCGACACGGCCGTTGACAGCGACAATCGTCGTTTTCGTTTCGCTGACCATGTGCATGACTTCATTGATGAGGCCGACGCGGTCGAACGCTTCCACTTCGATATCGATCTGATACGATTTGTTTTCCGGCGTTTCTGCGTTTTCCCATTCAACCGGAATGAGGCGGTCGGTTTCATTCGCCTGGACGTTCGGACAGTCGGCGCGGTGGACCGAGACGCCCCGCCCTTTTGTGATAAAGCCGATGATGGAATCGCCCGGCACCGGGTTGCAGCATTTCGACAGACGGATCATCATGTTGTCGATGCCTCGGACAATGACACCCGATTCGGTCTGTCTGCGCGGCTGGTTCGTTTTCATCTCAACCGTTATTTTTTCAAGAGCTTCTTCCTGCTCGCGTTTTTTGCGCTCTTTTTCGGCAAGGCGGTTGACGACCTGCTGCGCAGTGATACCGGTAAATCCGACAGCCGCATACATATCATCTTCGCCGGCGAAATTGAATTTTTCGCAGACGCGTTTAATGTTTTCATTGGTGAGAATTTCTTTCGGCACGAAATCCTGCGCTTTGATTTCACGCTCAACCATTTCCTTGCCTTTTTGAACATTGTCTTCACGCAATTGCTTTTTGAAATACTGCTTGATTTTATTTTTTGCCTGCGTTGACTTGGCGATCTTCAGCCAGTCGCGGCTTGGGCCGAACGATTGCTTGGACGTGAGGATTTCGACGATGTCCCCGGTGTTCAGCTGGGTATCAAGCGGCACCATCTTGCCGTTCACTTTGGCGCCGATGGTCCGGTTGCCGATTTCGGAATGCACGCGGTAGGCAAAATCGATCGGGCAGGAGCCGGCAGGCATTTCAATGACGTCGCCTTTTGGCGAGAACACATAGACCATATCGGAAAACAAATCGAATTTCAGTGATTCCATAAACTCTTCGGCATTGTCGGATTCGTTCTGGAAATCAAGGATCTCACGGAACCATGACAACCGTGAATCCACGGAGCTCAAAGGTTTATCGGAAGTTTTCCCTTCCTTATAAGCCCAGTGTGCCGCCACCCCGTATTCGGCGATGCGGTGCATTTCTTCGGTGCGGATCTGCACTTCCAGCGGATCACCCTGTGGTCCGATGACGGTCGTATGCAGCGACTGGTACAGATTCTGCTTCGGCATGGCGATATAATCCTTGAAGCGGCCCGGCATCGGCTTCCATGTCGAATGGATGATCCCCAGAACGGCGTAGCAGTCCTTGATGCTTTCAACCGTGATGCGCACTGCCAATAAATCATAGATTTCATTGAATTGCTTGTTCTGCACAGCCATTTTTTTATAGATGCTGTAGATGTGCTTCGGACGGCCAAAAAGATCCGCTTTGATATCCACTTCATCCAGCTGTACGCGGATCTGGTCCATCACATTGTTCAGGTACTCTTCCCGCTCGGTGCGCTTTTTCTTCATAAGATTGACGATGCGGTAATATTGCTGCGGGTTCAGATACCGGAGAGCCGTATCTTCAAGCTCCCATTTGATGGTATTGATACCGAGGCGATGCGCAATCGGTGCGAAAATCTCCAGTGTTTCATTCGCTTTGATGCGCTGCTTTTCAATCGACTGGTATTTCAGCGTCCGGAGATTGTGCAGGCGGTCGGCCAGTTTGATCAGGATGACGCGGATATCCTGCGCCATCGCGACAAACATTTTGCGGTGATTTTCCGCCTGCTGCTCTTCTTTCGACATGTATTTGATCTTGCTGAGCTTCGTTACGCCATCGACGAGCAAAGCGACTTCTTCATCAAATTCACGGACGATGTCTTCCCGGCTGACTGTCGTATCTTCCACGACATCGTGCAAAAAACCAGCTGCCACTGTAGCGGGATCCATTTCCAGTTCTGCGAGAATCCCGGCAACCTGTACCGGATGAACGATATATGGCTCACCGGATTTGCGGAATTGTCCCATATGGGCATCATATGCTACATGATATGCTCTTCGGATCATTTCAACATTTTCTTTGTTCATATACGAAGCGACAATATCAAATACAACTTCAGCTGTCTTAACTTGGTCTTTCGCCATAATTGCCCACCTTGCTCCTCTTTTTTCGAAAAGTATATCTGTATATTATAGAAAACATTAGGGCAACTTGTAAAGCCGGTTCACCTGTACTGAAGCAATAAAACGGAAACTTCTAACAGGAACTGGCAAATATGGAGAATCACAACGAAACTGGGCATAATCTATGCTCTTTCCGCTTTCACCATCTGTTCGAGCTTTATGGTTGAGTCATCTGCACCCAACCGAATGAGCTCAGTTGCGGAATTATAGGAGTAAACATTTCTCACCAGCACATTGCGCACATTTTTCTCGCCCGATGAGACTGAAATGTCCGTTGCCGCATTTTTGAATCCCTGTATCCGGCCGTTTGCCAGCGCGACATTTCCGGCGCGAAACTGAATCGACGCCGCTGTCTGCCCCCGGTAATCATAATTCGGATCCCCTGCGAATAAAAACTGGTTTATCGCCACATTGCGGTAGCCGGAGACAACCAATGCGCGAGGAGAAGATTCCTGGTATAGCTCTGTCCTTATCGGATGAATCGCTACCAGCCTTTGCGCAGTTATATTATACGCCGACAGCGATTCCGCATCGCCCGGCTGATGGTGGCCGATATGGCGGAAATTGAATGCGCGGTTATCGTTCACCGACAGATGACCGGAAATATGGACGCCCGCAGCTGCAGAAGATGTGGCATGCGCTTTGATCTCCACTCCGCCGAAACAGCGGCTGCTCGAGTTGTTGGCGAGCCATACATGCCGCGAACCGTCATCAATTTCAAAGCCGTTCGAGTTCGAGAAGCCCCTTTTATGGGATCGCCCGCCCGGATCGCAGAAATGGCTGTTCGATATGAAGATATGGTCGCTGTGATGCGTTGTCACCCCATCGTCGCCAAAACCGGATCCCGTGACCCGGTCGAGCCAGACATAGCTGCTGCCGCCTTTTGCCTTTGTGCCGTCTCCTGCATAGCTGTAGAATGTGGAGGAAATATCAAAGCAGTGAAGCCCGGGATTGAGCGCTTCGACATCTTTCACCCAGCCGTACATCACTTTCATAAATGTCAGACAGCTCGACAGATTATTGCCGCTCGCCGATTTTTTATTGGCGTCCAGCCGCTCCATATTCCAGTCGAGCGTCAGACTTTCCACCGAAATATTGCGGTTGCCGGTGAGCGGATTATTATTGGTGAGCAGCGTTCTGCGCCTCGGCGCGCCGTCGTGCAGCCGGATGATCGTTTTGCCTTTTCCCGCTCCGACGAGTCGCGTCCACGACGGAAGCTTCAGACCCCTCACTATGTAGACGCCTTCCGGTACATAAATCCGCCGGCCGCCCGTGCCGAACGCTTTTTGAAACGCTTCGGTCGAATCGGTCTTGCCGTCGCCGCGCGCGCCGAAATTCGTCACCGGGACGAATCGCGGGGCCACTTCCTGCAGCCGGTCGTACTGGCGGTCGAGTTCATCTTTCCAGGCGGGGTAAATGTTGTGGCCGTCTGCTTGAAATCCGATTTCGGTTACATCTTCAGCAACAAACTCTTCGGAAATCGGTGCCCATAAACGCTCCAGTAATGTCCTGCTTCGGCTGCCGCTTTTTGGGCGCACGGGCTGCCGGATTTCTGCGAATAAATTCTGTGTCTCTTTTATAATCGTTTCGAGCGTCTCATTCGATTCCAGCAGCCCTTCGATCAGCCGGCCATTATTAATCGGATAATGATTGTCGTCCCACTTCAGCATGTCAGCACCTCTTCATATTCGCTTTTTCATTCCATACCCGCTCAGGAATAAAACATTCTTTTTTAGATGTGCAGAGATGAAATTAATCCTCAAGGAAATATTTTACATAAATAAATTCTTTATGTTTATTCCGTTTCGGCCGTGTGTTAAAACATCAAATAATTACCTTCTTGCGCACAACGGGTCGCTTTCCGCGCATAAATCATCGTTTCCCGCGCACAAACTTTCCTCTCCCGCGCATAAATCTCTGCTTGATTGAAATAAAAATATTAATCAAAACTTTGAAGAAAATATTTCCAGCCGCAGTGTTCCCTTACTTCCTCACCACAAACAAAAAAACGGTCCAAAACGCAATCTGCGCTCCGGGCCGTCTTTACTCCATCAATATTTCAATAATGTACAAACATCATAGCCGTTCAATTTTTCACGGCCGTCCAAATACGTCAACTCAATCAGGAATGCGCAGCCGGCAACGATTCCGCCAAGCTGTTCCACAAGATTGATTGTTGCTTCGATTGTTCCGCCGGTAGCAAGCAAATCATCGGTGATCAATACGCGCTGCCCCGGTTTGATGGCATCCTTGTGCATCGTCAGCACGTCCTTGCCGTATTCCAGGCCGTATTCCGCACGGATCACTTCACGCGGCAATTTACCTTCTTTGCGGACCGGTGCAAAACCGAGACCGAGTGCATAGGCGACCGGGCAGCCGATGATGAATCCGCGTGCTTCCGGTCCGACGATGATGTCTGCGTCCACTTGTTTCGCATATTCGACAATCTGGTCGGTCGCATATTTATAGGCTTCGCCGTTATCCATCAGAGACGTGATGTCCTTGAAACGGATTCCCGGTTTTGGCCAGTCTTCAACTATCGTAATATACTCTTTTAAATCCATACCTGTTCCTCCTTGGCAGACACTTTCGCGTCAAACCACTCTTTTAAGTCCCGATAAGATGCATACAGAAGTTTCTGTTCCAGGGCAATCTGGTGCTCACGCTTCTTGTAGCTCGGCGCTTCCGCCAGATCGCGTTTGCCCGGAGATTCCGCAATCTCTGTAAGTCCATTGTTAAGTGTAACAAAACCGAGTTCAAAAAACACCTGCAACATGAAAAATAATGAATCCCGTGTCCAGCCTTTATGTTTCGCAAGTTCGTCGCAATGTTTCTTGAAATCGAATGAGCCTCTTTTTTTAATGAAAGAAAAGAGCCATGCAAATTGATCGCGCGTCGGAATCTGCTCGAAATACTGCGATTCCTTGGCATAGAAATGCGCGTAGATGCGTTTCGGATTCAGTTCTTTCAAAACGCTCTCCAGTTGCTCTTCGGATTCCGGCAGGTCGAGCAGCACAAGGTGGTGTTTGCATCCCGCTGTTTCTTTGAGAGTTTCAATCGTATGGATCGGATGCTGGATCAGCGTCCTGAAGACAGCCAAGGTTTCTGGATTGAACGCCAGATATACCTGATCCCTTTCCGGTATCAGTTTTGACCAGCGCGAAACCTGGCGGATGCCGCGGATATCAAACAGCTGCCACTGGTCGGTGCGGATATCTTCAATGAGCATCTGTGCTTTTTTGCGGCCATTCCATTCATTGATCTGCAAATCACCGATGACATCAATCAATACATCCGGCGTCAATTGATCACCGATTTCGCCGATTCCGAAACCGACGGCGTCAAGAGATGCCCCGGCCGACGCCAATTCCACTTTCAGGTGATTCTGTGCCGCTCCGATTTTGCGGATGGAGGCCACTTTGACACCCTGGATATAGAATTTCGGCTTGGCAAAGCCCATGCCGAACGGTGCGAGAAAGCGCATCGATTCTATGGTTTCGGTATTGATTTCCTCAAGTTCCACCGGTATGTCGATATCGACGACCGGCACGAGGTCTTCCGCCGTCAGACAAGTTTCAGCCTGGCGGTTCAGCCGCTCACGAAGCTCCGCTACATCGGCGGCTTCAAGTGTCATGCCGGCAGCCATCGGGTGTCCGCCGAATGCCGGCAGGATGTCGCGGTTTTCAGCCAGTTCGTTATATAAATGGAAGCCTTCGATGCTGCGCGCCGATCCTTTTGCCTTGCCCGTTTTCGGGTCCAGCGCCAGGACGATGGCCGGACGGTAGTATTTCTCGACCAGTTTCGATGCCACGATTCCGACGACACCCGGATTCCAGCCTTGCTGTGCAACGATGATGACATGCGGCGGCCCATCCGGATACTGCGACTCCACCTGGGCTGTCGCTTCGTCAGCGATCTGTTTGACGATTGACTGGCGTTCTTTATTGAGCACATCCAGACCGTCCGCCAGAGAACGCGCCTGGGCAGCGTCTTCCGTCAGCAGCATGTCCACTGCCGGGTCGGCGTCCTGCAGGCGTCCGATGGCGTTGATGCGCGGCCCGAACATGAAGCCGATTGTTTCTTCATTGATTTCCTGCTGTTTGACGCCGGCCACTTCCGCCAGAGCGCCGATTGCGGGACGCGGCGTATCGCGCAGCGCCTGCAGCCCCTCTTTCACCAGAACCCGGTTTTCGCCGTGCATCGGCACAAGATCCGCGATGGTACCGATGGCAACAAGCTCCAGCAGATGATCCGGCATTTCTTCATATAGCGCGTGCGCCATTTTGAACGCAACACCGACGCCCGCCAGTTCCCCGAACGGATAATTTCCTTCCGGGTGGCGCGGATGGATGATTGCCAGTGCATTCGGCAATTCATCGCCGATATCATGGTGATCGCTGATGATGACGTCCATGCCAAGGCCGACCGCAAAATCGACGGGTTCAATGCCCGAAATGCCGTTATCGACCGTTACGATCAGTTTCGCACCTTTATCGTGCGCCTGCTGGAATAATTCTTTATTCGGCCCGTAACCATGTTTAAAACGATTTGGGATCATGAATGAAACATCGGCTCCCAAATCCTGCAAAACGGTCATCATGACGGCGGTGCTCGTCACACCGTCCGCATCATAGTCACCATATACGATTATTTTTTCCTGATTTTCCACTGCGCTGCGGATGCGTGCCACAGCTTTATCCATGTCTTTCATCAAATAAGGGTTATGTATGGCAGAAACATCCGTCGCCATAAATGCTCGGGCTTCTTCGGCAGTGCGGACGCCTCGGGTTACAAGGATTTTCGCCAGCACGGAAGAAAGGGATAATTGCTGCTGAATTTCCCGTACAGCTTCTTCATCGGGCTCTGTCAGCCGCCATCTTTTTTTGGATTCTATCATATCATTCACTTCCTCACAGCCCATTATACAAGAAATGATGGCAGACAAAAACCTTTCGGCGCAAATGCCGAAAGGTTTCTTTTACAATTGGTCTTTTTGATTGTCGCGATATTCATCCGTCCGCGTGGACACAGGCTTTTCTTCACTTGTGACGATTTGCGCTTCCGGTATGACGCCCGCCTGCTGATACTCGGCAATTTCATTTTGCTGTGTGGCAATCAGCGATTCCTTGACCGCCATCTCCTTTTGGAGCGCTTTGACTTTGCGCTGAAGCGAATAGGTTCGCGCAATCGCCACTACTCCGCTCAGCAGGAATCCAAGCAGGGCCGAAGCAAGAATGACCAGAATCAGCGGGAATTCCGCCTGGCCGAAAATATAATCGACCGGCACAGCGTCCACGTTGACGACAGCGAAAACTGCGATGATGACTGCAAAAATGAGTGCAAGCAATATGAGCCATTGCATTTTCAATTTGGCCAACTCCTTTCAGTAAATAAAAAAATGGAACAGGGTCGTTTTTACTATACCCTGTTCCATTTCCTTTATAAACTTAGACTACAGGCTCATCAGAACCCCATTTGTTTTTCTGTTCCTGTGCTTCGATATCGATTGGCCCTTTTTTAAGCAATTCCTTCTTCTTCAGCACCAGCCATAACTGGGCGGCGATGAAGATGGATGAATAGGTACCGGCAATCAAACCGATCAGAAGTGCAATCGAGAAGTTCGTGATCGACGGTGCACCGAAGATCAACAGCGCAACGACGACCAGCAATACGGTCATGACAGTGTTGATTGAACGGACGAGCGTCTGGCGAAGTGAGACGTTGACCACATTTTCCAATTGCTCGACGGTCTCGACTTTCTTCATGTTTTTTAAATTTTCACGTATGCGGTCAAATGTGACAATCGTATCGTTAATCGAATAACCGACGATCGTCAATACTGCGGCGATGAAGGTGATGTCCACTTCAAGGCGCAGCAGGCTGAACACTGCGATTATGAAGAACGCGTCATGCAGCAAAGCGACAACGGAAGCTACACCCATGCGCCATTCGAAACGGAACGCCACATAGATGATGATGCCGACTGCAGCGATGGCAAGGGCATACAATGCGTTTTGCGCAAGTTCAATGGAAACCTGGTTCGATACCGTGGAAACGTTCGGCACCTGGCCAAACTCTTCTGACGCCGCCTGTGTTAATTCGTCGATTTGTTCCTGTGAGAAATCATCCGTGTAACGGGCTACACCGATATTGGATGCATCTCCTGAAATAACTACGTTTTCAGAAGGGAATCCTGCCTCTTCCAGAAACTCTTCCACTTCCTGCTGCGTGAGAGGTGATTCGGAAGTTACTTCAACCCGGGTGCCCCCTGCAAAATCAATGCCAAGGTTTAACTGGAATATCCCGATGATGATGCCGCCGGCTGCTATCAATGCCAATGACGCGGCAAAGAATTTATTGCGGTTGCCCGCAAAATCAAAGCGGTCGAACGGCGTCGTCAAATCGGTGATTTTTTTCTCTTCAGCAGGTGAATGGATTTTATCCGGTTTTAAGCCGAACCATCCGGGTTTATTGTCCAGCACACCGCTGTTGACCCAAAGGCCGAGCAGCAGGCGTGATCCCCATACAGCTGTCAGGAAACTGGAAAGAATCGAGATGATCAATAAAGTCGCAAATCCTTTTACGGAACTTGTTCCGAAATAGAACAATACGCCTGCCGCAAGGAGCGTCGTCACGTTGGCATCCAGAATCGCCGAGAACGCGGAACGGGCTCCGATCTGGAAGGATTCTTTGACGGATTTCCCTGTACGCAGCTCCTCACGGATGCGTTCGTACGTGATGATATTGGCATCAACCGCCATCCCGACACCCAGCATGATTGCTGCAATACCCGGCAATGTCAGCACGCCGCCGATCCAATTGAAAATCAGCAGGATCAGGTAGACATATGCAGATAACGTGACAACTGCAATAGCTCCAGGGAAGCGGTAGAAAATGAGCATGAACAAGAGCACAAGCCCAATTCCGACAGCTGCCGCAAAAGTAGTTTTATCAAGCGCTTCTTCACCGAACTGGGCTCCGACGGAAGTGGAGTAGATCTCTTCCAATTGAACCGGCAGCGCCCCTGCATTCAGGATTCCTGCAAAGTTCTGGGTTTCCTCTACAGTGAATGAGCCGGTGATCTGGACGCTTGGTGAATTGATGCGCTGTGTAACACTTGGAGCCGAAACGAATTTCGGATCCGCTTTCAGGGCTTCTTCCCGATAGGAATCAACACCTTCTTCAAAGTCCATCCAGATGACGAGAACGTTTTCACCCGGTGGACGCTGCATGATTTCACCCGTTAAGTCAGCGAACTGGCCGGGATCCTTCAATTCAAGCGACACGATTGGACGGCCATTTTCATCAAAAGTACCGGTGGCTCCGCCTTCCACAAGGTCAGAACCATCCATCAGCAGATTATCGTCAGCATCCCGGAAAGTCAGGTTCGCCTCCGTCGACAGGAGCTCCCGTGCTTCAGTCTGGTCTTCGATGCCGGCCAGCTGCACGCGTATGCGGTCATCTCCTTCGATCTGGATGACCGGCTCGCTGACACCGAGGACGTTGATGCGGTTCGTCAGCGCATCGGTGGTGTCGGACAGGATCGCGTTCGTTATTTCCGGACCGCCGTCGAGCGGCTGCACTTCATAGAGCACTTCAAAGCCGCCCTGCAGATCCAATCCCAATTTGATGTCTTTCGCGATCGGTAAACTTGTGGTGCCAATCATTCCTATCAGTACAATGACCAGTAAGAAAAAGGCTATTATACGACCTCTTGCTTTCATATGTATAGTTCCTCCTCAATATCCAAAACACAGCAACTTCATTATGAAACACGCGCCTTTGCGTGTCAAATTCATTTTGTCTTTTTCTGGGTGGGCCGAAGCAGCTGTTCGAGATCATCGGAGTTCCCGCCGGAAAACCAATTGTCTCCTTTAAAGCCTTCTATCTGGTGAAAGGCGACAAATTCGGAAGCCCGCATTTCCATGATTTCGTTGACCATTTCATGGAGCGACATGTCCCCGATGTCTTTTTTTCGCCACTTCTTTTTGATCAGGTATTGCCAAATATCTTCAGGAGTAAATGTGTCGTAATCAGAAAACTGGAATTCCTCACATTTACTTTGCAGGAACGGCAATACGACGTCATATTGCTCTGTATATTTCGGCATATGTTTTCCCTCTTTGGTTTGGTTGATTTGTTTGAACACTCCGTGAATTATCTCTAAAAAAAATCGCCTTCAGTTCGAAGGCGAAGATTTGTTAGATTGTTGTTTTCGCTTGGTCCACAACGCGGGCGATTGCCTGGCGTTCGAACTGCAAACGAGTGCCGTCTGCCACTGTGATGTAGATTGTCGTATCATCAACAGCGTCAACCTGGCCATGAAGTCCTCCGATCGTAACAACACGATCGCCGCGTCTTAGCTCAGACTGCATATTGGCCGTAGCCTTCTGGCGTTTCTGTGCTGGGCGGATAATAAAGAACCACATCAAAACGAACATTAGAAGTAAAGGTGATAAAGCAACTAAAGTTTCCATTTTACATATTCCCCCTTTCACTCTCTATCTGTGTCATCAGAAATTCTTTGCGTTCGGTTTATTAAAGCCGTATGCCTCAAAAAACTCTTCGCGGAAATCTCCCAGGCGGTCCTCACGAATCGCTTGGCGCACCTGTTCCATTAAGTTTAACAGAAATTGCAGGTTATGATAACTGGTAAGTCGCAATCCGAACGTTTCATCTGCGCGAATTAAATGATTCACATAGGCGCGACTGTAATTTTTGCATGTATAGCAATCGCATTTCTCATCAATCGGACGGAAATCGCGTTTGAAAACAGCGTTTTTAATATTCATGCGGCCTGTGCTCGTCATCAAAGTACCATTCCGCGCAATGCGGGTCGGCAATACGCAGTCGAACATATCGACGCCGCGTATTGCTCCGTCAATCAGTGAATCCGGTGAACCGACGCCCATCAGGTAACGGGGTTTATCCGCCGGCATCAGGGGAGTCGTAAATTCAAGTGCGCGGTTCATGACATCTTTCGGTTCACCGACAGAAAGTCCGCCGATTGCATAGCCCGGGAAACCGAGTGACACAAGATCCCGCGCACTTTGTTTGCGCAGGTCTTCAAACTCGCCGCCCTGAATGATGCCGAACAATCCCTGGTCCTGCGGGCGCGCATGCGCTTCGAGGCAGCGTTCCGCCCAGCGCGATGTGCGCTCGACGCTTGATTTCATGTATTCGTGCGTTGCCGGGTACGGCGGGCATTCGTCAAACGCCATCATAATGTCAGAGCCGAGGTCGTTCTGGATTTCCATTGCTTTTTCCGGGCTCAGGAACAGTTTGTCGCCGTTCATATGATTGCGGAAATGGACGCCTTCTTCTTTGATGTTACGGAATTCGCTCAGCGAGAACACCTGGAAACCGCCGGAATCCGTCAGAATCGGACGGTCCCAGTTCATGAATTTGTGTAGGCCGCCCGCTTCCTTGATGACGTCATTGCCGGGGCGCAGCCATAAATGGTACGTATTGCTGAGGATAATGCCGGCATTCATCGCTTTCAATTCTTCCGGGGACATCGTTTTGACGGTCGCCTGTGTGCCCACCGGCATAAACGCCGGTGTTTCAAATGAGCCGTGCGGCGTGTGGACAATTCCAAGGCGCGCGCCGGTCTGTCTGCATGTTTTTATGTGTTCATAACGGATTGCTTCAGTCATGATGAGTCTCCTTTTTCGGTGGTTCAATGAACATGGCGTCTCCAAAACTGAAGAACCGGTAGCGTTCATTAACTGCTTCGTTGTATGTTTTCAAAATTTGGTCACGGTTCGACAAGGCACTCACGAGCATCACCAGTGTCGATTTCGGCAAGTGGAAATTCGTGATGAGACCGTCAATCGCCTTGAATTTGTAACCCGGAAAGATGAAAATATCCGTCCAGCCGCTGTCTTCCTGCAGCTCGCCGCCGAATTTATTCGCGACGGATTCAAGCGTACGGGTCGACGTGGTGCCGACTGAAATGACGCGGCCGCCACTCGCTTTCGTCCGGTTGATGAGTTCTGCCGTTTCTTTCGTGATGCGGTAAAATTCGGCGTGCATTTCGTGGTCTTTGATCGACTCGACCGATACCGGGCGGAATGTTCCAAGGCCGACATGTAATGTAATAAAGGCGATATTGACGCCTTTAGCTTTAATCTTTTCAAGCAGCTCATCCGTGAAATGAAGGCCCGCCGTCGGTGCCGCCGCGCTGCCGCGTTCTTTCGCGAACACGGTTTGGTAGCGGTCCTGATCATCCAGCTTTTCGCGGATATAAGGCGGCAGCGGCATTTCACCAAGCCCTTCGAGGATTTCATAGAAAATCCCGTCATAGATCATCTTGAAATGGCGCCCGCCGTGGTCCAGGATGCCGGTGCATTCAGCACGCAGCAGCCCTTCACCGAAACTTACGACTGTGCCGACTTTCACTTTTTTCGCCGGTTTGACGAGCGTTTCCCACACGTCATCTTCGATTTGTTTCAATAGAAGCACTTCGATATTGGCACCGGTTTCTTCCTTGACGCCCATGAGGCGCGCCGGCAGAACGCGTGTATCGTTCAAAACAAGCGTGTCGCCTTCGTGCAGGTAATCGAGGATGTCGCGGAAATGTTTGTGCTCGGTGTCGCCCGTTTCTTTATTCATGACCAAAAGCCGGCTTGAGGTGCGGTCAAGCAAAGGTGTCTGCGCAATCAATTCTTCCGGCAGGTCAAAATCAAAATCATTAACGTTAAGCGTATTGGGTTGTTGAGTAGTTTTTGTCATTCAGGCATCTCCATTTTAAAGTGTTCATAGGCTGTGGCAGTTACGGTGCGCCCTCTTGGGGTGCGCTGGATAAAACCGATCTGCAGCAGATACGGCTCGTAGACGTCTTCGATCGTCGTCGATTCCTCGCCGATGCTTGCCGCAATCGTATCGAGTCCGACGGGACCTCCGCGGAACCGCGAAATCATGCCGGTGATCAATTTATGGTCGATGTGGTCGAGGCCAAGTGGATCGACCTGCAGCATTTCAAGCGCCTGATTCGCCATTTCCATCGTGATCGAGCCCGTTCCGCGCACCATCGCGTAATCGCGCACCCGCTTCAGCAGGCGGTTCGCGATACGCGGTGTGCCGCGCGAACGGCGCGCAATTTCAACAGCGGCGTTCGGATCAATGTCCGCTTCGAACAGTTTCGAGCTGCGGATGACGATTTGTGTCAACGCGTCGGTGTCGTAATAATCGAGCCTTGCGAGCACACCGAACCGGTCTCGCAGCGGAGCAGACAGTGCGCCTGCGCGCGTAGTGGCGCCGATCAGTGTAAACGGCGGCAAATCAAGGCGCACAGAACGCGCCGTCGGTCCTTTGCCGACGACGATGTCAAGGCAGAAATCTTCCATCGCTGGATACAGCACTTCTTCGATCGACCGGTTGAGGCGATGAATTTCATCGATGAACAGCACATCGCCCGGTTCCAGCGAAGACACGATTGCCGCGAGGTCTCCCGGCCGTTCAATCGCCGGACCGCTCGTCATCTTGACGCCGACTGCCATTTCGTTGGCGATGACGGCGGCAAGCGTCGTCTTGCCGAGTCCCGGAGGCCCGTAGAGCAGCACATGGTCCAGGCTTTCCTCACGCATTTTCGCCGCTTCGATGAAAATTTCAAGATTATGCTTCACTTTCTGCTGCCCGATGTACTGGGCCAGGTATTGCGGGCGCAATGACTGCTCAAAACGCTCATCGAATTCCGAAATCTCGCTTCCAATCACCCGTTCTTCCATGGTCTGCACCTCCTTTTTTGTTTATATCGCATTTCTATTTATGTGTATCTGTTAATTAATTCTGCTTCAGCAATAATTGCAATGCCTTCTTCATATAACCCTCTGTGTTCAGATCCAGATCCTTGAGCATCGGTTTGACTTTATTGATTTCGCGTTCCGAATAACCCAGTGCGCCGAGAGCGAGCATCGCCTCTTCGAGTTCATTGTCTTCGGCTGTCAGGAGGCCGCCCAGTTCTTCATTGTCTTCAAACGGGTCGCCGAAGAATTCCGCCAGCTTGCCTTTCAGATCGAGGATCATCTGGCGCGCCGTCTTCTTGCCGACGCCCGGGAATTTGACGAGATACGACTCATCTTCCCGCTCGATCGCCTCAATGACGTGCTGCGGCTGGCCGCTAGCAAGAATCGCCAAAGCGCCTTTCGGACCGATGCCGGACACCGAAATCAGCTTGCGGAAAAGTTCGCGCTGCTCAAGCGTCGGAAATCCGAACAGCAGCTGAGCATCTTCACGCACGTGATGATGCAGGAAAACCTGCAGCTCATCTTCACCGAACGAATAAGGATTCGGCGCAAAAATCCGCCAGCCGATTCCCTGTTGCTCCACCACTAAATACTCAGGCGTCACTCGCGTAACCCGCCCTTTTATGTAATCGTACATATCAATTCGCTCCTTCAATTCAACTCTCTGATTATAGCATATCCAGGCCCTTTAGACGAAATAAACCCGCTGGCAATCGCCCCGTGGTAAAATGGATCCATGATGAAATGAAACGGGGGATTCTCGTGCAGAAAATTTTAGGAGAACAGCGCCGGCAGATGCTGCTGGACAAACTGAAAACGACTACGGAACCATTGAAAGGCGGAGAGCTGGCAGCGCTCACCGGCGTGTCACGCCAGGTCATCGTCGGAGATATGACGCTTTTGAAAGCGAAAGGCGAACCGATCCTCGCCACCAGCCAGGGCTATCTGTATTTGCGCGAAACCGGCGCAGACGACATCTACCGAGTGCTGGCCTGTCACCACAAACCGGAAGATACCGAAAATGAATTATACGTGCTTGTCGACGCCGGAGTCACCGTCAAAGATGTGACGATCGAGCATCCTGTTTACGGCGAACTGACAGCGGGCATCCACGTGTCATCCCGCAGCGATGTTGATGCGTTCATGCAGCGCATCCGCGAAACCGGCGCCAGCTACCTGCTGGAACTGACCGGCGGCCTGCACCTCCACACCATCACCGCTCCGAACGTCGCGATTCTGGAAGAGGCGATCCACAATATGCGTGCGGCCGGGTATTTATTGGAGGAAATCGAATAGATTTTAGCGTTTTACCCGTAGATTTATACGAAATCTGCGGGTTTTTCATTATTTTGATTGCTGACAGCTTCAGCCGGACAATGAAAAACAGCGATTTCGACGTTTATGATCGGCA
>NZ_JRGN01000355.1 GCF_000775575.1 Planococcus sp. CAU13
AAAAACTATAAGATACCTTCGCAAAATCATAAGTCAGGAATGCTTCACTCTTAATAAGAGGTGCAGAGGCTACATACTCCCAGTATGCCAGCTCCAAAACCTCCCCTCCTCAGACTCTACCTTTCCCCACCTACGCCTCCAGCTGTTCCAAAGCGCCGTTGCGACTTTTAGTAGTCTCTTAATTCATTCTCAAAAAAAAACACAAAAAAGCCCATCCGCAACCCACGGATGGACTCTCATTCAATCATTATTTATTAATCTATCGCAATCCCATACTCCGCAAAACCGTTCGCAGTCGGCGCAATATATGTGATACCGCTATCGGCCGGAATCATATCGCGCGCATTGTTCGAAGTCTCGAACACGATCGACTGGTCGCCGGCAATCGGTGCAAATGTCCAGTTATTGTCGGCCGTTGGATCGATCGTGCCAAGCCCCTCCAGATAGTCGATGACCACTTGGCGGTTCTCATACGCATAGTCGACCACTTCCGTTGCATTGACCACACCAGGGAAATTACCGCTTGCCCGGTAATTATTCGTTACCACCAGGAATTCCTGGTTCGGATCAATTGGTGCCCCTTCATACGAAAGGTTCTTGATGCGGTTCGCACCTTCGTTGATCAGAACGCCGCCCGTATCGTATTTCGCCGGCTCCGTCACGTCGATTTCATACGTCACGCCGTCAATGACATCAAAATTATACGTACGGAAATCGTTATTGACCAATTGCTGCTCGCCTGTTGCATTCGGATCAATCCGATTGAACTGGCCAGCTGACATTTCAAGCCATTCCTGAACGTCCGCTCCCGTCATCTTCAACGCGAATAAAGTATTGTCGAAGACATACAGATCCGCGACGTTCTTGATGGCGATTTCACCGGCAGCAATATTCGTGTAGTAATCGCCGCCGTTACGTCCGCCCGCCTTGAATGGTGCCGCTGCGGAAAGAATCGGCAGGTCTTCATTGACTGTGCCGGCCACTTGCTGCCCGACGTACCAGGTCTGTGCGTTATTGACCAATTGAATTGATGGATCATCGTTCACTAATGCAAAATAGCTGTTGATTGGCGCTGTTGTTTCAGCTACCGGTGTATTGACGTATTCTATTGTTCCTTCATGCGCTTCCTTCACTGCCGCCACTACCTCTTCAGCAACTTCGCCAGTCGTTGAATCGATTTCACGCAGCTCCGCTTTCCCCGTATTCACAACCCAGCGCTTGCCGTTCGCACGCGGACTCAATGTCAAATCAATGACGCCCAGGTGGCTGCCGAAATTGCCCGCCATGACAACCGGCGTGCCGTTGATCGTACCTTTTTCCTGATCGACATTCGGCAAATCGCCATATGCCCCAGGGAAAACGTTATGATCGTGGCCGGTGATGATCGCATCTACACCATCAATTTCTGAAATCTGGTACGTTACATCTTCTTCACCGATTTCATGCGTTGCATCGCCAATTCCTGAATGCGAAAGAACAACAATCACGTCCGCCCCTTCCGCTTTCATTTGCGGGATGAATTTCTCCACTGACTGCACTGCATCTTCCGCAATGACTTTGCCTTCAAGATGCGTACGGTCCCATTGCATGATTTTCGGTGCTACAACACCAATCACGCCGACTTGCACCGTGCGTGTTCTGCCCATCTGATCTACCACTTCTTTGTCGATGACCGTGTAAGGCAGGTATTTGTTCTCGCCCGTTGCCGCGTCCAAAACGTTCGCGTTCAACACCGGAAACGGTGCATCATCCAGGACTTCATCCAAATAATCAAGGCCGAAGTTGAACTCGTGGTTGCCCAGTGTCGATGCATCGAAATTGAGTGACTCCAAAGCCGCAAGTGCGGGGTGCAGTTCCCCTTCTTCGAGCGGATCGACCGACACTTTATACGCGCCAAATGGTGTCCCTTGGATCAAATCACCGTTATCGAACAAGAGGCTATTCGGATTTTCCGTCCGGGCTTCTTCTATTAATACACCCGTTTTCGCGAGCCCCAGCTCATTCGACACCTTGTCCTGATAATAATCATAATTCATGAAGTTCGTATGCAAATCCGTCGTTCCCAAAATGCGAAGCGATACATCGACTGGCTTCAATTTATTCCCTTTATCCGGCTTCGCTGCATCCGCTGCGCCTGCCGTAAACAAACCGCCTAAAGCCAATACCAGTGCCGTAAGCACCATCGCCAATTTTCTGTACATTGACATTCTTCCAGCTCCCTTTGCATAGTTTGTGAATCTTATTTATTATACTAAAACACTGTTCGCCGATGATTAATATTTGATAATTTAATAAATTTTACCTATTTGTAACAATAAAAGATTCGGGGTTATCAGGAATAAAAATCGTAGTTGTTGACGTATGGCGTTTTTACTTGGGGAAATAGTCAGCACTGCGGCGGTTGCGTCTTGCGCTGCAGACTGCTTTTCACAGAAATCTGATGCGACTTAAAGAAGCAGTTTTGCAGATCAGGTGTTGAAATTAGGATAGAATGGCAAACCGTAAGATAGAAACGAAAAACTATA
>NZ_JRGN01000124.1 GCF_000775575.1 Planococcus sp. CAU13
TGTCCAGACTCCGGCGACCCAGCTCTTCGGTCATAAGTCAGTCCAACTGCGTGGCAAAAAGCGCCACTACGTTGGCCCGTCTTATGCCTTTCGGGGCTAAACGGATGCCGTCGCTTTTCTTCTATGTATTGGCGGGATCGTGTGGGAATCGAACCCACCGGACCTGGCACGCAGGTCCCTCAGGGTTTTGAAGACCCAGGAAGACACCAGTCACTCAGCCAACCCCGTAATGAGTAAGCGATTTTAATTGTATAGGGAAAATCGCTGTTCCGCAAGAAAGCAGTTTGGAGCGCTGCGCTTGAAACGATTCTAATGGAAGCTTAAAGTTAGGTTATGACCAAAAGAGAAGACGGGTGAGCACATGGAAAAGACTTATTATACGGTCGGCATGGCCGGCCATATCGACCACGGCAAAACGTCGCTGACGAAAGCGCTGACGAATGTGGACACGGACCGCCTGAAGGAAGAAAAGGAGCGGGGCATCTCGATTGAACCGGGCTACGCGCCGCTCCAGACAGAAGACGGGACGCAATTGTCGATCATCGATGTGCCGGGGCACGAGCGTTTTATCCGCCAGATGATCGCGGGTGTGGCGGGCATTGATCTGGTAGTGCTCGTCATTGCGGCGGATGAAGGGGTCATGCCGCAAACCGAGGAGCATCTGGAAATTCTGCAGTTTCTGGGTGTCGAACATTGCATCGTGGCCATCACTAAAATCGACCGTGTGGATGAAATCATGCTGGAGCTAGTTCAGGAAGATATTCAGGAGCGGCTGGAAGGTACGATTTTTGAAAACGCACCGTATGTACTCGTCGACAGTTTATCGGGAACCGGCGTGGACAAATTGAAATCAACGATCATCGACAGTCTGAAAGAGGTGAAGTTCCGTGACGCTTACGGGTCATTCCGTCTGCCGATCGATCAGGTGTTTACGGTTCAGGGACAGGGCACGGTCGTCCGCGGAACGATTTACGAAGGAGCGGTTCAAAAGGGGGCGCAGTTGACTTTATTGCCGAAAGGACTGAAAGTGAAAGCGCGCCAGATCCAGGTCCACCACGAAGAGCAGGAAGAAGCGCGGGCAGGGCAGCGGACAGCGGTGAATCTCGGCGGCATCGAGAAGAATGAAGTGCTGCGGGGCGATGTGCTGGTGGCGTCCGATCATTTTCTGGTGACGGATACGATCGACGTCGCATTGAATGTTACAAGTGGCGCGTTCTCACCCCTCAAGCAGCGGGCGCCGGTGAAAGTGCATGTGGGGACGTCCGAAGTGATGGGCAAGATCGTCTTTTTTGACCGCAACGAGCTGGAACGCACGGACGAGGAAGTGCTGTGCCAGATCAGGCTTGGTGAAGAAATTGTGGTGCGGCGCGGCGACCGGTTTATCCTGCGGCGGCCGACACCTGTCGAAACGCTTGGCGGCGGCTGGGTGATCCAGCCGAAAGGCGGCAAATACCGCTTCGGCCAGGAAACGGTTGAGATGCTGCAGAATGTGATGCAGGGAACGCCGGCAGACCTTGTTGAAGAAGCATTGGCGAAAAATATCCTGCTGGATCTGCAGCAGCTCATCCAGCAGACGTCTCTTGATGAACCGGTCCTGAAAGAAACACTGGCGAATGGGCTGGAAAACGGAAGCTTCTTGGAAGTGGGTTCGCAGAAATTCATCCTGGCGAAAACTTTTTCACGAATCAAAGATGAAATCACTTCGCGTCTTGAAACGTATCACACTGATTACCCGATGCGTGCAGGAATCAGCAAGGCGGAATTGAGCCAGCCGCTCAGCTCCGCTTATCCGAAAGCTCTTATTGATTTCAGCCTGAATGCTTTGATTGAACAAGGGGATTTGAAGAAGAGCGGCCAATTTTTGGCGCTTGGCGGTTTCAATCCGCATTTGCCGAAACAATGGAAAGTACGGATGGAAGGAATCATTGCTGCGCTCGAAAAAGACGGGATCCAGGTGAAGAAATGGGATGACTATTTCGAAGGGACGCCGATCCCGAAAAACGAAATTTCGGATTTGACCCAGTATTTGCTGGAGACGGGGCAGGCTCTCCGGCTGCAGGCGGATACACTGGTTCACCGACAGGCCGTGGAAGAGGCAATCGCGAAACTTAAGCAGGATACTGGAGAGGCATTCGGTTTGAAAGAAGCAAAAGATTCTCTGGATCTCTCGCGGAAATACCTGATCCCGCTTCTGGAATTGCTTGACGGGCTCGGATTCACGGCGCGTGATGAGGACCAGCGGCGATGGACGGGGAAATGAAAAGAATGGGGGATTTGCGATGAAGCAATATTTGCGGCAGCTGCCGCCCGTCCACGAACTGCAGAAAGACAGGCGTTTTAAAGAATTTCTGGAATCGTACGATTTAACTGCCGAACGGGGCACAAAATTCATCCAGCAGGAATTGAACGCGCTGCGTGAAAAGCTGCTCAAGGATGAGTCGCCGGTTGAGCCTTCGGAATCGAATTTTGCCGAACTGATTTTCAGCAATGCGGAGCACAGTGCAAACGAATGGAATGAAGACCGGCTCATGCGCGTCATCAACGGGACCGGCACGGTGCTGCATACAAATTTGGGGCGGGCCCGCCTGAGCAGCCGGGCGGTCGAACATGTGATGCGGGCAGCGCGCGATTATTCGAATCTTGAGTACCGGGTGGCCGAAGGAAAGCGAGGATCAAGGCATGACATTCTGGAAGACCTGATCCAGCAGACGACAGGGGCAGAAGCGGCCATGGTCGTCAACAATAACGCTGCGGCAGTGTTTTTGATCCTGAGCGCTTTGGCAAAAGGAAAAGAAGTGATCGTGTCCCGCGGGCAGCTCGTGGAAATCGGCGGGTCGTTCCGGGTTTCTTCCATAATGGAAGAAAGCGGTGCGCATCTGCGGGAAGTCGGCACGACCAATAAAACACATCTCTTTGATTATGAGAATGCGATTAAAGAAGAAACGGCCATGGTCATGAAAGTCCATACCAGCAATTTCGTCATGTCCGGCTTTACGGCGACGGTCGAAACGGAAGCTTTGGCAGAGTTGAAGGCACGTCATGAAGGGCTCATTTTCTACGAAGACCTCGGCAGCGGCGCCCTTTACGATTTCAAGAAACACGGCATCGGCAATGAACCGCATGTCCGCGATGTGATCGCGGCGGGTGTGGATATCGTCAGCTTCAGCGGCGATAAATTGCTCGGGGGTCCGCAGGCGGGCATCATCGCCGGCAATAAAGACCTCATAGATAAACTGAAGAAACATCAGCTGGCGCGCGCGCTGCGGGTCGACAAAATGACGTTTGCCGCACTTGAAGAAACGCTGAAAGTTTATGTGGCCGGCGGGGATGCGGTGCTGGAGATTCCGACGGTGCGGGACATCATGCGTTCTTCAGAAGAAATAAAAACCCAGGCAGAAAATTTTGTTTCGGCACTGGCATCAAGCACAGGCAGTTACCGGATCCAATTGCTGGACGGCACATCGCAAGTCGGCGGCGGCACGATGCCTGAAGTCGAGATCCCGACTTTTCTCGCGGCCATCCGCCACGAATCACTGCCGCCACAGGAGCTGGCGGCGCGCCTCAGAGAGAATCGCCCGCCGGTGATCGGGAGAATACAGGACGATCAAGTATGCATCGATTTTCGGACGGTACGGGAAGATGAAATGGATGAAGTGGTCGAAAGCTTTGTCCGCATCGCGGAAACGACATAAAAGGAACTCTGGCCTCATCACTGTTCCACAGTGAAATGGCCAGAGTTCCTTTTTACTTTGACGCTGGGTCAGACTTGGGAGGTTAATGGGTCTTGACAGCTGTTGCCTCCAGCCATTTCTCCATCGCATGGTAAGACTGCTGTGCGTCGGCATAGCCCTGGTTATACAATTGTTCCAGCTTTTCGGGATTGCGTTCCGCGTTTCCCACTTTCGTATCGGCAGAAGGCCGGATGATGAAGACCCTGCCTTCGCCTTCCAACTTTTCAATTTCGGTGAGCAATTCATTGTATTGCTGCCAATGCATTTCGAGCGCATGGATGAGGCCCAGGAACTCTTTGTAGAAATAGCGGGCTGGCCGCGAAAAACGCATCGGCTTTTTTCGGTAGCCTTTGTGCTTGGTCAGTATGATGACGGGCTTTTCCACACCGTCAGCCAGCGCCTTCCTGAGCGGAATCGGATCGGAAACGCCGCCGTCCATCAGCTGATAGCCTTTATAGGTGACCGGCGGCGCCATGAACGGCACTGAACTGGAAGCGCGGACAATCGTCAGGACATCCTGCGGGCTTTCATTTTTTTCAAAGTAGACCGGCTGTCCGGTCAGGCAATCGGTCGTCCCGATGACAAAACGTTCTTTGGCCGCGTGGAACGCCTGGAAATCGAAAGGCACAAGCTTGTTCGGGATCTGGTCGAAAATCAGGTCCATGCCGAACAGCTCTCTTTTTTGCACGAGATTGCGGAACGAAATGTAATCGGGATGGCGGACATAATCGATCATGACAGCTTTGTTTCTTCCCGGCTGCCTGGAAATATACGACGCGGCGTTGCATGCGCCGGCGGATACGCCGATAACGTAAGAGAAATAACGGTCTTTTTCCATAAAATATTCAAGGACGCCGGCGGTATAGACGCCCCGCATGCCGCCGCCTTCCAGAACCAGTCCGTCATCAAACATGGCAATCCCTCCAGACTCATAAAAATCTGATTTTTCTGTTTAATGCTGATTCTTTCTATCATACCATACCGGCGTTTTTTCCCATAAAGCTTATTTTCGGGGAAGTTTGATGGTACACTTTTACTTATATAGAAGAAAGATATGTTTCATTGGACAATAAAAGCAGGATTGCCGAAAGGGGTGTTGGCGGATGTACGGAAAAATATTAGTGGCGGCGGACGGTTCAGACCATTCGCTTCGCGCGGCAAAAGAAGCGGTCAGGATAGCAGGGGCAAACCGGGAAGCGCAAATTACGGTCGTTTATGTGGCGGACCACGATAACGCGAAAAATGATGTGCTGCACAGCGGCAGTTCGGTGGAGCTGGATCTGCAGCGCCGCAAGAAGCTGCAGCCGGTGGAAGAAGCGATTGCTGCGGAGAACATCAATTACCGCGTCGAAATCCTTCACGGCATTCCGGGCCCAGCGATTGTCGACTATGTCAATCAGGAAGGGTTTGACATTCTGGTCATCGGCAGCCGAGGCTTGAATTCATTGCAGGAGATGGTGCTCGGCAGCGTCAGCCACAAAGTGGTGAAACGCGCGGATTGCCCAGTGCTGATCGTGAAATAAAGCAGAAAAAAAAGAGCGCCGGGTCGCTCTTTTTTATATGGAACAGTCAGTTCTCCAGATAACGGTACAGCGTCGATTTGCTGATGCCGGTCTGTTCTTTGATTTCCGCCAGGTTATATTGTTTGCTCCTGTACATCGCAATCGCTTTTTTCACATTGGCGTCCGGTTTTCGCGGCCGGCCGGCGTGCATGCCTTTTTCCTTGGCAACCGTCAGCCCCGCTTTTGTTTTGGCGCTGATGGAGTCGCTCTGAAAATCGGCTAGGCACTGGACGATTTTCTGGAACGAAAACGTCTTGTCCGGAGCGGTATCGATCTCTTCGCTGGCGGCATGCAGCGTGCAGCCCTTTTGTTCGAACCCTTCCAGCAGCTCGACAAGGTGGCGCGTCGAATCGGCCAGCGCATGCAGGCTGTGCACGATGACGCGGTCTCCCGTTTCCAGGCGCGCAAGCATCCGTTCCAGCTCATCCCGATGTTTGGGATCGCCATGACTTTCAGCAAAAAATTCTCCGCAACCATATTCATTGAATAGCGTTTTTTGTTTTTCACAGGTCAAATCTCCGTCTATGGGTCTTGCATAGCCAATAAGCACGTTAAAAACTCCCGTCACACATATTGTTTTCATTGTATCATATTTATTTTAAATAAAAGGACCAAAAAGGTTCCATTTTCGGATTTGCGGTGATACACTGATTTCATTGTGAAAATTGGACAACAAGAGGAGTAAATTATTGTGGGAGAAACATTAAAACGGGAATGGTTCGGAAATATACGCGGCGATATCCTTTCGGGACTTGTGGTGGCACTTGCGCTGATTCCGGAAGCCATCGCCTTTTCAATTATTGCGGGCGTCGATCCGATGGTCGGCCTGTATGCGTCATTCAGTATTGCGGTCATCATCGCATTTGTCGGCGGACGGCCCGGTATGATATCGGCTGCAACAGGCGCAATGGCATTGCTGATGGTGCCGCTTGTGCGGGACCACGGACTGGAATACTTGCTTGCTGCAACAATTTTGACAGGAGTCATTCAGATCCTATTCGGCGTCTTTAAAGTGGCGCGGGTCATGAAGTTCATCCCGCGTGCCGTCATGATCGGCTTCGTCAATGCACTGGCGATCCTGATTTTCATGGCGCAGGTGCCGCATCTGATCGGTGTCGGCACAATCACGTATGTGTTCGTGGCTATTACGCTTGCAATCGTCTATATCGTGCCGAGATTTTTCAAGGCGATTCCGGCACCGTTGATTGCACTTGTCCTGCTGACGGCGATTGCCGTCTATTCCGGATTTGACATGCGGACGGTGGGCGATCTGGGAACGATCAACCAGACGCTCCCGGCGTTCCTTTTGCCGGATGTGCCGTTCAACTTGGAAACGCTTATGATCATACTGCCGTTTTCATTTGCACTGGCGATTGTCGGGCTGCTGGAAACGTTGCTGACAGCCAATATCGTCGATGACATGACAGACACGGAAAGCAATAAAAACAAGGAAGCGCGCGGCCAGGGAATCGCCAATTTCGTAACCGGATTTTTCGGCGGGATGGCAGGCTGTGCCATGATCGGACAGTCGGTCATCAATGTGAAGTCAGGCGGGCGAGGGCGGTTGTCCGCGTTTGTCGCCGGTACGTTCCTGATGTTCCTGATCATTGTACTCGGCAATGTGGTGGTTCAGATCCCAATGCCTGTGCTTGTCGGCATCATGATCATGGTATGCATCGGGACGTTCGACTGGAAATCGTTCAGCTATATGAAGAATGCGCCAAAGGGAGACGCAATCGTTATGGTGGCGACAGTCGCAATTGTCGTCTATACGCACGATTTGTCGAAAGGCGTTCTTGCGGGCGTTCTCTTGAGTGCAATTTTCTTCGTCGCCAAAATTTCGAAGATCAAAGTGCAGAAGCGTTTGCTGGATGCGACGCATTACCGGGTGGAAGGCCAATTGTTCTTCGCTTCGGTTGAGGATTTCCTGGAGAAATTTGATTACGATATTGAAAATGAAAAAGTGGTCATCGATTTCACGGATGCCCATATCTGGGATGATTCAGGGGTCGGCGCCGTCGACCGCGTCGTCCTGAAGTTTAGGGAGAGCGGCAACGATGTCGACATTGTTGGACTTGATGCCGGCAGCCAGAAGCTGATCGACCAGCTGGCGATTTTCAAAAACAGCAATGTCAAATTGCCGACGCATTAAGGCGGAGTTTGAGTTAATAGAATAGATTTCATCGAAACAGTCCTTCTATAACAGAGGGGCTGTTTTTTTAGTAGTTTCATGAAAAGAAGATGCAGAAGTGAAAACGTAAGATAGAAGTTGAAAACCGTAAGATAGAAAACA
>NZ_JRGN01000154.1 GCF_000775575.1 Planococcus sp. CAU13
CTTTTATGATCGGCATAGGAATTTCAGGCAATAAAAACACAAAAAAGATACGCCTCCAAAAGGGAGCGTATCTTTTTCCATTTCTACAAACAAGCCAATATCTGCTGCTTTGATTGATCCGTCACAAAATGCTTCTGGCCGAATACTCCATAATCTTTTTTACGAATGGTCGTCAGGATTTCACGGTAGACCAGTCCGGCGCCCTTCACCGGAATCCGTGAACTGACGGGATATTCATGAATCGTTTCAAACGCTTTCTGATAATAAAACTCCGCTTCGCTTGCCATTTCTTCCCATACGGCTACAAATGCCGGCGTCACCAATCTTTTACGAAGGTCTTCTTCACACAGATTATATTTTGCCATTAGCTCGGAAGGCAGATAAATGCGGCCCAGTCCAAGATCTTCATCAATATCACGCAGGATATTGGTGATCTGCATGGCATAGCCCAGTGCGATTGCACCATCTTTCAAAACCGCTGTCTTGCCCGGAGCCAAAACCGGCAGCAGCATCAAGCCCACTGAACTGGCCACATGATAGCTGTAATCCAGGACATCTTCCACTGTGCGAAAGCTTTTCCTCAGCAAGTCCATTTCCTGTCCAGCAATCATGCAGGCATAAGGGGTTTCATCCATATCGTATGTTTCAAAGACATCGTTAAGGGCAAGCCACATGGGATTGGAACGATCAAAATTGCCTGCTAAAAAATCAGCGAATTCCCGTTTGAAGAGAGATAATTGCATGACCGGATCTTCGCCGTCATCCACGATATCATCCACCGTCCGGCAAAATGTGTAAATTGCCCACACAGCGTTGCGCTTCTCCTTTGGCAGCATCGAAAAACTTTTATAGAAGCTTTTCGAATTGGCAGCGATGATTTCTTCACAAACAAGGTATGCCTGTTTTAATTCCATCAAGAACCTCTCCTCTCACTTAAGAGATCACGCTCGATTTGCTCAGCAAGCAATTTGGCCCCCTGCATGACAATCGGTATGCCGCCCCCCGGATGTACGGAAGCCCCTACCGCATAAAGCCCTTTCGTATTAAAAGGCTTCACTTGCGGCCGGAACACACCGGATTGGAATAGGGTCGGGCCGATGCCGAAACTTCCTCCCTTGAACAGACCGAACGCCTCCGCGTCGGCGGGAGTCCTTACTTCCATCCACTCGATGGCATCCCGCAGCCCTGGAAACGACAGCTCTTCCATCCGGTCGATAATTCCGTCAATCCACTCTTTTTCATTGGCCCAGTCAACTTCTGATCCGGCCGGAACCGGGATCAATGTGTACAAAACTCCTTTTCCTTCCGGAGCCAGTGTTTCATCAATCTTCGATGGGTGGAAAGTGTAAAATGCCGGATCATCCGGTTTCTGCCTGTCCGAAAATACCGCCTTCATATGCTTGGCGTAATCATTGCCGATAAAGAATTGGTGCACATTCACTTCGTCATACACCCGGTCCAGCCCGAAATACAATAAAACACAGGCAGATGATGGGATGAATTTTTTACTCTTGCGGTCAGGCAATAAACTCGAAACGGCAGGAAAATCTCCATTGAAGACTACCGCATCATATTCTTCTCTGCCACTCTCCAGTTCCAGCCCTTTCGCTGTGCCATTTTCCGTAATAATCCGCTTTACCGTTCGCTCTTTTCGGATTGTCACATTGGGCAACGATTGAAGTTTCCCTTCGAGCAGCGGCACAATGCTGGCGTAACCGCCTTTTAAATAATGGACGCCGTGTTCATGTTCACTGAAGGGCACGAGTGAATACATACCCGGTGCGCTGAATGGATCTCCCCCGATATACAGAGCCTGTAATGTATAAGCCAATTGCAGCCGTTCGTCGGTAAAATAACGCGACATCAGCTGTTTGACAGAAAGCTGCGGTTTCAGCGCCAGCAGATTTTTAACATTGCCCGGTGTGAAAAAATCTTTTTTCTGAACAAAAGAATTCTCCAGAAATGCGGATTTTCCAATGGCAAAACGCTGGCTTCCTTCCGTCATGAAACGGCGGAATCCTTCTTCCTGCCCTGGAAAAACTTTGGCAACTTCTTCAACCTGCCGCTCGGTGCCCGGATATTTTGTGTAAACTTTACCATCATTGAAGCGGATCGTGTAGAGCGGATCGCACAGCACCAATTCATACTGGTCTTTTGAAATTCCGGCTTCAGCCAATAATTCCTGGAACATTTCCGGCAATAAAACAATTGTCGGCCCTTCATCTATTTTGAAACCGTCTCTTTCGACAAAGTTCATACGGCCGCCAAGCCGTTTTTCTTTTTCGATAATCGTCACTTCATGCCCTTTTCGACTCAAATATAAAGCGCCCATCATGCCGCCGATGCCGCCGCCAACGATTGCGATTTTCATGCGTATCCCTCCAATGCCGGCAGCGGAAGGATTGGAATCGCTTCCTGTCCATCTTTTTTCAATATCCCATTTGCGGTGATTCGCGCGGATTCCAGGATGGTCGGCAAACCGCTTCCCGGATGTGTGCCGCCGCCGACAAGCCAGCATCGCTCCAGCTCTTCGAATTCATTGTGCGGGCGAAAAACCATCATTTGGGATAATTGATGGCCAAGATTGAAAGTGGCCCCTTTATAGACTGAATAATCCTGTTCCCAGCCGAATGGCGTCAGCACTTTTTCGACTTCTATATGGTCCCGGAGATTTTTAAACTCCGTTTTCTCTTCTATAATGTTCAATACCAGTTCGCGGAATTCCTGCTGTTCATTGTCCCAGCCGATATCACTGAAATTGTTCGGCACCGGTGCCAATATGTAAAGAGCCGATTTTCCTTCAGGAGCCAAAGTCGGATCGGTGACACTGGCATTCTGGATGTAGATGGACGGATCAGCCGACAGCAGCCTGGAATCTGTAATTTCCTCCACATTCTTTTTGTAGTCTTTTGCAAAAACAATCGTATGATGCGATAGGTCGTACTTTTTATCCAGTCCCAGATAAATCATGAAAGTCGAGCAGGAATATTTCTTCTTCGCGAGCTTTTCAGGCGTATATTTCTTAAGAATACCCGGCTCTACCAGATTCGTCATGATGTGGGCAAAATCCCCGTTAATGATCACTTGATCTGCCGCTTCCCGGCTGCCATCCTCAAGATCAACGCCTTTTACGGTACGGCCTTCAATCCACAGCTTTTTCACCCCTGTGCCTGTATGGATGGTGCCGCCCTGTTCCCTGATAACTTTCGCCATCGATTCCGACAGCTGATTGACGCCGCCAATCGGATGATAAATGCCGTAAGCGTGTTCCATATAGGAAAGGATGGTGAAAGCGCCCGGACATTCCCATGGAGACATCCCCAGATATTTTGACTGAAAGGCAAAAGCGAGCTTCAGCCTTTCATCTTTGAAATAACGGGAAAGCACGTCGTCCAGGCTTTTATTGATTTCCAGTTCCGGCAGGGCTTTCAGGACTTTAGGCTGGACCATGTGCGCCAGTTTGTCCATCCGGTTCTGCAGGATCGGAGATAAAGCTTTTAGCTTGCGGTCCATATCTTTCATGAAACGGATATAGCCTTCCCCGCTGCCGTTGAAATCCTTGTCGATTTTGGCTTTCATTTCTTCCGGATTGCGCGTCATGACCATATTCTGATCCTCAAAAATCAGTTCATACATCGGGTCAAGTTCGACGGGTTGCATATAATCAAAAAGATTGCGGCCGGCTATATCGAAGAGTTCTTCCACTATATGGAGCATGCTCAAAAAAGTCGGGCCCGTATCGAAAGTAAAGTCTCCCAGTTTTAACGCCGCGTTGCGCCCGCCGACCCGCTCGTTTTTTTCATAGATGTCCACTTTATAGCCTTTGGCTGCCATCAGCATGCCTGCAGCGAGACCGCCCGGGCCAGCACCAATTATGATTATCCGTTTCGCCATCTGATTACCCCATTTATAATTCTTTAGTTATATATTAATTGTATAAAAATTATACATTAAGAATTCCTAAAAAACTAATATAAACTATCCGCCACTTTTCCAAAGTAAAGTAAATTTAATATAAACATACCCCGTTTCATCCAAATAGTAACTTTGAACAAGCAGATGGGTCTATGCACAAAGAAGCTTGAAAAGTACTTCTAACTATAAAAATAAAACCGCCTCAAATGAGACGGTTCATAACGTGATTTTTATTTATTGGCTTTATGGACTTTCAGCACCTTGCCTTTGATGGTCTTATTTTTCATTTCTTTCAGAACCATGGGGCCTTTGCCGTTCAGGATATCGATATAGGTGACGGTGTCCTGGATTTTGATGATGCCGATATCTTCAGCCGTGACACCCGGAATGCTTGTCAATGTGCCGACGAAATCAAAAGCGCGCAATTTTTTCTTTTTGCCTCCATTGAAATAGAGCTTCATGATATCTTTGTTCACCTGTTCATTTTTATTGCGTTTGAGCTGCGGCCGGCTTTCGAGCTTTTCAGTGAACGCCTCTTTGGCGGCAGCCACCTCTTCCCGGGACGGAGCATCCATTTCCGGAATGGCGAAACCGATGTAATCCTCAATTTCCTGCAGGAATTTATCTTCATGGGGTGTCACAAAGCTGATCGCTTTGCCGGTTTTTCCGGCGCGGCCGGTGCGCCCGGCGCGGTGGACATAGCTTTCCTTCTCTAACGGTATATCATAGTTGATGACATGGGTGATGCTGTCGATGTCGATCCCTCTTGCGGCGACATCTGTCGCCACCAGATAGCGGAACTCACCGCGTTTGAAGTCATTCATCACCGCAAAACGGTCTTCCTGAACCATGCCGCCATGCAGTTTATCACAGGTGTAATAATGCTTTTCAAGCTGCTCCATCACAAAGTCGACATTGTCTTTGGTACGGCAGAAAATGATGCAGCTGTCCGGATTTTCGACAATCGTCACATCGCGCAGCAGTGCAAATTTCTGATTATCTGCAACGCGGATCAGCGAATGTTCGATCTGAGTTTCAAGTGTCTCAGCAGAAGCGATTTCAATATGCTCGGGCTGCTGCATGTATTTCTGCTGCAGCTTTTCAACGTTTTCGGGTAATGTGGCTGAAAACAGCATCGTCATGCGCTGCTTCGGCAATTTATTGATGATCGCTTCCACCTGTTCGATAAAGCCCATGTTCAGCATTTCATCCGCTTCATCCAATACCAGAAACTCAATGCGTTCGAGCTTCAGCGTGCCGCGTTCGATGTGATCAAGGACACGGCCCGGTGTACCAACTACTACATGGCATTTCTGCTTCAGTTCCGCCTGCTGATAGGCAAAAGGCTGTTTGCCGTAGACCGCTGCGGCTTTGATGCGTTTGAAACGGCCGATATTGGTGATGTCTTCTTTGACCTGATCGGCAAGTTCACGGGTAGGTGTCAGGATCAGCGCCTGTGGTTTATTTTCTTCCCAGTCGACCATTTCACAGATCGGGATGCCGAAAGCAGCTGTTTTGCCGCTTCCTGTCTGCGATTTAACAGCGATATCAGTCTTCTGCAATGCGACCGGAATCACTTTTTCCTGCACTTCTGTCGGCTGTTTATAGCTCAAGCCTTCAAGCGCGCGCAGGATGGGCTCACTGATTTTGTAATCTTTGAATTGCTTTGTATCCATGTATAATTCTCCTTCTCCGTCCAAAACGTTAGATAGTTTTATTATTGCATGGAATTTCGGCAATCACCATTAAAGAGAAACTTCAGTCAACGGGATTTGATCCCCCGTTGACTGTTAGTTGATCCGATCGGGTTTTTACGGTCAGTAAGACTTCCACTCACAAAATTAGGAGTCCCACTGACCGTTAATACGGGATAAACGATTAATAAGTTTTATTGATCCAGCAGGCTCACTGAAACTTTGACGTCCAGCGATTGGCTGCCGCCCCGGTAAACTCCCTGCACAGGGCTGACATCGTTGTAATCACGGCCGACTCCGACGCGAATATGATTTTCCAGCGCTTCGACATTATTCGTCGGATCGAGCCCTACCCAACCGACACCCGGAACCATTACTTCCGCCCAGGCGTGGCTTGCGGCATCGCCGACCAGCGCTGAATTTTCACCGACATATAAATAACCGCTGACGTAACGCGCCGGAATGTGCTTGCTTCGCAGAATTCCAAGCATCACATGGGTGATGTCCTGGCAGACCCCTCTACGCAAGTCGAAAGATTCAGATGCTTTTGTGGAAACGTCCGTCGATTCACCGTCATAAGTGAAATGATCATGTATATAGTTCATTACATCAATCGAATACTGCACCGGATTCTCCATCTGCCCCAACTCCCGGTCAACCTGTATCATTTGTTCCGGGCTTAAGTAGGTGTAGGCGGTGTTGCTCAGATAAGCCAGATAATGTTCCCCAAATAATTTCGAATGGAAAATATTGCGCATTTCCGGCGAATAATCGAGCTGGTTGATATAAGGGCTTTTCTGGATGCTGACAATGGATGTCGTTTTCACTTCAAGATGCTTATGGTGTTCAGCGATAAAGAATGTTTCCACATTATTTCCCCAGATGTCGATATGCTCTTTCGTCAAGGAAGCAGGTGTAATTTCTGCCCGGTAGGAAAGTAATCGCTGAACTTCATCCGTTCTCGGCTTCAAGCGGATCGAGTTCATGCTTTGGTCGACAATCGTATCGTATTTAAAAATATTGGTATGTTCGATTTTATATTTCATTGAGGTAGTTCCTTTCCCACTAGAAGTCTGATTTTGAGTACTCATGCTGCTCTCAGTTCCGGGATCGATAAGATAATAGGTTTTCGAGAAAATCTGGCCGATTTCATTGCATCCATTTTGAAAATCATTTAAAAAGTTCAGCATGTCTTCAGGTTCAAGTTCCTGGAAATTCAACTCGTCGAAATCTGCAGTCAGCTGATCGATTTTCGCGAACAGTTCCCAGGAATAATGAGATATTTTCCCTTCCTCCAATGTCGTGATTCCTTCCCGTATATGATCCAGGCAATAGCGGATCGACCTCGGGAAATCCGGATTTGACACAAGAAACGACAGTACCAGGGAAGGATCCATTTTCGGCGGATTTGCCTTCAGGTAAGCGTCGTAGCCATTTGCCATTCGGAGAGCGGCCAGCCAGTAATAATAGTCCTCCGATTGCTGGGCTTCAGTGCGCGCGATTGTCCGCTCACACACGACGTTAAGAATGCGCGCTGTCTTTTCGGCGCGTTCCAGCCATTTCCCGATTTTGATAATCTGGTATTCCACACCCCGGGACATTGATGATTCCACGATTCCCTGGGATGTCAGCGCTGTATTTTTCACTTTGTTCAAAAACTCCTGCATATCCCGCACAGAGAGATTTTCAGCATTCAGATCATGCAGCGTGAGGTAACATCTGTTCCAGATTTCCCAGTAATCGTCCGTAATATGATCTCGGCTGACGCGGGCATTTTCACGGATAAAACGCACACAGCTCGCGACAGAGTTGAGATTTTTCGATTCCATGGACAAATAATAAACCAGCTGATCTTCATTATATGCCGGGAGGGATTTTATATATTCCATCATATCCGTTGAAGCACAGATTTCATAGATTAATTTCCAGTCATCCGCGCGGACCAGTTCTTCATCTGATGCTTCGATCATCTGCAGCAATTGCACATCCAGAATACGCGCATTATTTTCTGCCCGCTCCGCGTTTCTCGACATCCAGTACAGCGAATTTGCCACTCGGCTCAGCATTCAGGATCCTCCCCCTTCTTCTTTCTTCCTGAAGACCCACGTGTCTTTACCGCCACCGCCCTGCGAAGAATTGACGACGAGCGACCCTTCCTTCAGTGCCACACGCGACAGACCGCCCGGCAGCACATTCGTTTCTTTGCCGCGCATGACAAATACTCTCAAATCGACATGGCAGGGATAGAATTCCTCTCCCTGATAGGCCGGTGCACGGGATAACTTAATCGTCGGCTGCGCAATATACTGATGCGGCGATTCGATGATTTTCTCCCGGAAAATTTCAATCATTTCCTTCGAAGCATGCGGGCCGACCAGCATATCGTAGCCGCCGGATGCCCCGACGTTCTTTACTACAAGCTCCTCCAGATGGTCAAGGACCCACTCCCGTTCTTCTATATTTTCCAAAAGATAGGTTTTCACATTATCGATGAGAGGTTCTTCATCGAGATAATAACGGATCATATCGGGCACATAAGCATAAATGGCCTTGTCGTCCGCGACCCCGTTGCCGATGCCGTTCAGGATGGCAACATTGCCGTGCTTATACGCCTGCAGCAAACCGGGAACACCAAGAGCTGATTCTTCGTTGAACGCTTCCGGGTCAAGGTAATCATCGTCAATCCGGCGGTAAATGATATCCACCCGTTTCAGGCCGCGGATCGATTTCATGTAGACAATATTCTTTTTCACGACCAGGTCACGCCCTTCAACGAGATCAATGCCCATTTGCTGAGCCAAAAAAAGATGATCGTAATAAGCAGAATTGTACATGCCCGGAGTCAATAGAACCGCAAACGCCTTTCCTTTTTGCGACGCCGGTGCATGGTCGAGAATCGCCTGGTGCATGTGGGTCATCTGATGCTCAAGGTTCTGCACTGAATGATTGGCGAAAAACTCAGGATATACCTGGCGCATGACATAACGGTTCTGGTAGACATAGGACATGCCGGAGGGATTGCGGAGGTTATCTTCCAACACATGATATTTCCCCCTTTCGTCACGGATCAGATCAATTCCAGCAAGAAAAATGTGATTTTTCAAGGGGATTTCAAGCCCTTTTACCTGTTTGGCATAATAATATGGATTTTCCTCCACCAGACTTCTCGGCACGATGCCGTCTTCGAGTATCCGCTGTTCGCCGTAGACGTCTTCAAGAAACAGGTTCAGCGCTTCTGTGCGCTGGATCATCCCTTTTTCAACCACTTCCCATTCTTCAGGCGGAATGATAATTGGGACGAAATCAAACGGCATTGTCCTTTCCGTGCCGACGTTATTGTCATAGACCGTGAAAGTGATGCCTTGCCTCAGAAATGCCAATTGAGCAGTTTCGTGCTTTTCACGCAATTCCTCCTCGCTGAAATGCTGGAGCAATTGAAAGAAATTTCTGTAATGAGGCTTTGGCTGTTTATTCTCATCGAACATTTCATCGAAAAATGGTTTTATTTGATACGATTGAAACATATTTCCCCTCCTCACGTATTCGTAATCTTCTGATATTTTTGTCTAAAAAAGCTACCACTCACTGTTTGCGAGTGGTAGCTTGATGTCTTCAATTCATTGTTTACTTGTCAAAAGTGGTGTCGCTTTTATCTTTTTTCTCCGACTCTTCGTCAAGCCCTTTTTTCAATGAGTCGCTGTATTCCGTGCTGCCGCCGAAAGTGGAGCCGCTTGGAGTTGAATCATTGAAAGGGCTGCCTGTGCCTGTTCCGCCGGAAGTGCCTGCCTTATCCGTGGAAGCCGATCCGGTCGATGATCCGGAACCGCCTTCCGATTTTCCGCCGACTTCATCCTGGAGCGTTTTATCAGCTTTATCCAGCATGTCTTTTTCTTTGTCCATCATTTTCTGCTGGCTGTCGATGGCACTTTTGACCTGATCGACCGCTTTTGAAACGTAAGGCTTTGCTTTATCAACCATTCCGCCTGACTGTTCGTTAAAGCGCTCCAGCCCCTTTTTCACATTTTCTTTCATATTTCCGGATTGGGAACTGCCTGTCGAAGTGCCATTCGAATCCACTTTCTTCTGTGCCATAGCGGATCCGATTGCTGCACCTATACCTAATAATAGTAATTTACTGAACATGCCGCCTGAACGTTTTGCCATTCCAATCTCTCCTTCTCAGTAATTAAATACACTGTGTTCTTATTATTTACTAATTTCAGTCATCTTAAACATTTGCCATGAAAAAAGACACCTATATTTATATATAGATGCCTGTTTCAGAAATGAATTCCTATTTGATTATTTCTTCCTGCAGCAGCACTTCTTCAAATGCCTGGACAACTTCCGGGTCATATTGAACTCCTGACAGGCGCCGGATTTCTTCCATGGCATATTCTGCGCTAAAGGCTTTCCGATAAGAACGGTCTTCTGTCATCGCATCAAACGTATCACAGACGCCGATTATTTTTGCCTCCAGCAGAATTTCATCCTCTTTAAGGCCAAAAGGATAGCCTTTGCCGTTGATCCGTTCATGATGCTGTTCGACAATACCGGCAAGTTTACTGTATGCCGTTTTACGTAGCATTTCCGCGCCGTCTCCCGGGTGCTTTTTGACAAGGTCGAACTCCTCTTTCGTCAGTTTACCGGGCTTATTAAGCACTTCCCCAGGAACATTAATTTTACCGATGTCATGAAGGATGGAGGCGATGAACAGATCATCCATTCGCTGACGGTCCAACTTGAGCTTTTTGGCTATTTTAATGGCGTACTGTGAAACCCGCATGCTGTGTTTATGAGTATATTTATCTTTCTTTTCCACCAATCCGCCAACTCGCTGCAATTCTTTTATTTCCTCACTGATTGTGTGAAAAACCAATGAATTGGATACAGACAGAATTGACACATCTGTTTTGGCGATCATTTGAACAGGTTCAGACAAATTACAGGTAGAGATGAAATCGTCTGGACCGAGATTGATGCTTTTATCAGAATCCTGTAAAACCAGTTCTCCTTTTAATATATAAAAAAATTCCTGAGTATCTTCTTCCCCAGGATAAAGGAACATCAGTTTATCTTTGAGGACAGTCTGTTTCATCATTTCCATACCTCCACCCCGTCCCAGCAGGCTTAAGGTAGTCGATTTGTTTTGGACTGTTTCAAGGTATTCATTTTTCAGTATATCCAAACCTTCCAAAAATACACGTCCTTCCTCAAAAAAAGTACTATTAAAGTATGCAAATGACATACTTTAATAGTACTTTAAAAGAAGCTCTTATTACAATAGGTTTTACCAGCCGATGACTTTGATCGGGTCGATCAACGCAATACGGTCAGCGAATTGGACCGGAACCAATTCAACCTCTACTGTTAAACCGGATTTCTCAGCTTTTCCGATGCCTTTACGGGTTATATCCTGTGTTCTTATATCCAATTTTGAAATCAAAGCTGTAATGTCTTCTTCGTATTTCGCAGTAAGGTCTGCCTGTCTCTTTTCATCAGACTCCCTGGCCAGGTCTTTTTGATATACGTCGTACAAATCATATGATTTTTCAACTGCCTTCTCGATTTCTTTTAGAATTTTAGCGTTTGTTTTTTCCACGTTCTCCAAAGCAGACAAAGTTTCCTTGTCCGGTTCAGATTCTGCAGCAAAAGCTCCAGATGTTCCCAGAACCAAAGCAAAAATCACCGAAAACAGTAAAGCCAGTAAACTTTTTTGCATCATGCTGATCCCCCCGACTTTTTTAGTTGCATCAAAAACATTTCAGCCCTTTTCACAGCAAAACCTTTCAGAAATCATATGTAATAGGGGCTAGTAAATATTTTGTAGACTACCTCTAAAGTATAGCCCAAATGGGTATAAAGAACAATTTTTAAAAATAACTAAATTTTCTTTAAATTAATGGAAACAGTTACTATAAGAAGGCCAATCAGAAAAAACCAGGAGAATTTTCCTGGTTTCTTCTGATCATGGCAATACTGTGCTGCCCATTAAATAGCGGTCACATTCCCTCGCCGCTTCGCGTCCTTCATTGATTGCCCAGACAATCAGACTCTGGCCCCGGCGCATATCACCGGCCGCAAAAATCCCTTCGGTGTTGGTGGCATATTTTCCATACTCTGCTTTGACACATGAGTTTGCCTCCGTTGCCAGATCCATTTGCCGGATGAGACCCTGCTCCGGTCCGCTGAAACCGATGGCGATCAGCACAAGATCCGCTTTCCATACTTTTTCAGTTCCAGGAACTTCTTCGCGGATACGGTTGCCTTTCTCGTCCACGCGCAACTTCACATTTACGGTATGCACTTCTTTCACACTGCCCTCTTCACCGCCCACAAATTTTTTCGTCATCACGGCATAAGCGCGCGGGTCGTCGCCAAACGCAGCCGCAGCTTCCTTATGCCCGTATTCGACGCGGTGCACTTTCGGATACTGGGGCCACGGATTGCCCCTCTCATCCCGAATCGCACCTTTTTTATCATAGACATCAAATTGAACAAGACTTCTGCAGCCATGGCGGACAGCAGTAGCGAGACAATCTGTACCGGTATCTCCGCCCCCGATGACAATGACGTCTTTGCCTTCAGCCGAAATATAATTGCCGTCTTTGAAATTCGAATCGAGCAGGCTTTTCGTGCTGGCGTGCAGAAAGTCCATCGCGTAATGAATGCCTCCGAGCTCGCGTCCTTCCACCTGCAAATCACGATGAACGGTTGAACCTGTGCACATGATGACAGAATCAAACTCCGTCTTCAATTTATCAGCTGGATAGTTTTTGCCGATTTCAATATTCGTTTTGAAGGTGATGCCTTCCTGTTTCAGAATGTCCACACGGCGGACGACCATTTCATAAGGCAGTTTCATTTCCGGTATGCCGTAGGTCAGGAGTCCTCCCACCCGGTCATTCCTTTCAAACACAGTAACCCAGTGCCCCGCCTTGTTCAACTGCGCAGCAGCTGCGAGTCCGGCGGGACCGGAACCGATGACCGCCACATGTTTGCCCGTACGCGACTCCGGCGGCTCGGGCACAACCCATCCTTCAGCAAAGCCGCGTTCAATGATTGAACGTTCGACTGTCCGAATCGCTACCGGCGGGTCCGTTATGCCGAGAACACACGAACCTTCACAAGGCGCCGGGCAGGCCGTTCCTGTAAATTCCGGGAAATTGTTTTTCAGGTGTTCACGCCGCAGCGCTTCTTTCCACTGGCCTCTGTAAACCAGATCGTTCCATTCAGGGATCAAATGGTTTACTGGACAGCCGGTGGTGACATTATCCAATTCCATTCCCGTATGGCATGTCGGCACTCCGCAATCCATGCAGCGCGCTCCCTGTTTTTGCACTTCTGCGTCCGACAGCGGAATGGTGTAATCGTTCCAGTCATGCTTCCGTTCTGCCGGGTCGCGCTCTTTCATCGTCTGCCTGCTGTATTCCATGAATCCTGTATTTTTGCCCATCAGATCCCTCCTTGATTCTACTTTCAGACCGACTTTCTACTTTACGCCTTCGCTCACTTTGCTTTCTTCAAAGGCCGCCATTTCCGCGTCGAATTTGGTCATGCCACTGCCCTGCAGCCTGGTAATGCGGTCGTTGATCTGCAAATACGCTTTAGGGATGACCCGTACAAATTTGGCAGAGTAAATTTCCCAATGGTCCAGGATCCGTTTTGCATTGGAACTTCCCGTATAACCATGGTGCCTTTCGATCATCTGACGCAGACCTTCAATTTCCTGCGGTTCTGCCAGCGGCTGTAAATAAACCATATCCGCGTTGCAGTGCTCGCTGAAGTTTTCATTTTCATCCAATACGTAAGCGATGCCTCCCGACATGCCGGCTGCGAAGTTTTTACCGGTGGGTCCAAGAATGACGACACGGCCGCCCGTCATATATTCACACCCATGGTCACCCGCGCCTTCAACCACAATATTGGCTCCGCTGTTGCGCACGGCAAACCGTTCACCCGCCACTCCGTGAATATACGCTTCACCAGCAGATGCGCCGTAGAAGGACACATTGCCGATGATGATGTTCTTCTCCGGTATGAAAGTGGAATCCGCTGCCGGCTTCACAATGATTTTTCCGCCAGACAATCCTTTTCCGACGAAATCATTGGAATCCCCGATTAACGTCATCGTCATTCCGCGCGGGATGAATGCACCAAAGCTCTGGCCGGCCGACCCCTGGAAATTCAGTTTGATCGTGTCTTCCGGCAATCCTTCCGCTCCGTAATGCCTTGAAATCGCACTGCCGGTGATGGTTCCCGTCGCACGGTGGATATTGCGGATGGCAGTCGTCACTTCAACCCGCTCTCCGGTTTTGATCGCATTGCTGCAGCGCGGGAGCAGTTCCTGGTAATCGAGCGTCTGCAATAATCCGTGATCTTGTTTCATGGTCGCAAAACGTCCAACTTTTTCAGGGAGTCCCGGCTGATACAGGAGCGCCGAGAAATCGATGCCTTTCGCTTTCCAGTGATCGACTGCTTCGTTCACTTCAAGCACATCCGTTCTGCCGATCATTTCATTGATCGTACGGAAGCCGAGCTGTGCCATCGTTTCGCGTGCTTCCTGTGCAATAAAGCGCATGAAGTTGACAACGTGTTCAGGATCTCCGCCATATTTTTTCCGCAATTCAGGATTTTGCGTGGCAATGCCGACCGGACAAGTGTCCATATGGCAAACTCGCATCATGACACATCCCAGCACAACGAGCGGTGCCGTGGAAAATCCGTATTCTTCTGCTCCAAGCAGGGCTGCCATGACGACATCGCGTCCCGTCATCATTTTGCCGTCTGTCTCCACAACGATCCGGTCGCGCAATCCATTCAGAAGAAGTGTCTGATGTGTTTCCGCCAACCCGATTTCCCATGGCAGACCCGTATGTTTTAAACTGGTTTTCGGCGCAGCGCCCGTGCCGCCGTCATAGCCGCTGATCAGCACGAGATCCGCGCGTCCTTTGGCGACCCCCGCCGCAATCGTTCCGACGCCGACCGCTGAAACAAGTTTGACGCTGATGCGCGCAAACGGATTGGCATTTTTCAGATTAAAGATCAATTCCGCTAAATCTTCTATTGAATAGATGTCGTGATGCGGCGGAGGTGAGATGAGTTCAACGCCCGTCGTCGATCCGCGGACTTCTGCAATCCACGGATAAACTTTCTTGCCTGGCAGGTGACCCCCTTCACCCGGTTTTGCCCCTTGCGCCACTTTGATCTGAATTTCGTCGGCGTTGACAAGATAATGGCTTGTTACGCCAAAACGGCCGGAAGCCACTTGTTTGATCGCGCTTCTGCGGTTAGTGCCGTCTTCATCCGGTATGAAGCGTGAAATTTCCTCTCCGCCTTCACCTGAATTGCTGCGGCCCCCGATTTTATTCATGGCGACTGCCAGCGCTTCATGCGCTTCTTTGCTGATCGAACCGTACGACATCGCTCCTGTTTTAAAGCGGGCACAAATTTCTTCGACGCTTTCCACTTCTTTGATCGGCACCGGAACCCGTTCCTTAAACTTCAGCAAACCGCGCAGGGACTGAAGATTCGCTTTTTCATCGGTAAGAAGGGCCGAATATTTTTTGAATACATCATAATCGTTCATTCTGCAGGCCTGCTGCAGCGTGTGGATCGTCTTCGGATTGTATTGATGGTCTTCGCCGTTTTCACGGTATTGATAATCATCTCCCGATTCCAGTTCGCCGTCGCCGCCTTCACGTTCAGGGTAGGCTTTGGCATGGCGCATAAGGGTTTCTATGGCAATCACATCAAGACCGATACCGCCAAGCCGCGACGAAGTCCGGGTGAAATACCTGTCGATGACATCGGAGCGGATGCCGACTGCTTCGAAAATCTGGGCTCCCCGGTAACTCTGGATCGTTGAAATGCCCATTTTAGACAGCACTTTGATGATGCCATCCGTAACTGCCTTTATATAGCCGGTTTCACTTTCCCGATAATCTTTTCCTTCTATTTCCTTTGTTTCGATCAACTGGCGGATCGTGTCAAATGCCAGATAAGGGTTAATGCCTTCTGCCCCGTAACCAAGAAGCGCCGCAAAATGATGCACTTCCCGCGGTTCACCGGATTCCAGCAAAATACTCATTTTCGTGCGTATATTCTCGCGTATCAAATGATGATGCAGACCCGATACAGCCAATAAAGCAGGAATCGCCGCATGCTCCTTGTCTGTTCCTCTGTCTGAAAGAATAATGAGAGCAGCTCCATTTTTATAAGCCTGGACCGCTTCCGCAAATAAATCTTCCAGGCGATTTTCCATTGCCTCTGCACCTGCTGCGGCAGGGAAAAGAATCGACAGCGTCACTGCTTTGAATTCAGGCAGCTGATTTCCGCGTAACTTCTCCAATTGGCTGTTCGTCAAAAGCGGAGTTTCCAACCGGATGTGCCGACTGCTTTCAGGTGCCGGCTGCACCAGATTCCCTTCTGCGCCAATAGTCGTCCGCGCTGCTGTGATGATTTGTTCACGTATGGCGTCAATTGGCGGATTCGTCACCTGGGCAAATAATTGCTTAAAGTAGTTATAGAGAAGCTGCGGCTTTTTTGATAACACAGCCAGCGGCGAATCATACCCCATCGAACCGACCGGATCTTTGCCTTCGGTCGCCAATGGCTTGATGATTTTTTGGACTTCTTCCATTGTATAGCCGAATGCCAATTGCTGTTTAACCAACGATTCCGTAACGTCATGATTTACCGGATTCACCGGTTCCGGCAGGTCTTCCAGATCCAGCAGATTGTTTTGGAGCCAGTCTTTATATGGCAGTTCCGCCGCAATTTGCATTTTTATCTCTTCATCCGGTATAATTTTTCCTTCTTCAAGATCGACCAGCAGCATTTTGCCTGGACGGAGGCGGTCCTTATAGATGATATCGTCCGAGAAGATATCCAGCGCGCCCACTTCCGACCCCAAAACGATCATGCCGCTTTTGGTCACATAATAACGGGCTGGACGCAGGCCGTTGCGGTCTAGGCAGGCGGCAATCTGCCGGCCATCTGTAAAGACCAGCGCTGCCGGCCCGTCCCACGGTTCCATCAGTGTGCTGTGGTATTCGTAGAAATCCTTTTTCTCTTTTTTGATGGTCGGATCATTGACCCACGGTTCCGGCACCATCATCATTGCCGTATGGGCGAGCGAACGCCCCGACAAATGAAGGAATTCAAAACAATTGTCGAACATTGATGAATCACTCCCGCTCTCATCGATGACCGGCAATATTTTATTCAGATCTTCTTCATTGAAATAAGGGGAAGTGCAAAGCGCCTGGCGCGCGCGCATCCAGTTGACATTTCCGCGAAGTGTATTGAACTCTCCATTATGTATGGAATAGCGGTTTGGATGCGACCGCTGCCAGCTTGGAAAGGTATTGGTGCTGAAACGGGAGTGGACCAGTGCCAGAGCCGATTTGAACTCGGGGTGATTGAGATCGATGTAAAACGAATCCAGTTGTTCGGGGATGAGCATGCCTTTATAGACGATGGTGCCAGCTGATAAGCTGCTGAAATAAACATCTTTGAATTCAGGATCTGTACCCATTTCCTGTTCGATTCTTCTGCGGATGATGTACAGCCGTCTTTCAAGATCTATGCGGGTTTCCAGTTCCGCAGCCGCTTCGATGAATACCTGCCTGATGACGGGTTTTGACTTTGACGCCACTTTGCCGACAAACGAATCGTTGATCGGAACCGGCCGCCAGCCCAGAGTTTGCTGCCCTTCCTCATCAACAATTCGTTGAATGATCTCTTTCGCCTTCACGCGGATGTCGTAATCCTGCGGCATGAACACCATTCCGACGCCATATCTTCCTTCTGCCGGCAGGTTGATCCCTTCTTTTTCACATTGTTTCAGAAAAAAGCGGTGTGGAATCTGTGTCAGAATCCCAGCCCCATCGCCCGTACTCGTATCGGATGACTGTCCTCCCCGGTGTTCGAGGTTGCATAAGATATTGACGGCATTCTGCACAATCGAATGCGATTTTTCACCATTTATATTTGCTATCATTCCTATTCCACAGGCTTCATGCTCCTGCTCAGGATCATAAAGCCCCTGTGCCTTTGGATATTCTTTTTTGCTCATATTCTTCTCCCCTCTAACACAGTGAAGTGTCATAATATTTTGATAGTATATCATAAAACTTGAATAAATATAAAATTGGATTTATTTTTAATAATGTATTTTTTTTGCAAGCGCTTTCACCAAGAATCTTTTTTCTTCGTATTTGTATTAAAAACAGACAGTCCTTATGCAGAAATAAAATGATAACTTTATCGCGGGATAGCTTTAAGAATAGTAATAAAGACAAATTAAAAAAGCTCCTGTCCGAAGACAGAAGCTTTCAATTATTTACAGGTTCAAATGTACGGATAGCTGTCAGGAAAGGCTCTCCGTATTTTTCAAGTTTATTGGCACCGACTCCGTTGACCTCAAGAAATTCTTCAGGTGTCTTTGGTCTTCTCGCGCACATATCATGCAGCGATTTATCGGAAAAAATGACGAATGGAGGCACGCCGCCCTCGTCTGCCAATTCTTTCCGGATTCTGCGAAGTTCCTCAAAGAGCGGATCGTTATCGGCGATTTGCCTGGTGACCACGGCTCCTTTGCGGAGAACCTGGCGTTTACCGAGCAGCACATCTCTGCCGCCGTCCGGAACGTAGATGGTTGGAAATGATCCCTGTTCGACCGCCAGCAGTTCCTGGGAAATCATGAATTCGATCAAATTGGATACTTCTTTGGCGCTGTGATGTTTCAGGATTCCATACGTCGATAGTTTATCAAAACCGAAATCCAGGATTTTTTTATTGCGGGAGCCCGTTAAGACCTGAGCCGTCATCATCTTGCCGAATTTCTGTCCCATGCGGATGACGCATGACAGGACCATCTGAACGTCTTTTGTGACATCCAGGCTTTCCCGGTCGTCGACACAATTTCCGCAATGGCCGCATTCATCGGCTGCATGGTCGCCAAAATAATGAATGATGAATTGCTGCAGGCAATTTTCGGTATGGCAATAATCGACCATGCCCTGCAATTTGACCAGTTCTCCGGGAATCCGGCTTGGGTCCTGCGCCTGGTCGATCAGGAAACGCTGTGTCTGCACATCCTGCGAAGCGTAAAGCACGATGCATTCACTCGGCAGGCCGTCCCGACCGGCACGTCCCGCTTCCTGGTAATAGCTTTCCATATTCTTCGGCAGCTGATAATGGATGACATAACGGATGTTGCTTTTGTCAATCCCCATTCCAAAAGCATTGGTCGCCACCATGACAGTGACTTCATCGTTCAGGAATTGTTCCTGGCCTGCTCTCCGCTGGTCGTCCGGCATACCAGCATGATATTTCGCCGCCCTGATGCCTTTTTTCAGCAGCATCTCATAAACCGAATCGACGGTTTTGCGGGTAGCCGCGTAAATGATTCCCGCTTCTTTGTCATTTTTCTGGACATATTCTTTAAGATATTTTTCGCGGTCCTGGCCGCGGATGACGGAAAACGTCAGATTTGCCCGTTCGAAACCGGTCATGATCGTATGGCGTTCTTCTATATTAAGGATGCGGCAGATATCTTCACGTACCTGCGGCGTTGCAGTTGCGGTAAGCGCCAGCACAGTCGGGTTATTCGGAAACAGTTCCATCATACGGCTGATCAACCGGTAGCTCGGACGGAAGTCGTGGCCCCATTGCGAAATACAATGTGCTTCATCGACTGCAATCAGTGGGACATGGACTCCCTGCAATTCATTCAGGAACATTTCAGAATCCAGACGTTCCGGTGCAATATATAATAATTTCACAGCTCCGCGCTGGACGTCGTAAAGTGTTTCACGGACTTCGTCGAAATCCATCGAACTGTTTATATAAGCTGCTGGAATGCCAGCTGCCAAAAGTGAATCCACTTGGTCTTTCATCAATGAAATCAACGGCGAAACAACAATTGTCGTACCTTCCATCACCATTGCAGGAATTTGGTAGCACATCGATTTCCCGCCGCCTGTAGGCATGACACAAATCGAATTATGGCCACCAAAAACCTGTGAAATCGCTTGTTCCTGGCCTGTGCGGAATGTTCCATAACCAAAATAGGTCTGCAATAATTCTCTTGCTTTTTCCAACAATACAAACACTCCTATAACTCGTTTCGTATTGCTTAGCTTATCATATTTCGCTTCTTTTTACTTTTCCCGGAACTGGAAAAGCGGCGAAGCGCGAAGCGCTAATGGAGCACAGAGGTTTTTATAAATTCACTTGTGAGCGTGGACTGGCTTATGACCCGAAGAGATGGGCCGTCGGAGTCTGGACAAAGAAACGCCGAAAGCTTCAGCCTCCGGCGCCTTACTGTCTCTTCTTCAATACGAAAAAATAAGGGGCTGCTGCGGTTTTTTCGTCCATCATTCCGAGCAGCAGGCCATCTTCCACCTTGCGGAAATGATCAAAGATCGGCAAGTTGTCATAAATCATCGCTGCACTGATTTTTCCGCGGTGAAGCACCATGCGCATCCGGGCTTTTCCTCCGGCAGCCTTCACCAGTTTGCGCCCATCCATCACCGGCGCCGGGTCTGCGGGGAAGATTTCGCCACCCGGACTTTCAAATAACAGCGGGTCAACATTTTCCGCATCATGAAAAGCTTTTCCGTACCAGTTCAATTTTTTCAGAACGCCATCAAGCGGATGACCGGTATAAAATTCCATTCCCTGCCACGTACCTAAAAGCTCCTCCAGCACCACTTCTTCGAGTTCATCAAACAGACGGCAGGCGGTATGCGTATCCGTTCCGCCTTTCTCAAGGATTGTCCGGAATTCATTGCGGGCGTCCATACCATCACTCCTTCAGATTTCAAGATCCCAATGCAGCGCTTCTTCCTCTTTCATCTGCTGTTCGGTTTCCGGGGGATATACGGTACGGAATTTATGATGGTCCTGTGGAATCACTTCTATCATTTTAGCGATCATATCCTGGGGATCGAATTGATCTTCCAAAGCCTGATCGGATTCCTCCATATCCTCCTTTTTGGTGAAATGTATTTTTTCGTCGTACCATTTCCACTTGGCTTCTGCACTACGATCATTAAATCCTGTGGCGAATGCTCCGGGATTGATCGTAGCCACTTGAACGCCGAATCCTTCTAGCTCTTTTCTCATCGTTTTGGCAATCGCTTCCACAGCATGTTTTGTTGCAGTATAAGGTCCGACGTACGGCGTTGAAGTAAGACCGGCCATCGACGAGATGAAAATGATTTTGCCTTTCCTTTTCTCCACAAATTTACGCGCTGCAATCTGTGCCGTTTCAAGTGTGCTGAAAACATTTACTTCAAAGAGTTCGCGGAAGTTCATCATTGGCACTTCCGCCAGAGCTCCTCCTTCATTCACTGCAGCATTGGCGACAAAGATATCAAAATCATAACTAATCATTTGAGCAAGATCCTGCGGATTTTTTATATCCATCTTAAAGATTTCCAGTTGCACGCCTTCCGCTTCCGCCGCTTCCATCAACGCGGTGACTTGCGGCGCAGTTTCCACCGGCGCTATGACGCGATGCCCTTTCTTCGCCAGACCGATGGCGGTTCCTTTTGCCAATCCGCTGCCTGCCCCAGTAATAAAAATTGTTTTAGCCATAATAGCCCCTCCAAAATTTTCTTTTGTTTATTGGATATCTTCCCTTTAGAAAACGGCTTAAACTAAAAAACCCATCCCAGACAGAGGGATGAGCAGATATTGCCGAAATCGGCTGTTATGAATTTACGATGCCATAGCTGCCCATGCGCCGCTTCACTTTGATGTATGATGCAGCTTCAGCTATTTCGTCCGGGTTCAACGGTTTATTGTCAAGCAATAAGTTATAATCCATGATGTTCGTCAAGTTCTGCAGATCAAGATCGATCGTCCGCTCTTCCCTGTTCAGTAAATTATCTACTGTGACTTCGAAATAATCCGCTAAGCGCGTCAAGTGGCTGACAGAAACTTGTTTTTTACCACTTTCGTAGGCCCATACCGTACTTTTCGCAAAACCGATTTCTTCCGCAAGTTTTTCAGGCGATAAACCTTTTTCTTCCCGCAATTGTTTGATCTTACTGCTTAGCTCCTCCATTTCACAATAGCTCCTTCTTTATTAAAATTCTAACTATTTAAAATATACTGCACTATCAATTTTTTTACAATATCTTTGTATAATGTTTTTAAATATTTTTGAATATTTCGTGAACAAAAGAAATCTCGAATTCTTGATAAAACTTCATTACCCGTGCCTAAAGATGCGATTTAATGAAAAATAACTAGTCTTTTTTCATTAGAAAACAATTATATTAATAAAAAATAATACAAATATGCTGTTTTACAGATACTCACAATAAATGTTTAATATATCCATTTATAAAAAAATTGAAAAACAATGGCGCCTGCCATTGTTTTTTCTGTCCCCCTATTTATTGACCATCATTTATACGCATTCCCATCTGCCTTGCAAAAGCCAGCGCCTGATTTGGCGAAACGGTGCAGCCCGACATTTTTTCAATTGTTACCTGAATGGCCTCAAAGCGGTTCGTGCTGAGGTCGATTCCGTTCATGTCCGTCTCCGAAAAACTGATTTCTTCCATATCACAGGAGACGAATTCCGTATCTTTCAATTCCGATTCATAAAAATCGGCCTGCCGCAGCGACGAATTTTCAAAACGCGTGAAAGTGGACAGCGAAAATCCAAATGCTGCATAATTGAGTAAACAATCGGAAAACAATGTGTGCCGCACGCCGGCTTCCGTGAAATTGACGCCCATCAGTTTGGAGTTGCGGAACTCCGTCCGGTGGAAGACGCAGCGGCTGAAGTCGGCGTTGGACAAGTCACAATTAATGAACAACACATCCACGAATTCACTGCGCGGCCATACGATCTCCTGGAAATTCACATTTTCAAAAATCACTCCATCGAAATGCAGCGCACCTTCCGGCTCATGACCGATCGTCTCCTGACTGATCCGGCAGCGGCTGAGGCAGCCATCATCCAGTCCTTCAAGAAAAGTTTTTTCGGGCAATTGTTCCTGTATAATCGGAATCTGTCTTTGTTTCTTCTTCATGGGCTCACCTTCCTGTGTAAAGAAAGCGGCTGCCCCGCAATAAGGGCAGCCGCTTCTGTCATTTCGTTCTGTTATTTATTTACTGTCTCGCTGCCGACGCACTCATCAACCACTTCCGGCTTTAAAATGAGGTCATCCGTCACTTCGAGCTGATAGATCTTATTGTCTTTCATGAATTTAAATACACCGTTATTAAAATCAGTGCCGATTTCCTTAAAGAAGATGCCTTCTACCTGACAATCTTTCCTTTGGGCAAAACTGATTTTATAATCGCCGTTTTCTCTCACAAGATAGCAGCGCACTCCAGTTTCGAACTCTTCATCTTCAGCACCGATATTTCGGGCGACGGAAACGACATGGAAGTCCGCAAAAGGAATTTCACGGAGCAGCATATTCAGGAAAGAGCCTTTCGTAATTTCTTCCCAGCGGCTGCGCGCAGTCTGGCCGATGACAATTTGTGTAATATTCAATTCTTTGGCGACTTCTGAAATAACTTTCGGAGAAGGGCGCTTCTCGCTGTCCCGGATGATGAATTCATCGGCATCGAGTTCATCGGCCAACTCTTCCCATCGTTCGATGTAAGAAGATTTTTCCGCATCAAAATCGTCCAAAGGCAGTGGGTCTACAGTTAGAATATATAATGGACAATCCAGCATACTGGCTAATTTATGTCCCCTTTTGATGAGGCGTTCACCATTTGGGCCGTAAAATACACATACCAGGATACTTTCGTCCATGCGTCCTTTGACAGTTTTCATTTCATTTCACCTCTTCAGGGATTTTTCACAAGCCGGCACTTCAAAACTATGAAATTATACTGCTAACGAATGTTAAAATCAAGCTCAGGAAAATCTAAATCGATTTTGCTTCATTATATCTTTTTTTCACATATGACTAATGAGTGATAAAAAACACTAAAACCTTTATAATCTATTAAGTATGCACTTATTTTAAGTGCTCCATTTTTTATTGCCATAATAAACCCCGGCGATTTTTCATTTCTATAAGAAATCCCCTCACTTGCTTAAAACCAACAAAATCCACCGACTCTCAACAATAATTTCAGACGTAGGAGGTTACCACGTGTATTTGATCATTTCTGCAATCTTACTTCCTTTCGCAGCAGCAGCTCTAATTCCCTTAATACATAACAGGCTTGGCCGGCTGAATATCGGCTGGCTGGCTTTAGCAATCCCTCTATCCCTGTTCGCATTCTTCGTGTACCAGATTCCTGCGATTTCAGCAGGTGAGACGTTTACGGAAACACTCTACTGGCTGCCTTCAATCGGCATTGACATGACTGTCTATCTCGACGGGCTCGGTCTGATCATGGCGCTGTTGATAACAGGTGTGGGGAGTCTGGTTATCCTTTACTCCATCTACTATTTATCAGCAGCGGATTCTCTTCCGCATTTCTATGCCTACCTCATGCTGTTCATGGGAGCCATGCTCGGAGTTGTGCTATCCGATAATTTAATGGTGCTGTACGTTTTTTGGGAGCTTACAAGCATTTCTTCTTTCCTGTTGATCGCATTTTGGTACCACCGGAAAAATTCCCGGGCAGGGGCCCAAAAATCCTTACTGATCACTGTATTTGGCGGTTTCGCCATGCTTGCCGGATTTTTAATGCTTCATACCATGACCGGTACCTTCAGTGTACGCCAAATCGCAGTGGAACTCACCCAATATGCAAATCATGAGTTGTTCTACCCGGCTATGTTCCTTGTACTGCTGGGAGCATTCACGAAATCAGCCCAATTTCCGTTCCATATCTGGCTGCCGGATGCGATGGAAGCGCCAACGCCTGTCAGCGCCTATCTGCATTCAGCAACAATGGTAAAAGCGGGAATTTATCTCGTCGCCCGGTTCACGCCGATTTTCGGAGGAAATTCCGCCTGGTTTTGGACAGTCACGCTGGTCGGTCTCGTGACCTTATTCTGGGGCGCTTTTAATGCCATCCGCCAGACTGACCTGAAAGCGCTGCTCGCTTATTCCACTATCAGCCAGCTTGGCCTGATCATGAGTCTTCTCGGCCTTGGCTCTGCCGCCATGCAAACAGGCATCACCGCCGAAGCGGCTGCCGTCTACGGGCTTGCTTCTTTTGCGGCGCTGTTCCATATGGTCAATCATTCCACCTTTAAAGGCGCTTTGTTCATGGCGGTCGGAATTGTCGATCACCAGGTCGGAACCCGGGACATCCGGCGGCTTGGCGGTCTGATGGCATTTCTGCCATTCACCTTCACAATTGCAATCATCGGAAGCGCATCAATGGCGGGACTCCCTTTTTTCAATGGCTTCCTGAGCAAGGAAATGTTTTTCACCGCTTCGCTTGAAGCATTGAATATGGAAATGTTCGGCCTCGGCACATGGGGCTGGCTCGTACCGGTCATTGCCTGGGCAGCGAGCGTCCTTACGTTCGTCTATTGTGCCATTATCGTTTTCCGCACTTTTTTCGGCGCTCATAAGCCGGAGAAATTGGATAAGATTCCTGTCGAACCACCATTCGGCATGCTTCTGCCCCCAGCCATCCTGTCATTTTTGATCGTCGCTGTCTTTTTCTTCCCTAATCTATTGGGAGATCATTTACTGCGGCCTGCACTAAACGGGGTTCTTCCGGGCATAACCGGCGCGGCTCCGCATATTAAAGCCTGGCACGGCTTCAACACTGAACTTTGGATGACTGTGGCAATCGTTGTGTTTGGTACCATTCTATTCATTTCATTCAGAAAATGGAAGGGTATTTACAAATTATTTCCTGCAGGATGGACTTTCAATGCGCTGTATACCAATTCCCTTAAAGGCATAGAAAGAGCATCCAGTTACCTGACGAATTCTTACATGACCGGCCATCTGCCTCATTATTTTGCATACATTTTCAGTTTCTTCGTAATTGCAGCAGGCGGAACGTTGATCTGGTCCGGCGCTTTGAATATCGATCTGGCAAATGATTCTCCGCTGAGTGTATATGAAATATTGCTGGTGGTGGTAATGGCCATGGCAGCTGTCGCTATCCTTTTTGCGAAATCCAGAGTGTCGGCCATTCTGCTTAACGGCGTTCTCGGGTTCTCCATTGCAATGTTCTTTGTGCTTTTCAGAGCGCCCGATTTGGCACTCACCCAATTAGTCATTGAAACGGTGACTACTGTCCTGTTTTTAGTATGCTTCAATTATCTGCCCGATTGGAAAAAAGAAAATTCACCAAAGCATGTCAAAGTACGGAACACAATTATAGCCATCACCGGCGGTTTGACCATCACGCTGATCGGTCTGTCCGTCAACAGCGCCGATTTGTATGAAACAATTTCCGGCTACTTCGAAGATTCTTATGAACTGGCCGGCGGCCGAAACATTGTCAACGCGATTCTTGGTGATTTCCGGGCTTTAGATACACTGCTCGAAGGCCTGGTCCTGTTTATCGCTGGGATCGGTGTCTTCTCACTGATCCGACTCAAAGTAAGAAAGGAGCCGAACGACAATGAAAATTAATGACGTTATTTTGAAGACTGTCGCAAAAGCTGTAGTCCTCGTTATCCTGACTTTCGGACTTTACCTGTTCTTCTCCGGCCACCACACTCCTGGCGGCGGATTTATCGGGGGTCTCGTTTTGGCATCCGGCTTTGTGCTGCTGTTCCTGTCTTATGATGTGGAAACCGTCAGTGAAGGAATCCCTATCTCCTTTAAAAAAATGTCTGCACTGGGCGTCCTGATCTCCATGACAAGTGCCCTGGTGCCTGTTTTCTTCGGACAGCCTTTTCTCAGCCAAAGTTTCGGCTATTTCGACCTGCCGATCTTCGGGAAGACAGAACTTGCAACCGTCACGATTTTCGAAGCCGGCATCGCCCTTACTGTGGTCGGAGTTGTGGTCAACATTATCCTGAGCATAAGTGAGGGGACAAAATAATGGAGACTTTGATTATCATTTTAGTCGGTGTATTGACCGCCGTTGCCATTTACCTGGTTCTTTCCAGAAACCTTATCAGGGTTATCCTCGGCACGGCCATCTTCTCGCATGCGGTGCATTTGCTGATTTTGACGATGGGCGGCCTGAAAAACGGAACAGTGCCTCTTCTGGGTGAAGATGCGACAATTTTTGTGGATGCTTTGCCACAGGCACTCATCCTGACTGCAATCGTCATCAGTTTTGCCGTGACCGCTTTTGTCCTTGTGCTGGCTTATCGCGCGTACCAGGAACTTGGCACCGATGATTTAGAAGAAATGCGGGGTGCCGATGATGAATAACATTCTAGTATTTCCGATGCTGCTGCCGATTCTGGCAGGCATCATTCTGATTTTTTTCCGCACACACAGAAGGATTCAGATTGTAGTCAGTCTGGGTACCATGATTGCCGTAGCGGTCATTTCCATCTATATATTGAACACAATCCAGACCGATGGCATATTGCGCCTTGACTTCGGCGGATGGGCACCGCCTTTTGGCATCCTGTTCGTGGCGGATTCCTTTTCGATGATTCTGGTTGTAACCACCAGCATCGTTACGTTCATCTGTTTGCTCTATGCAGTCATAGCGGCAGGCAAACAGATGAACACCCTCTATTTCCATCCTGCTGTGCTGTTCCTGAATGCCGGAGTCATCGGCTCGTTCATGACAGGCGATATGTTCAACCTGTTTGTCTGTTTTGAAGTGATGCTCCTGTCTTCATATGTTCTGCTTACACTCGGCGGGTCGAAACGCCAATTGCGTGAAGCGATTAAATATGTAACGATCAATATCGTGTCTTCCTGGTTCTTTCTGGTGGCACTCGCTTACCTCTATGGATCAGTCGGAACACTGAATATGGCTCACATTGCCATGCGCGTTGCCGAAAACGGGCAGGGACCGTTGCTTACCACTGTCAGCATCGTGTTTCTCATCGTTTTCAGTTTAAAAGCCGGGCTGCTTCTTTATTTCTGGCTGCCGGGTTCGTACAGCACGCCTCCCGCAGTCACATCTGCCCTGTTTGGCGCATTGTTGACGAAGGTCGGAATTTACGCGTTGTTCAGAGTCTTCTCGCTGATTTTCCCTCACCACCCTGAACTGACGCTGTCACTGATCGGCGTCATGGCAGCGATCACGCTGATCGGCGGGAGCTTCGGAGCAGTCGCTTCCAATGATATACGGAAGATCGCCGCCTATAATGTAGTTATTGCCGTCGGATTCATCCTTGTCGGCCTTGCTATTTCAACGCCTCTTGCCATCGAGGGCTCCATCTATTACCTGATTCACGATATGGTGGTTAAAGCTCTGCTGTTCCTTGTAATCGGGGCCATAATTTCTCTGACAGGAACGACAAAGATAGAGGAAATGAGCGGGCTCATGAAAAACTATCCTCTGCTGGGCTGGTCATTTTTCATCGCCATGCTGTCCCTCGCCGGGGTTCCGCCTTTCAGCGGATTCATCGGTAAAGTCCTTGTTTCAGAAGGGGCCATCCAGAACGGCAACCTTGTTCTTCTGGCGCTCGCGCTGCTGTCGAGTCTTTTCGTTCTTTATTCACTCCTGCGGATTTTCAGAAACTGTTTCTGGGGAGAAACAATCATCAGCAAAGACGAGCAATTGCCGCTGCATAAAGGCATTCTGGTGCCTTGTCTGATTCTGGTGCTTCTGACGGCAGGAATCGGACTTGGCGGAGAAGGGCTTGCCGTCTACGTCACCGATGCAGCCAATACTTTACTGAACCCGGAAATCTACATAGATGCGGTTTTCAGTCAGCAGCAATAAAACACCGCGTCTGTTGAACAACATTCCGCTGATGCGCATTTATGAATGAAAATCCTTACCTATTGAAAGGAGTGACTGCGAATGCCGGCCCAGTTTCTGATAAATATCACGATCGCCTTTCTATGGACGCTGCTGATGGATGAAGAAGCTTTCTATTTGTCGACGTTTATAACAGGTTATCTGATCGGTATCGTCATCGTTCTGCTGATGCAGCGCTTTTTCGGCTCCCAGTTTTACTTGCTCAGGGTTTACTCGGCCATAAAGCTTCTTCTTATCTTTATATCCGAGCTGTTCCAATCGAGCATTCTGATTCTGAAGCAAATTTTGAGCCCCAAGCTCAATATCAAGCCGGGAATCATCACTTACGAACATAATATGGAAGGCGATTATGAACTGACGACTCTGGCCCTGCTGCTTACACTGACGCCGGGATCCGTAGTGATGGAAGTGTCACCAGACGGTAAAATTTTTTATATCCATGCAATGGATGTCGAAGAGTCAAAGGAATCCCTTCTCCGTTCAATCAAAACGTTTGAGAAAGCAATTATGGAGGTGACGAGAAATTGATCCAGACGATATTGGCCATCTCATTGTCCCTCTATATCATTGCCATTCTTTTGGCACTTTACCGGATTATCAGAGGCCCTTCGATGCCTGACCGCGTAGTGGCTCTGGACATGATCGGCGTCAACCTGATTTCCGCTGTAGCGGTCTTTTCGGTCGCCCTTGGCACGCATGCCTTTCTGGAAGTCATATTGATTGTCGGGATTCTCGCCTTCATCAGCACAATTGCGTTAGCCCGTTTTGTTGAGAGAGGAGCGATTGTTGAACATGATCCAGATCGTTGAATATGCCGGAGTCATCCTCATTCTGCTCGGCGGGATCATGGCTGTCATAAGTGCCTTTGGCATTTTGCGGCTGCCCGACGTCTACACCCGTTCCCACGCAGCTACGAAAAGCTCGACACTGGCCGTTCTTTTGTCCTTGTCGGGTACATTCATCTACTTCTGGGCATCTGAGAGTTTCATCAGCGTCCGTCTCCTGCTCGGGATTACGTTCGTTTTCCTGACGGCTCCGGTTGCCGGCCATCTGATTACACGGGCAGCCTACCGCTCCCGCGTAAAACTTGCAGACTCTTCCACTGAAGATGCCCTGGAAGAAGTTTTGAGAAAAGCTGAAGAAAAAATTGAAGATGTAACTGAAGATGATAACGATCCAGAACAGCCGCCTAACTGAGCGGCTGTTTTTTTGGTCGTAATCCAAAAGACTTTCCTATAGAATATAATTAGTCGAAATATTCAAAAAGGAGAGCTTATGGAAAATGTGAGAGAAACGTTTAAAGAAGTCGCTGCCGCTATTTTGCCTGTCACTGTTGTGGTCATCATTTTGCAAGTTGCCATTATCCGTATGCCAATGGAAGCCCTGCTTCAGTTTCTCATCGGCGCTCTCTTTGTAAGCATCGGTTTTTTCCTGTTTCTTTTAGGCGTAAATGCAGGGCTTCTTCCAATAGGCGAAATGATTGGCAAAAGGCTGCCGAAAACGAGGAATGCCTGGCTCATTGTCGGCGCCGGTTTTTTGCTTGGCGTTGTGGTGACCATTGCAGAACCCGATTTGCGCGTGTTGGCAAAACAAATTGACGAGGTTTCCGAAGGCACAATCAGTGCAACTATCCTGATCCTTTCTGTTTCTCTCGGACTTGCTATATTTGTCGCACTTGCTATGATCCGTACGCTTTTTAACATTCGGCTGCATTATATCCTTATTGCCGGATATGCTTCGGTCTTTATCCTGTCCTTCTTCGTCCCGGAAGCATTTGTACCAATTTCCTTTGATTCTGGAGGTGTAACGACAGGACCAATGGCTGTACCTTTCATCCTGGCGCTCGGAGTAGGTGTCGCTTCCTCTTTACGCAGCCGCGATTCCAAAGATGGCACTGAAGGTTTCGGCCTGATTGGCCTTGCCTCGATAGGCCCTGTCCTGGCAGTCATGATCCTGGGGGTGATTTTCTGATGGAAATCCATGTGTTCGAGGGATTTGGCGGCGTCCTCCAGGAAGTGGCATTTGCCTTGGTGCCTCTTCTGATCTTCTTTTCAATCTTCCAGATTTTCATGTTGAAATTACCAATGAGAAGGCTTGGACAGGTGGGAATCGGTTTTATACTGACCTTTCTTGGCCTTGCATTTTTCCTTCAGGGGGTACATGTGGGGTTTATGCCCATCGGAGAAATGATGGGGCAATCACTGGGTGAAGGCGCAACCACCTGGTTTCTGATTCCAATCGGTTTCATCCTTGGATTTGCAGCTACTTTTGCTGAGCCCGCCGTCAGCATTATGAATGATGAAGTCGACGAAGTGACGGGTGGGTATATTTCTGCAAGAGTCATGCTCTATACATTGTCGATCGGCGTAGGCCTCTCCATTGCTTTGTCGATGCTGCGTATACTGACGGATATTTCACTTTGGTACTTTTTAATTCCAGGATATTTAAGCATCCTCATCCTCATTTTCATGTCAAAAGACATATTCATCGCTATAGCTTTCGATTCCGGTGGAGTTGCAACAGGTCCGATGACTGTCACGTTCATCTCTTCACTTGCCGTGGGCGTTTCTTCCGTAACAGATGGAAGTGATCCTCTGGCCGATGGATTCGGGATGATAGCACTCGTGGCAATGACGCCTATAATTGCGGTGCTGGTGCTGGGCCTTATATTCAACAGAAAGGGCGGGAGGAATACCGATGAATCTTAATCATAAATTAATGATTGCCATTGTCAAAAGAGGCTATTCGCGCCGTGTGATAGCAGAAGCAAAAAAAGCCGGGGCTGACGGAGCCACCATTGTTTACGCGGAAGGTGTCGGAAGAAATGAAAAACCTACTTTTCTGGGGCTTCCTCTAACCCATGAAAAAGATGTCATTTTCATAGCCATTGATGGCCAAAAAGAATTGGAAGTGGCTGAAGCGGTGAGCCGCGAAGGGAAACTGGGGAAATCGGGTTACGGCCTCGGATTCACTGTCCACCTCAGCAAATTGCTGGGTGTGCCACATTTATCGCACCGGACTGACGATCGGAAAAAGAAGAAAGGGGAGAACATAGTGAAGAATGCCTTGCATGAATTTCAGTTAATCGTTACCATCGTCAACAGCGGCGACTCCCAAAAAGTGATCAAAGCTGCAGCAGACGCCGGGGCTGAAGGCGGCACAATCCTGAATGGCCGCGGCACCGGCGTCAATGAACAGCAGACATTCATGAATTTCACCATCGATCCGGAGAAAGATGTTATTTTGACGCTGGTTCCTTCCAGCTATACCGAGAAAGTTGTCGGCAATATCGAAAAGGCGGTCGACCTTAATGCTCCAGGGCGAGGAATCGCTTTTCTCATCGATGTCGAAAATGTTTTCGGTGTCAATCATTCGTCTTTGGATTATAAACAGGAACAAAAGAAGCGCCGCTGAAATTGCCAGCGGTGCTTCTTTTGTTATTTCCTGAAAAATGTAATCAGCACAATCCAAAGGGGATTACGGCTGGACTTCACTTTTTTCTGGCGGCTTATCATGCGGCTGGCTTCCACTTCCGAGCGAATGTCTTCCATTCTTTGCCGAACGGCCATTTCATCTGTCCGAAACATGCCTTTTCCTCCTTATTCCCGGATTCGCTTGAGCCACTTTTTCCCTTACAGGATAAGTTCTCCTATATTGCTGGAGCCCAGCGTTTTGTCGTTCTGCCTATTGTCATCCTTCAATCCCAGCCGCCCTGTATTAACTCGGATTTTCCCCTGCAGCGCCCCTTTTATATCTGCCGAATCCACTTCCACTTCACCAAAAACATCGAGCGTTTTCAGTTTGTCCATAATGGTTTCACCCGTTACGTCACCATCCAGCACAAGTGTCCCGTTGACGATGAGGCTGATCGGTTCTTCTAATGCCCGGAACTGGCTGTCCGACCACTGCTCTTCACCGTCGATCAGAATGAAATGACTGGCGTAGGACAGCACTTCTGTTTCCAGCCGCTCCAATTTTTCATATATCACATCTTCAATGCTTTCATGGCAGACGATGAATGATCTGGAGTCAATTCTGCTGATTGCCTGGTCCACTGCTTCTCTTGTTACATCTGCTTCAAACACCAGCGGTTTTCTGGTCATCAGCTTTTCTTCACGGAAGCTTTTGATCGAACGCGAATTGACGCGGAGCGATTTTTTCAGGATCCGATAGCCGGCAGGAATCACTTCAATGACGCCATTCGGCGCGGAATCCATTTTCCCGTAGATCAGCGCTTCCTGTTCCTGGTGGACTGACAGCAGGCCATTGACGGCGATCTTTTTAATCCTGGCTTTGAATAATTCCGTATCGATGTCTTTTGGAATCGCCAATTTGCCGTTGACAATCAAATGCACCGGCTCTTCCGCTGCTTCAAGAAACGCGTTGCTCAGCGTAATACTGCCATTTTCAATCCGCGGCGGCGCGCCTTCATACACTTCAATTTTGCTCTCACCCCTGGAAAACTGCCGGCTCACTTGTCCTGCCAGTTTGGCAGGTGCAAAAATTTCGCCGTTTACGATGAAATCCAAGGATTTATTGTTCAAATGTTCCGCTTCGACATCATGCCCAAAAATCAGCATGCCGTTCACAACCATTTTCATCGGCTGATCGATCGATTCCAGGTAATTTCGGTCAATTTCCAGCGTTCCATTGTAATAGCTGTAGTCTTCGGGCACTTCCACCGTCTTGCCGATATTGCCGATATTCAAGGCAGCCAAAAGATGTGACTGGCCGCTTCTGAAAAGCACAAAGCCGACGTTGCCGATCCTTTCATATGCCTGGACACTTTGTTCTGTTGCATTCAATAAATTCAATACCCCTACATTGCCGATCGTCTGTTTCATCCTTATTCATCCTCCAGTATGTCTCTCAATTTTTTAATCGCGAAATGCAGCTTATACCTGATTGTCGCAGCCGGGACTTGAAGCTGATCCCCGATTTCCCTGCTGGTCATCCCCAGCCAATATCGCTTGAATACAAGGTCGCCCATTTCCAGAGTTAAATGCGACAGCAGCTCGGCCACTTCCAGCCGGTTCATCGCCAATGTCTGTTCCGGAAAATCCATTTCATCTTCCCATTCGGAAATGCGCTGGTCTTTCCGCCGGTCATCGATCAGCCGGTTCTTCATCACCCGGAAGAACCATGCCCGCTGTTTATAGACAGGCAACGCGTGCAGTCCCGGTTCCTTCAGAGACTTCTCGAGCGCATCCTGCACAAGGTCGTCAGCTTCCTGCCCGTGCCGGGAAATGGAGCGGGCGAAGCGGTGCAGATCAATTTTCAGATTTTCATACATCGTTTCGGTCTCCATTGCGTTCCCCGCTTCCTGACTTATTGCCTCTCTCATTAAGATAACGGATGAACAGTTCAAAGTGTTTGAAGAAATAAAAAAATCCGGCAGACCGTCGAAACGGCCTGCCGGATTTCCATTTTCTTATTAATATGGTTTTGCTTCGTGCCCTGTGGTCGAAGCCCCCTGTGCCACTTTGTTTGAAGCCGGTTTACCCATCAGTTTCGGTTCTGCGCCTTCATTTTCTTTCATCGCTTTCAGTTTTTCTTCCATATTTTCACGTACACGGCGGCCGTAATCTTCATCCGCTTGTGTAAAGTGATGGATCATTTCTTCCTGGATACGCGGATCGCAGACTGACAGCGCGTCTCCCAGGTTGTTGATCAGCTCATCTCGTTCCCAGTCTTCGAAACTGCGGTACGTTTCGCCTGCCTGACCATAGTTATTCGTGCGGTCGATCGGCGCTGACACAACTCTGGCATTGTAATGCGGCTCGTGCGGAGGCGTTTGGTTCGTATCCGCCTCTGTGTAGCCACCGAGAACAGAAGGCTCATAGTTGATCGACGGATTCGATGGATTTTCATGCGGATTCTTGACGTCCATCATACCGCGCTGCTGGTTGGTCGCCACACGTTTTTTCGGTGCATTGACCGGAAGTTTCAGATAGTTGGCGCCCACACGGTAACGCTGCGTATCAGAATAAGAGAACGTGCGGCCCTGCAGCATTTTATCATCCGAGAAGTCCAGGCCGTCGACAAGTACCCCTGTTCCGAATGCCGCCTGCTCGATTTCAGCATGGTGGTCGACCGGGTTGCGGTTCAGCACCATTTTACCGACTGGCAGGAACGGGAATTTATCCTGCGGCCATAATTTCGTGTCATCAAGCGGATCGAAGTCGAGTTCCGGATGCTCATCGTCGCTCATGATCTGAACGAATAACTCCCATTCCGGATAATCGCCGCGTTCAATTGCTTCATATAAATCCTGTGTGGCATGAGCAACGTTCTGCGCCTGAATCTCGCTCGCTTCTTTCTGCGTCAAATTGCGGATCCCCTGTTTCGGCTCCCAGTGGTATTTGACCAGAACCGCTTCCCCTTTGTCATTGACCCATTTATAGGTATTGACGCCGGAACCCTGCATGTGGCGGTAAGTGGCCGGGATGCCCCACGGCGAAAACAGGAATGTGATCATATGCGTCGCTTCCGGTGAACGCGCCACGAAGTCAAACATACGCTCCGGATTCGGAACGTTCGAAGCCGGATCTGTTTTAAAGGCGTGGATCATATCCGGGAATTTCATCGCATCGCGGATAAAGAAAATCTTCAGGTTATTACCCACTAAATCCCAGTTGCCGTCTTCCGTATACATCTTCACCGCAAATCCGCGCGGGTCCCGCTCGGTTTCCGGTGAATGGCGTGATCCTGCAACAGTGGAGAAGCGCACCATCAAAGGCGTCTGTTTGCCGGCGCCTGAAAAAACTTTGGCGCGGGTATATTTTTCTACCGGCTCATCGCCAACTTTGCCATAAGTTTCAAAATAACCAAATGCACCTGTGCCGCGAGCATGGACGACGCGCTCAGGAATTTCTTCACGGTCAAAATGAGAGATTTTTTCTATGAAATGATAGTTTTCCAATGTGGCCGGACCCCGGTTGCCGACTGTCCGGATATTTTGATTGTCCCTGACCGGGTGGCCTTGGCGGGTCGTAAGAGATTCTTCGTTCTCCCCTGTTCCCATTTTCCGGTGCAGTTCTTCATTGTTTTCCTTCATACTGAATCCTCCTTCTCATTCTTGTATCACCTTATATACTTCCCATTTTCTTTACAATTAAACCTTTAATCCAGCTGAAAAAATTGAATATTTGATTGCAGATGGACAAAGTGCCGGCGGTATGGAAAAATTAGAAAGAATACAATCAAGGAAAGCAGGGTTAACCATGAGTATCGAGTTAAAAGAAAAAGGGAGATTCGATCCTTTTAAAGTTTTTTTGAAAGTTGCGACAGCCTGGCTGCTTTCTCTCTTTCCCTCAAAAAACGGAGATAAAAAAATCGTTTTAATCGGCGGCAACCTTGGTGAAAAGTATGAGGACAATGCGGCTGTTTTCCATAAATACCTGATTGAAAACTATCAGGACCGCGCAACGGCATATTGGCTGTACGATCCGAAAAAGTCGACTTCAGAAGGCAAACAGGCAGCCAATGCCGTCGCCCTCGGCAGTTTCCGGAACTATCTGCTGTTCTTCAGAGCCGACTATACATTCCATGGCCATTCGCTCATGTATGATATTGCGCCGTCGGTCGATAAATTCCTGTTTCTGAACCGCAAAACGAAAATTACACACATCAGCCATGGCATTGAAGGCTTTAAAAAAATCCTCATCCAAAAAGAAGATGTGCCTTTATTGAAGCGGACAGATTACTTCAACTGCGCCTCCAATTATGAAAAGGACCTGAAACTGAAAGAATGGAAAATTCCTGAGCACAAGCTGATTGTCACGGGCTTTCCGCGCTTCGACCGCTTCGGGCCGAATGAGCCTGCGCCGCGGGTCCAAAAAATCCTCATGATGATGACCTGGCGCGAATGGCTTTTCGATCTGAGCGAAGAAGAATTTGTTGAAAGCGCTTATTTCAAGAATACAATCGGGCTCATCAGCCATGAAGGCATCCGGAAGCTGATAGCCGATAACGATCTGCATATGCGCGTCGCCCTACATCCCTTCATGCGGAAATTCGAAAAGCATTTTACCGGACTCGACCATCCCGAAAGCGGCATCGAATTCCTGGATTTCAACCATTCTTCCATTGAACGGGCGATTATCGAGAATGATATGCTGTTGACGGATATCACCAGCGTATCGTGGGATTTCCTTTACCTGAATAAACCCATCATCTTCAATATGTTCGATAAAGAGGAATATATGGCACGCCGGGGCACTTATTTGAGCCTCGACACGGACCTGTACGGCTATAAAGCGGACTCGATCGAAGAAGTCCATCACTTCCTGAAAAAAATTGTCGAAGAAAACATCACAACAAACGAATGGTATCTGAAAGCCCCTCAGTTTATCGATTATTTCGACCGGAATAATTGTGAGCGATTGGCGAAAAGAGTCATAGGGATATGAAAAGCGAAGAGCGCCCGGAAATTTTCCGGGCGCTCTTTTTTATTGCTGATGCAATTCGAGTTCAATTGGACAATGGTCGGATCCCTCGATGTATCGATGAATTTTTGCATCCTTCATTTTCGGTGCCAGACGGTCTGACACGATAAAATAATCGATGCGCCAGCCGATATTTCGGGGGCGGCAGTTCGTACGATAGGACCACCACGTATAGGCGCCGCTCAAATCCGGATGGAAATAGCGGAACGAATCCGTGAATCCGCTCGCCAAAAATTCCGTCATTTTCCCGCGTTCTTCGGGAGTGAAACCGGAATTCTTCAAATTCGCCTTCGGATTTTTCAAGTCAATCTCCTGATGCGCAACATTCAGATCGCCGCATAGGATAACTGGCTTTTTGCTGTCGAGCTCCTTCACATATTCCAGCACCGCCTCTTCCCATTCGAGCCGGAAATCGAGCCGCAGCAAGCCGTGCTGTGAATTCGGCGTGTAGACGTTCACCAGATAGAAGTCGTCAAATTCCAGCGTGATTGCACGTCCTTCATTTTCGTGGTTGCCGTGATCGATGCCATAATGGACGGAGAGCGGTTCACGTTTTGTGAAAATTGCCGTCCCGGAATACCCTTTTTTCTCCGCATAATTCCAATACAGATGGTAACCCGGCAGGTCTATGTTGATCTGCCCTTCCTGCAGCTTGATTTCCTGCAGGCAGAAAATATCCGCATCTGCCGCCCCGAAGAAATCCATGAACCCTTTTTTCATGACAGCCCTCAGACCGTTTACATTCCAAGAAATCAATTTCAAAACGCTTCCCTCTTTTCACTGTCTTTTTCCAGTTTAACGGAATCTGTATGGCGGCTCAAACCTTTGTGTTTTATTGACAATAGGATATAAAATTATGTAAAAGTTCAGTAAATTTCAGAAAAATCCTTTTATTCCCTTCAAGTTCTTGTACAATGAAATTATTATGCGCGAAGGGGACTCAGGAAATGAAAAAGTTCACAAAGACAGAGAAAAGCTGGGCGCTCTATGATTGGGGCAACTCCGCCTATTCAATTATCATCACCACCGCTGTTTTTCCGCTGTACTACAAGGCTGCAGCGACCGACGCCGGTGTCAGTTTATCCGATTCAACCGCCTACCTCGGCTATACAATCGCCATTTTCACCTTTATCCTTGCGATGCTCGGGCCGATCATGGGGACGCTCGCCGATTATGAAGGCCTGAAAAAGAAATTCTTCACCGGTTTCTTCCTGCTGGGTACAGTTTCGACCGCGATGCTTGCTTTTGTGCCAAGCGACAATTGGCTGCTGATGCTCGTCTGCTATGTATTTGCAGCACTCGGCGCAACGGGTTCGAACTTATTTTATGACGCCTTTATCGTCGATGTCACCACCGAAAAACGGATGAACCGGGTATCGGCATTCGGCTATGGCCTCGGCTATATCGGTTCGACCATTCCATTTATCATTGCTATCGCTGTCATTCTTCTCGCTCAAAATGGCATCATTCCATTATCTGTAAGCGGGGCCAGCCGCGTCGCCTTTTTAATCACCGCCATCTGGTGGATCTGCTTCTCGATTCCGATGTTCCGGCATGTCCATCAGCGCTATTTCATCAAACGGGAGCCGAATCCGGTGGCGCAAAGCTTCAGGCGCCTCGGCAATACGATCAAGGAAATTCGCCAGTACCGCGCGATTGTGATATTTCTGATCGCCTATTTCTTCTATATTGATGGCGTCGGCACGATCATTTCCATGTCGACGGCGTACGGCACCGATATGGGGCTGACTTCGACCAGCCTGCTCATCGTGCTGTTCGCAACGCAGGTTGTTGCCGCACCTTTCGCCATTCTCTACGGCCGGCTGGCAGACCGCTTTACCGGTAAAAAGATGCTGTACGTCGGCATCTGCGTCTACATCATCGTCTGTATTTACGCGATGTTCATGGAAACGATCGTCGATTTCTGGATACTCGCCATGCTGGTCGCTTCCAGCCAGGGCGGCATCCAGGCGCTCAGCCGTTCGTATTTCGGCAAACTCGTTCCGAAAGAAAACTCCAACGAATTTTTCGGCTTCTATAATGTGTTCGGCAAATTTGCCGCCATCATGGGACCGATTCTCGTGGCAGTCACTTCCCAGCTGACCGGCGATTCGCGTTTCGGCGTATTCAGCCTCGTCATCCTTTTCGTTATCGGACTGATTGTGCTGTCACGGGTTCCGGAACCGGTGCCCCACGAGCCGGTGGATGAAGTTGCAGCGGAAGCTTGAGATTGTTTTGGTGAAATGCTCCTGCCGGAGAAATTGCGGCAGGGGCTTTTTTGTGCTGCGCCAAATTTAAAATTTACGGCCTGTGGGCGTTCAAATTTTTATTTTGAATAAAACCATTTGCATCCAGGAAGCAGCGTGCTATGTTCAATCAAAAAAGAGGGATGCCGGTGATTTGGAAAGAGCGTGAGGCTTCGTGGAATAACGAGGAATAGGAAGTGCTGCTTCGGCGTTTGCTGAAATGGCACGCGACATACGGGGATGTGCAAAGGGATCATTACGCGGTAGCCGCTGGGCTTGGCGGCGAAGAGCGTTTCGACCATTATTTCGCGGCGAGCCCGGTTGAGTTTACGCACATTATGCTGCATAATGTCACGCTGCGCTCGTTCCGCGTATTTCAAAATGACTCCGAAGCCCCCACCCATCCCAACCAAAAAACCGGCCTCCCCTCCCAGGGACGCCGGTTTTTCGTATTATTTGTTGTCTTTGCCTGCAGGATGGATATTGACTTCGCCGCTGTCTTTTTTCTCGACAGTTGATGCGCCGAATTCGACGACTTCGATGCCGCCGCTTTCCTGCTTGGCTTCTTTTTCAGCTTTCTTTTCTTCTTTTTGGGCTTTCTTCACTGCTTTTTCGTGATCTTTTTTGGCTTTCTCTTCTTCTTTCATGCTTTTTGCAACTTCTTTTTGCTGCTTCATCAATTCTTTTTCTTCTTTTTTCTCTTCACGCTTCGCTTTTAATTCGTCGGCTTTGCCTTTGGCTTTCTCCGTCACGCCGGAAGCTTTTTCTTTGAGCGGGCCCAATTTTTCCTTGACCTGATCCAGCTTGCCGCCGCCCGAATTTTCGCCGGAGTCCGACTTCGCCTTTTCTTCTTTCTTCTCTTTCATTTCTGCAGCTTTGTCTTTCACCGTCTGCTGCAGCTCCTTGCCGCTCTTCGGCGCCAGCATCAGTCCGGCTGCCGCACCAATCAATGCACCGGTTGCTGCTCCGGCGATGAATCCGCCACCGCCGCCGCCTGATTTATTTTCTGACACGATTGGAGTTGGAGGCATAATTTTTCCGCTGCGCACCAAACGTTCTTCGACTTCTTCGACAATTTCAAACAGTGTGCGCCCTTTTGCTTCGACCAGCGGAACATTCATGTGGAAATCAGCAAAATCCTCTTTATCGCGCACAACGATGCAGTCATAGCTCGTGGCATCGGTTTTATTCTCAAGCATTTTTGCTTTGTACCCCTTTGAAACCAATGCCTGCTGGACAGATGTGAACGGTTCTTCAACTGCAATTTTCACCATAAACTCAACCACTCCTTTTCCAAAAATGTCTATTACTCTATTTTCCCCATCATATGAATACTAAACACTCTCCATTAAATATTTTTGAAAATTCCATAAATAGAACCAAAATTTTCAGCACAATAAAAAACCGCTCCTTTTAAAAAGGAACGGCTGAATTTATTGTCACAGAGTTTTGGCAGCGGTCTGCAGCTTTTCCGCTTTCAGGCGATCTCCGGTTTCAATGTCGAAGAAATGGACATGCGACATGTCAAACGCAAGCGTGGCAGTGTGCCCCGCTTCAATCTGTGTATTAGCGTCGACGCGCGCAATAAATTCCTGGTCAGCGTAGACCGCATAAAGAATCGTTTCCGCTCCCGTCAGCTCGGACACCGTGATTTCCGCCTCGAATTCGCTGGCCGGCACACCGGAAAGGTCTTCATTGTTTACATGAATATGTTCAGGACGGATGCCCAGCGCGATCGGTTTGCCTTCATAGCCGAGATCTCTCAGCATTGCCGCCGTATCCGACGGAATGACCAATGATTTATCGCCCACGAGGAAATTGCCGTTCGAAATGGTGCCTTCAAAGAAATTCATTGCCGGTGAGCCGATGAAGCCGCCAACAAAACGATTTGCCGGGAAATCATAGACTTCCTTCGGCGTGCCGACCTGCTGGATGATTCCTGCTTTCATGATGACGATCCGCGTCGCCATCGTCATGGCTTCCGTCTGGTCATGCGTTACGTAAATCGTCGTCGTTTTGAGGCGCTGGTGCAGTTTGGCGATTTCCGCGCGCATCTGCACACGCAGTTTCGCATCCAGATTCGACAGCGGCTCATCCATCAGGAAAACTTTCGCATCCCGAACAATCGCGCGCCCGAGTGCAACCCGCTGGCGCTGTCCGCCGGATAATGCTTTCGGTTTCCGGTTCAGGTAATCTTCCAGCCCAAGAATTTTCGCCGCCTCTTCCACGCGCCGTTTGATTTCAGGTTTCTTAAATTTCCTTAATTTTAGTCCAAAAGCCATGTTTTCATAAACAGTCATATGGGGATATAAAGCGTAGTTCTGAAAAACCATTGCAATATCCCGTTCTTTTGGCTCGACATCATTCATGCGTTTGCCGTCGATGAAAAATTCGCCTTCCGAAATTTCTTCCAGTCCCGCAATCATTCGCAGCGTTGTTGATTTGCCGCAGCCGGAGGGTCCGACAAACACGATGAATTCCTCATCTTTAATATGGAGATTGAAATCGGTAACTGCCAAAGCGCCTTTATCGTATCTTTTGCCCAAATTATTGATTTTGATCTCAGCCATGTGCGACTCCCCTTAACTCGTTTTAGTTTAATTATAAAGAGTTATTTATAAATTACAAATTCGGGTTGGAAAAGGTCGGAGAAGTGTTGTATACTCCTTTTAAACAAGATGCATAAAACCTGAATATTTAGTTTATTTTAACACGAAAGGAGCTAAATTGTAACTTCCATTTTGAAAATGGGCCAATCACTTCGGGAGTCGAAGATTTTTCAGATAATAATAACAATTATTCTATAAGAAGGAGTGGTAATCCAATGAAAAATTTACGTGCACTACTCGCGGTCCTGACGGGCACAGCGCTGATGCTCAGCGCATGCGCCGGTTTCCAGACCAGCAGCAACAGCGGTGAGAGCAATACAAATGATGACGGCAAGACGGTCGTCGACTTCTGGTCTTTCTGGGGTTCTGAAATCAGACGGCCGATCATCGATAAAATCGTCGAAGACTTCAACTCTTCCCAGGATGAAATCGAAGTCAAGCATACCTTTATACCGTGGGGAGATATCTGGACAAAAGAACTTGCGGCCATCGCTGCCGGCAATCCGCCTGATGTCGTCATCAATGACATCAACGCGACAGCCATCCGCGGAAAAGAGAATCAGGCAATGAACTTATCCCAATTCATGGATGATGATTTCTCGGAAAAATTCTATCCGGAGCTCTGGAATGCCACTCTTCATGAAGGAGACTCCTACGGTGTTCCGTTCAATACGGACACGCGCGTGCTGTTCTACAATAAAGACGCATTTGAAGAAGTCGGGCTCGATCCGGAAGCTCCTCCTGCAACCTGGGCAGAGCTTGAAGAATACGCAGCCAAACTCGACGTCAAAAACGGCGACAATTATGACCGCCTCGGTTTCTATCCGATGTGGGGCGTCGGCTATGATGTCTGGCTGCTGAATGCAAACGGCGAAAACTATTTTGGCCCGGATCACAATACCGATACCGTGAACATCAATACAGAAACAAATGTCGAAGTTCTTAATTGGCTGAAATCCTGGAGAGACCGCCTCGGCGAAAATGTCGTCAATTCCTACCAGGCACAAATCGACAGCCAGCAGGGAAATCCGTTCTTTAACGGCGACCTGGCAATGATTGTCCAGCAGCCGACTTTCTATACACAAATCAGTGAATACGCAGAAGACCTGAATTTCGGTGTTGCCCCGATGCCGGAATATGAGCCAGGCAACGGCCACACGAGCTGGGGCGGCGGATTTGTCGCCGAAATCCCGGAAGGATCGAGCGACCCTGAAGCTGCATGGAAGTTCATTGAATATCTGACCGGCGCGGAAGCTCAGGAGTACTGGGCTGTGAAAAACTTCGACAATATCGCGAATATCGAAGCAGCTGAAGCAGCCGCCCAGTCAGACGAACTTTCCGAAGAAGGCCAGATGGTTTATCAGATGGCCGTCGAAAGCATGGAAAACACGCTTCTGACCCCTGCCCCAGTGGCAGCACCCGGTTATTATAATCTCATCAATCCGCAGGTCGACCAATTCTTCCTCGGCTCGATGACGGCTGAAGAAGCACTTGAGCAGGCACAGAAGGATGTCGAGAATCTGATAGAAAAAAATAAATAACCGGGGGGAAACCATTTGCGAAAAAGAAAATTGACTATACGGCAGAAGGAAGGCATCTACGGCTATATTTTCATCATGCCGTTCATCGTCGGCTTCTTCGCATTCACCTCTGGGCCGCTGCTGTTTTCCTTAGCCGGAAGTTTTACTGATTATAATATAACTTCCCGGATGGATTTTGTAGGGGTGGATAATTATACATCGCTCATCGGGGGCGATGGACTTTTCCGTACATCTTTATGGAACACAATATATTATGTGGCTTTTTCCGTTCCCTTGACGACTCTCGGCGCCATCTTTATCTCGGCGCTCCTGAACCAGGACGTACCGGGCCTCCGATTTTTCAGGACACTGTATTATCTGCCCGCCGTCCTTTCAGGTGTCGGCGTCTACCTCTTATGGATGCAATTGCTTGAACCAGGAACCGGGATGGTCAACCTGGTGCTTGGCTGGGTCGGCATTGACGGACCTAACTGGCTGTATGATCCCGACTGGACCAAACCATCTCTCATCCTTATGAAGCTTTGGAGTGTCGGGGGATCCATGCTCCTGTATCTCGCAAGCATGCAAGGTGTCTCGAAGTCACTTTATGAAGCGGCTGAAATCGACGGCGCCAGCCGCTGGAGGCAGTTCGTCCACATCACCATCCCGATGATTACGCCCGTCATCTTCTTTGACGTCGTGACCAGCCTGATCGGCGGATTCCAGATTTTCCAGGAAGCCTACATCATGTCGGGCAACGGTACGGGCGGACCGGCAAACTCTCTGCTGTTCTACAACCTTTATATGTGGAACCAGGCATTCGAGAACTTTGACATGGGTTACGCCATGGCAATGTCGTGGATCCTGTTCGCGATCGTATTCATATTGACTCTCATCAATCTCAAACTCGCTCCCCGGTGGGTGCATTACGAAGGGGAGGATAAGTAAATGGCCAATAAAACCGAGTATGTCGCTGAAGTTGAAAAAGAGCAAAGCCAGCCTGCGATTCAGACGAAGCTGCGTTTTCTGGAGCACCGCGGCAACCGCAACAATATGTGGCGCCTGCTGAATTTCGTGCTGCTTGCGGTCGGCAGTCTGCTCATCCTGTCACCGCTCTGGTGGATGTTTGCCACGTCACTCAAAACAATGGCCGAAGTCATGTCCTACCCGCCTTCGTTTTTCCCCGAATCATGGGAATGGGCGAATTACATCCGGGCATGGCAGGCGGCACCGTTTACCACTTATACCATTAATACCATTACCATTACGACCCTTGTCGTGATCGGCAGTGTGCTTGCCAACTCCTTTATCGCCTACGGTTTTGCAAAAATTCCGTTCCGCGGCAAAGGCATCTGGTTCGCCATTGTGCTGTCGACAATGATGATTCCGGGCTTCGTGACGCTCATCCCGCAATATGTGCTGTTCTCGAAGCTGGGCTGGGTCAATACGTATTACCCGCTCATCGTGCCGCATTTCTTCGGAAGCGCGTTTTACATTTTCCTGCTGCGGCAATTCTATATGACGATTCCGACCGAATTGATCGAAGCCGCGAAAATCGAAGGCGCCAACCACTTTTATATCTGGTGGAAAATCGGGCTTCCTTTGACAAAACCAGCACTTGCCACGGTCGCGATTTTCTCATTCAACGGTGCCTGGAACGATTTTCTCGGTCCGCTGCTTTACCTGAATGATGAAAATCTCTATACGCTGCAGCTCGGGCTCGCCGTCTTCAAAGGCCAGCTCAGCACCCAGTGGAACTACCTGATGGCCGGTTCACTTCTCGTGCTGCTGCCTGTCATCCTGCTGTTCTTCTTCTTCCAGAAATACTTTATCCAGGGGATTAACCTTTCTTCTGGAGGGAAATAAAAACAGCCCCCCGATTAAAAATTCGGAGGGCTGTCAGGTTGTTGTGAAATTCATGTATTTTTCAATCATTCCGCTTCAGACAGA
>NZ_JRGN01000225.1 GCF_000775575.1 Planococcus sp. CAU13
TTATTTCTGCGTTCAGCCATTTCCGCCCTGCTTTCCCTTCCTTCACTTCTCACTCTTCACTTTCGCTAGCATATACAGCTCCAGCACGTCCTGCTTTTCGAGTTCCACTGCAATCCCCATCAACTTCTCCAGATAATCCGCTTTCGTCATCGGCGCCGTCACTGGCGGCTCTTCCCACGACACATCGTCCTCCGACGCGACGCCATTCATAATGTCATCCCATTCCTGGTCGCTGTAGTGGACAATCTCTTCTTTCGGCACAGTCAGCAGTACATCCACCGGCACATCCAGCACACTGCTCAGCGCCACAATCCATTTTGCAGACGGCACCGAATCGCCGTTTTCCCAACTTTTGATGCGGCTGGCCGACGTTCCCAGCTTTTTCCCCAGCGACAGCATCGACAGCCCGTCATGCTCCCGCAGAAACCTTAAAATCTGCCCAAAATTCTTTGCATTGAATTCCATTTCCCATCACTCCGATTTTATTTATAAATAAAACATATCATAGTTTAACTTATAAATAAAACCTTTTCCAAAAGTAATCTGATTATTTCACCTCCGACTCCATTTTTAACGATATAATAGAAGGAACAGGAAAAAAGGAGGCGGCAATATGCAAAGCAAAATGGATCCGCAAGTGGACGCGTTCATCGATGGCCTGGGCGAACCTGTACAGGATATCGTGAAACGCCTGAGAACCGTTGTGTTCGAGGCTTATCCCGAAATCGAAGAAGGGATAAAATGGTCGAAACCGAGCTATTCGAAAGAAGGGCTCGTATGCTATATGCAGACGGCGAAGAATCATGTCAATTTCGGTTTTTACCGCGGTACTGAAATTGACGACCGTGACAATCTGCTCGAAGGCGACGGCAAGAAGATGCGCCACGTCCGAATCCGCAAAGTGGATGAAATCAACGAAGAGAAACTGAAATTCCTTGTGTGGAATGCGGTGGATCTGAACAGGAAATGAGGTGAACCCATGAAAGGGCTGAAAGGATTATACATATGCCTGATTTTGATCATGTTCATCAACCTGATCAATTTCACATGGCTTGGGGATGATTACGCCGGCATCACTATGTTTGCGAACGTCATTCTTTTCTTAATCGCGACTTTGTTCTTCATCAATGCCAGCCACCGGTTAAAAAAAGCTGAACAGTAAAAACGGATGGACACCAGCAGAGAAATGCTTCGGCATTCTTCTGCTGGTTTTTCTTTGTAAAAGTCAGTTACAATCTCTTTTCAATAATTATTTATTGATATTCGATAAAATTTATGTTATCTTTGGATTTAAGAACAAGTTAAAGAGGTGCTGAAATGAAACGGGAAACAATCTTTTTAAAAATCGTCATCGTCCTGATGGCGTTGCCGGTCCTGGCGATCTGCATATTTGTCGTGCCATCGCTCAGCGCTTTTGTCGGTGAATTGCTGCCGGGGTGGCCATTCTTGCAATACCTCTTCATGATTGCACTTTACGCCACCGCGGTCGCCTACTTTATTGCGCTGTATCAGTCCCTGAAATTGCTGAGTTACATCGACAAAGGCACCGCTTTTTCGGAGCTGTCGGTAAAAGCGCTGAAAAACATCAAGTATTGCGCGCTTACCATTACAGGACTTTACATTCTATGCCTGCCGGTTATTCTGTATACGGCGGAAATCGATGATGCGCCTGGCCTTGGCGGACTCGGCATGGTCATCACATTCGGTGCCTTTGTCATCTCTGTTTTTGCGGCAGTGCTGCAGAAGCTGCTGGAAAATGCGATTGAAATAAAATCTGAGAATGATTTAACTGTCTGAGGTGACGAAAATGGCGATTATTATCAATATTGATGTGATGCTGGCAAAACGGAAAATGAGCGTGACGGAACTGACGGAAAAAGTCGGCATTACGATGGCAAACCTGTCCATCCTGAAAAACGGAAAAGCGAAAGCGATTCGTTTCTCGACGCTCGAGGCCATCTGCAAAGCCCTCGACTGCCAGCCCGGCGATATTCTGGAATACCGGGATGACGAGGAAACAGCAGCCAAATAAAAGCAAAAGAGCCTGGAGAAATCTCCCAGGCCCTTTTTTTATCTTCGATTTTATTTCTCCGCAATCGCTTCGAACGTAATGCTCTGGTGCGGATTTTCCGGATAGCGGCCGTATTCGTAATCTGCTGAAATGACAATGTCGCGGAAACCGTGGTTCTCGAGGATTGTGCGGAATTCCTCGACGCCGTACCAGCGCATAGCGAAACGCTCCAGTTCCGTGTCCAAAAGCTTTCCTCTATTCCATCTTTCATAGCGGTTATGCGACACACTGAATTGATTGATGTGATCGATTTCTTTCGTTGTCGTCTCAAGCGTGATGATGTCGCCGCCTTCTACTTCCCAAGACCGCAGCGTCGAGTTGCCGACTTCGTTATCCGTCGGCAAATACAGATCCACGAGGAATTTGCCGCCGTTCTTCAGGTGCGCATGGAATTTTTTCAGTGCGCGTAGCGATGCTTCCCGTTCGTGCAGCAAGAGGAATGTGCCGGCCGGTATGACGATGGCGTCATATTCCAAATCCAGCGAGAAAGTTTCCATTCCCGCTTCGAACAGTGTGGGGTTCAATCCCCGTTCTTTACAATTCGTCCTGCACATTTCCAGCATTTCCGGTGAACTGTCGAAGCCGTCCACGCTGAGTCCGTTCTCAAGCAAAGGCACGAGCATTCGCCCTGTCCCGGTCGCGGGTTCCAAAATGCGCCCGTTTATGCCGGCGAGCCGGTCCAGATAGAATTCCACATCGCCGAAGGACGTCCCAATCGGCTTGTCAACACCATATACTTCAGTAGACAGCTTGCTGTAATATCCCAACATCGGATGCCCCTCCTCTGCTATTTTTTTCATTCCCACAGTATACCCAATTTGTCAGAAAATTAAACTTTTTGGTCTGTTTCTTCTTTTTCCATTTACTACTGGTATTTTTAAAAAATAATAAAGTATTTCCAGTTTCCCAAAGATTAACACCTCAAATAGGATAAAATAGATGCAGCAGTTAAAACTTATAAGGAGGTGATGAACTAATGGAATTCGACCTTGGAAATGGCGTTACACTCATGCTCCCATCCATACCTTTTATTATTATAGCAGCGGTCGTTATTTACTTATTAAAAAGATGGGGCAAAGAAATGGAAACTCGCCGGTTAACCTTGTTTTTTTATTTCCTGATCAGCGCCTGGATAATTCCTTTGTACACCCGTACGTCATCTGAAGGAACTTTTGAATTGATGTTTCCGGTTGGGTTTATCGTAATCTGCTTTTACCTGTACGGCAGCGAAAGATACCACCGGGCTAAATTGAAGGCAAGCCTTCTGGGATTTGCCGTCGCCGTGTATCAATTGGTCATGCACTACCTTTTTTAGTTTTCAACAGGTGCCCAACCTTCAATTGGTATCTTTTTTGCCTTTATTTTTGTGTTTGTTCCAATCATAGGGAATGTCGGTCCATTCCTTCACAGCAATAACGGTCAGAGCAACAACCGCGAAGATGCTAATTTGTATCCAGTCGATTTTATCGCCCGTTTGAATTAGCTTGAACATAAAACCGATAAAAAGAATGGCAGCGCCAAGTAATACTTTTTTATACATACTGCACCTCTTATTCATTATAAAATGACCATCAAATCCTTCGAAGATCTGATGGTCATTTCTTTGTCGAATATTAAAAAATCCACATCGCCACGATGGCTGCGAGCAGATTCGGCAGTGCGAACAGGAAGCCGTTTCTCATTCTTCCCGAGCGTCTTGCGCTTTCCTTGCGGCGTTCGGAGCTCGTCATGCGTTCCATGCCGCCCGAACCTTTCAAAACACCCGAAAACAGCAGCGCCCACAGGACTCCGATGATGCCGAGTGCCCCGGCGATATAAAATGCCAGGTTCCAGTCTTCAAGAAAATAGCCGAGCAACAGGCTGAGTGCAGCTGTGACAATTCCAATCCCTAAAAATTTCATGTATGTTTCCTCCATGCTGTAAGTATTAGTGTTTCCATTATTTATGATAAACGACAATGCGCAGGAAAGGAAACTATAATTTTCGATACCGTTTGAGCGCCACAATATTCAGTGCGATGAACAAGAGCGCAAACCCAGCCAGCACCAGCAGGTCAGCCCAGACATCCCCCAGCCCTTCCCCTCTGTACATCACCGATTTAAGCGCATCTGCCCCGTAGTAGAGCGGCATGATGCGTCCGATGTTTTGCAGCCAGGCAGCCATCCCTTCAATCGGGAAGATGCCGGAGAAAAAGATCTGCGGAACGATGACCAGCGGGATGAACTGCACCATCTGAAACTCGGAACCCGCAAACGTGGACAATAAAATCCCGAGCGACAGCGCAACAAGCGCAAGCAGCAGATTGATGACAATCACATGCCAGATCGAACCTTCCATCACCATATCCAGGACATAAATGGAAAAGAACACGACAATCGTTGTCTGGATCACCGCAAAAATGCCGAATCCCGTCAAATATGCCGCAACAATCTCCCAGCGTTTGACCGGCGTCGCGAGCACCCGCTCCAGTGTTCCGGAAACCCGTTCCTTCAATAAACCGATGCCGGAAATCAGGAAGACGAAAAAGAAGACGAAAAAGCCGACCAGGATCGGGCCGATCACATCAAACAGTTCCGTTTCTTCATTGCCATAAAGATAATTGGTTTCAAGAACAATTCCGTCCGTGTTGGAAGATGATGTGCCGTCGCTTTGCGACAGCGCCTGTGCTGTCTGCGCCAGCAACCCTCTTGCCTGAGTAGGATCGCTGTTTTCAAGCGTCAATTCCGCACCTTCACCGGTGACTTCGAGCAATCCGTCCAGCTTATTTGCGGCAATCGTTTCGTCACCGGCCGTTTCCAGCGGCACTACCTCAATGCCGCGGCTTTCCAGCACATCCGCCAGTCCTTCGCTGCCGTCCACAAGACCGAGGCGCAGATCACTGTCATTACCATCAAAAATCAGATACATCAGTGTCAGTACGAGAAGTGGCGCCAAAAACAGCAGCGCCAGGGTCCGTTTATCGCGGAACATCTGCAGCATGATGCGTTTCACGAGCGCAGAAATTCTCATTCCGCCTCCCTCCCCGCCGCGAGAAAGACGCCTTCAAGATCTGACGCCCCAAATTTCATTTTCAGTTCATCCGGAGATCCTGTAGCCAAAATACCGCCATCACGCACAAGCGCAATGACTTCGCATTTCGCCGCTTCGTCCATGACATGCGTCGTCAGAACAATCGTCTTGCCCTGCGCCATCAGATCGAGCAGTTCATGCCAAACCGATTGACGCAGTTCGGGGTCGATGCCGACCGTCGGCTCATCCAGAATCAGCAGTTTCGGATCATGGACCAGCGCAATCGCCAGCGACAGCCGCCGCTTCATACCGCCTGAATAGGCCGAAACTTTTTTGCTGAGCGCATCCTGCAGCTGTACAAGATCCGCTGTATAATCGATCCGCTCTTTCAAGGCCGCTTTCTTCAAACCGAACAGCGACGCAAAAAACATCAGATTCTCCCTGCCGGTCAGTTCCGGGTACAGTGCATCCGACTGCGCCATATAGCCGATATCCTGCAGCAATTTCAAATTCGGCACCTGCTCTCCCATGACCGTCACAGTACCCGAATCCGGAGAATCGATACCGACGATCATCTTCACCAGCGTCGTCTTGCCGGAACCGGACGGGCCGATAAAGCCATAGATTTTCCCTTCTTCAACAGCCAAATTGATGCCGTCCAGTACTTGCTGTGTGCCATATTTCTTGCTCAAGCCTTCGATCCGGATCGCGTGATTCATAGCAGCACCCCCGCTTTTTACTCCTTCCACTCCGTCGCAAGCACTCCGTAAACGATATGATCGACAAAATGGTCATACAGCCATTCCACCTGGCGAAGCGTCCCTTCTTCCATATACCCAAGACGCTCCGGAATGCTGCGGCTCTTCCGGTTGCCCGTCGCCACGCGGATTTCCGTGCGATTCATGCCGAAATGGCCAAACGAAATCTCCGTCAGCGCTTTTGCCACCCGCGTCATGATGCCGTATCCTTGATATTCCTGCCCAAGCCAATAGCCGATTTTCGCGGTTTTATTGACCCAGCCCAGCTCATTGAACCCGGCCATGCCAACGATTCCCCCTTTATAGACGATCACCGTATTCATTGTTTTATTGTCCGCAAAATTCCTGCGGCTCATGCGAATAAAATCCCGTGAATCCTCCACCGTTGTCGTGTAATCCAGCCAGGGCAGCCATTCTTTTAAATAATCACGTGACGCATCAGTCAATTCGAATATCCGTTCCGCATCTTTCACTTCCGGCAGCTTTAATGACAACTCTTCATCTATCTTATACGTAAACATCCCAATCCCCTCCATTATTGTAAACAGCGTAGCATAATCCGGCAGTTGTGAGAATATGGAATGTTATGCATCTATGGAATCCACAGATTTTCTCGCTGTCAGTAATTATGGTACTTTAATAAATACATTGAGCTTTACAGAAGTTGTTCCGTTATTTCAATGTCTGCATATTTCCTGAATATCTTTTCTGAGGAGGGTTGGACATGCCGCAAAATGTCTTAGTGATAGGCGCCGGCATCGGCGGATTGACCGCTGCTGCACTGCTGGCAAAAAACGGGGACCATGTTACAATTCTTGAAGCATCCGCGGAACTGGGCGGCTCCGCCGGGAAATTCAAACGCCATGAATTCCTGTTTCCTGCCGGCGCGACGCTCGGCATGGGCCTGGAGGGCGGCGGCATCCATGAGCGGGTTTTTCGTTTCCTCGGAAAGCCCCTGCAGCTTGAACCGCTCGAAACTGTTATGGAAATGATTCATCCCGATCATTCGTTTGTTTTTCTGAAAGATCGTAAACAGCATGTGGAAAACATCATCAGCCATTTCCCCGCTTACGAGTCGAAGATCCTTGCCTTTTACCGGGAAATCTACGCTACTGCATCGATTGTCCGCACGTTGATGGACCCGCTTCCTGCACTGCCACCGACGACAGCCAAGGAATGGGCAGCACTCGCTGGCGCCATACGGCCGCTCCACGTGAAACTGTTGCCGCATTTCAATAAGACGCTCGGCGACTGTCTGGAGCGCCACGGCCTCGGCCAGCTCACAGCGTTCCGCCATATGCTGGACGGGCTTCTGATCGACAGCATGCAGACCGGCTCCGATGATGTATCTTATTTACTGGCTGCCGTGGCACTCGACATCTATCATGAAGGCGCGTATTATGTGCCCGGCGGCTTATATCGCTTTGCCGAGCTTATGGGCGAAAGCTTGACGGAAAATGGCGGGGTGCTGAAAAAACGCCGCAGGGTCACCCAATTGGCGCAAAACGAAAAAGGCTGGATTGCAACCGATCACCGCGGCAATAAATACGAAGCCGATGAAGTCATCGTCAATGCGCCGATTCATCTGCTGCCAGGCATGCTGCCACCTGAACTTGTAAGCCAATTGAAAAAGCCCTTGCTCGAGGGGGCAAGGAGCGAAACGTGGACAACCCTGACTTTGTATATTGCGGTCGATTCCAGCAAATTGTCTCACCCGCTGCCGCCTTTCCGGCAAATTTCAACAGGAGAGGGAATGGCTGAAGGCGCCCACTTTTTCATGTCCGCCTCGCTTCCGGGCGACACTTTGCGTGCGCCTGATGGCTATCAGACCGTGACTGTATCCACGCATTCCAAAGCCGGACATTGGGATACACAAGAAAAATACGAAGCAGCCAGAGAAATGTTAAGTGAGCGGATGCTCCTGGCAATCGAACAGCAAATTCCCGGTTTCCGCGAGTCGATCGTCCATCTTGAAACAGGCGCGCCAAAAGCATGGGAGCGTTACACAGGCAGACCGAACGGCTTTGTCGGCGGATTCCCTCAGACTTTGGATTCAGCACTGTTCAATTCCATCTCCCATCGTTCGGGCATACCCGGCCTTTATGTCTGCGGAGATCACATCTTCCCGGGCGGCGGCACAATCGGTGCCGCTGCGAGCGGCATCCATGCGGCCCGGTCCATTGCCTCGAAGCGATTGATCTAAAGTTTTTTGGGATGCGGCTTTATGAATAGTGAGGTAAAAGTTCACAAACGTAAGACAGGAGAGCGAAACCGTAAGATAAG
>NZ_JRGN01000198.1 GCF_000775575.1 Planococcus sp. CAU13
CGCCTTCGCTTTTCTTATTATTCTAATGCCGCTGCTCCGCCGACGATTTCAGTGATTTCCTGAGTGATCGCCGCCTGGCGCGCACGGTTGTATGAAAGTGTCAATCCGTCGATCAATTCGGTCGCATTATCGGTCGCGCTCTTCATTGCTGTCATTGAAGCCGCATGTTCACTTGCTTTGCCGTCAAGAACGGCACCGAAAATTAAGCTTTCTGCGTATTGTGGAAGAAGAACTTCCAGGATGGCTTCCGCTGAAGGGTCGAATTCATAAGTAGAAGTCGCTCCGGTCGGTTTGATATCCGTCAATGGCAGAACTTTCGTTTCAGTGACTTCCTGCTGAATAGCTGAGACAAAGTGATTATAGTACATATAAACTTCATCATATGCACCTTCTGAGAACATACCAACAGCTTTGCGCGTAATTTCTTTGATGTCCGCGAATGAAGGATGGTCCGGAAGTGCGATTGCACTGTCCAGGATGGTCATGCCTTGTTTCGCAAAGAAATCCCGACCTTTACGGCCAATGCACAGGATAACAAATTCATCTTTCGACGCATGGCGTTCACGGATTTTATTGCTGACAGTACGCAGAATGTTACTGTTGTATCCGCCAACCAGCCCGCGGTCAGATGTGATTACAAGATAAGCCGTCTTCTTCACAGGGCGCGTTATCATCATCGGATGGCTTGCGTCATTCGATCCGGCAGCTATGGAAGCTACGACGTCCTGGATTTTCGCCATGTATGGAACGAACGCTTTCGCATTCACTTCAGCACGGTTCAATTTGGAAGCGGAAACCATTTGCATGGCTCTTGTAATCTGACTTGTTTTCTTCGTTGACGTAATTCGGTTTTTTATATCGCGTAAAGATGCCACTGGTATTTCACCACCTTATAATTTTTTCTTCCGACCCGGCTGAAACGTTTACTCTGATTTTGCGAATGTGCGTTTGAAATCGTTGATCGCCGCGCCAAATGCTTCGTCAGAAGGCAAACCTTTCGTTGTACGGATAGTTTCCAAAATTTCTGTGTGGTTCGTATCCAACCAGCTCGTAAGTTCTGCTTCAAAACGGGAAATATCTCCGATAGCAATATCATCAAGGAAACCTTGAGTCAATGCATAGAAAATAACAACCTGTTTCTCAACTTTGATCGGGTTGTTCAAGTCCTGTTTCAGAACTTCAACAGTCCGTTTACCGCGCTCAAGCTTGGCAGCTGTCGCAGCGTCAAGGTCCGAACCGAATTGAGAGAAGGATTCCAACTCACGGAATGCAGCCAGGTCAAGACGCAGTGTACCCGCAACTTTCTTCATCGCTTTGATCTGAGCTGAACCACCTACGCGTGATACAGAAAGACCGGCGTTGATCGCTGGGCGTACACCCGAGAAGAACAGATCCGACTGAAGGAAGATTTGTCCGTCAGTGATCGAAATTACGTTTGTTGGGATATATGCAGAAATATCGCCAGCCTGCGTCTCAACGAACGGCAATGCTGTGATTGAACCTGCGCCAAGTGTTTCGTTCAATTTCGCTGCACGCTCAAGAAGGCGTGAGTGCAAGTAGAAAACGTCACCAGGGTAAGCTTCACGGCCTGGAGGACGGCGAAGCAAGAGCGAAAGTTCGCGATATGCTGATGCCTGTTTAGTCAAATCATCATAGACGATCAAAACGTGTTTGCCTTCGAACATGAATTCTTCGGCCATTGTGATACCGGCATAAGGAGCCAGGTACAATAATGGTGCCGGCTGTGAAGCAGATGCCGTCACGACGATTGTGTAGTCCAAAGCGCCATTTTTACGGAAAGTTTCAACTACGTTACGTACAGTTGATTCTTTCTGTCCGATTGCAACATAGATACAGATCATGTCCTGGTCAGCCTGGTTCAAAATTGTATCGATCGCTACAGACGTTTTACCAGTCTGGCGGTCACCGATGATCAATTCGCGCTGTCCGCGGCCGATTGGCACTAGAGCGTCGATCGCTTTGATACCTGTCTGAAGAGGTTCGTGAACAGATTTACGTGCCATAACCCCTTGTGCTGGACTTTCGATTGGACGGGATTTCGTTGTGTGGATCGGGCCTAGGCCGTCAACTGGCTGTCCAAGCGGGTTTACTACACGTCCGATAAGTTCATGTCCTACCGGTACTTCCATAATGCGGCCCGTACGACGCACTTCATCGCCTTCTTTGATGTCTGCGAATGGCCCAAGGATGATGATACCAACGTTGTTGGCTTCCAAGTTTTGTGCCATACCCAATACACCAGTAGAGAACTCAACAAGTTCTCCAGCCATGACGTTGTCGAGGCCATGAGCGCGAGCGATACCATCACCAACTGTGATTACTGTACCGACGTCGTCAACTTTCATCTCTGATTGATAATTTTCAATCTGCTGCTTGATCAGACCGCTGATTTCTTCAGCTTTGATGCTCATGTATGTCACCCTCTCATAATTTCAATGATTAACCGATCAATTGACGCTGCAGGCGAGCCAATTTCGTGCTGACGCTGCTGTCGTAGATGCGGTTTCCGATTTGAAGACGCAATCCGCCGATTATCGATGGATCCACGATGTTTTCAATTCGCAATGCCTGTTTCCCTACTTTTTGTGCAAATACAGAAGAGATGGATGCGCGTTCTTCTTCCGTCAATGGACGGGTGGAATAGACTTTCGCATCCTGGATTCCCTGTGCATCGTTGGATAGGCTAACGTAAGCGTCAACCATATCCCCTATTTCATTCAAACGTCCGCGCTCAGCGATCAATTGGATCGTGTTGATCACATATTGGTTGCCCTGGCTGAACAATTCATTGATCAGGTTGATTCTTTTTTCAGCTGATAATTTCGGAGAAACCATCAGGCTGTAAAGTTCCGGAGTCGTTGCGAAGACTTTTTTCACTTCGCGCAGATCCTGTTCAACTTCAGCAGTCACCTGATGTTTTTGCGCCGTTTGGAACAATGCCAATGCATAGCGTTCTGCAGCCTGACTCATTGCACTTCGCCTGCCTTCGCAATCGTTTCGTTAATCAACTGACGGTTGTCTTCCTCAGAAATTTCTCTGTCCAGCACTTTAGTAGCTGCAAGCAATGACAATGCCACAACTTCTTCACGTACTGCCGAAATCGCTTTGTCTCTTTCGTTGGCAATTTCAAGAACTGCCGCATCTTTCATGCGTCCAGCTTCAGCGCGCGCCGTCGTGATAATTTCCTCACGAGAAACTTCGCCTTGCTTTTTGGCATTCTCTACGATTTCCTGTGCCTGTGTACGCGCATCTTTCAGAAGGCTGCGCTGTTCATCAAGCATTTTTTTGGATTCCAGACGGCTGTTTTCAGCAGCTTCGATTTCACTTGCGATGAATTCTTCACGCTGCTGCATTACGCCCATCAAAGGACCCCATGCGAATTTTTTAAGCAGCAGCATCAACAGGATAAACACAGTCAATGTCGCAAAGATATCTCCAGTATTCAAAAACTCCCCGGTAGCACCGAGTACGAGGTGATCAAAAAACACGATTGTTTCACTCCCTTCAAGAGCCTAAATATACGTTTCTTCTATAGTAAGATCTTTTGCTGTAAGATGGTTTTTCAGTTGTAAAATGATGCATACAAGCATAAATGGCGAAAATCATGCCGAAGCACTCCCGCCATTTAGCTTTTTATGTCTAGACTCCAGTGGCCCAGCTGCTGCAAGAAAAAGGCTGCTCCTGCATCGCTGCGCTGCT
>NZ_JRGN01000233.1 GCF_000775575.1 Planococcus sp. CAU13
TTATACGAGAAAAACAACGGTGCAAAATAGGTTCAGTTCAATTCCAGCTATATTTATTAGGCTATTGAATGTAACTTATTGTGAATTAAGTTACATCCAAATTGCAATCAAAGGAGTGCTTATATGGCGAATCTAGCTATTGCTTTCAGTCTAGATCCATTATTAAAATTGGAGAAAGCAGTACTTCACCAAAGAAGTGGAAAACTATTGATTGATGTAGAAGGAGAATTAAATATTACAATTGATCATTCTTGCTTTTTTAGAGAACCTGCTCTTGCGATACTTGAATTAGGAGTCCATTTGAAAGAATGGCGGGTGGAAGATTCAGATGCAATTGCCAACTTTTATCACTTCACAATGGAGCATGATGAAAAAGAAGGACCAATCTTAGCATTTATTAGAGAAAGCGAAAATAAGTGGCATCTCTTTTCGATTTGGCAAGAATTTAAACATGAAGAGACAATAACCACCGATATTTTACTGAAAGCAGTGGATCGATATTTGACTGAGTTAGAAGAAACACTAATCAAGAGGTTCAATATCCGGTACTCAGACTTTATTAAGTTCTAGCAATCTGAATGTAACTTAATACTAAGTAAGTGACATTCAGCTCCTTCACTCCATTGGTTTTATCAGAAAACTATATCGATTTAGATTCATTAAAAAAAGATACATTCAAAAGACTGCGCTATCAGATTTTAAATCTGGGGTTTCAAAAGGATCTAGGTTTACATATCAGTAATTATCAGAAGTTAAAATTCTAGGAGTGATTATAAGAAGTGGGAAAAGAAGAAAGTGCAAGTTACTTATCAACGGGCGAATTATCAAATGTCTTGAATATCTCGATGCGAACCATTCGTTATTACGATCAAATCGGGTTGGTGAATCCCTCAAAAAAGTCTGAGGGTGGTAAACGGTACTATTCCAAAGAGGATATTTTAAAATTACAAAAGATTATTCTGCTTAAATCCTTGAACCTTTCGCTCGAAGACAGTCGGAATATCCTGGCCGAGCAGTCGATGTCCGCTATCTTGCTTGCCCATCAGTCTTTGTTGAGCGAAGAGATGGAACGCCTGACAAATTCGTTGAAGCACACCCAAACGCTAATAAATTTACTGGACTTAAAAGAAATACTTCAGTGGGAAGATTTAATTTCCCTGGTGGCGAATGCAGAGAAGGAACGAGATTGGAATCAGTACTTTTCTGCGGAGCAGCAATCGCATCTTAAAAGTCAATTGCCTAAGCTTGAAAGCGGAGATAGGATCACTAAAAGGTGGATCAATATCATCAAAAGGATCGAGATTTGTCTTGAGCATGGGGTTTCCCCTGCCTCTATGGAAGGTCAACTCATTCTTGAGGATGTCGACATTCTATCAGAAGAAACGTTTGGCGACGATTCGGAATTGATTGAGGCTTTTTGGGAAGTCCGCAAATCCCCCGAAGCTTCTGCGGAGCTGGGTCTTTATCCAATCTCACCAGCGATTATTGATTTTTTGGAGAAAGCCGCTAAAAAAGAACACTCTCCCAACTGACAGCCGGAGCACGTCAGTCTGGAGAGAAGATGGTCAAGCTATGGCAGTCAGGATCACGGCAATCCCGTTAAATATTCCATGAATCAGGATACTGGGAATGATGGATCCAGTTTTTTGATAGACCCATGAAAAAATAAGGCCGGATACAAAGTTCACAGGCAATGTATTGAATGTAGGAATATGTACAACCGTAAAAATAAGAGAACTGATCAGCATGCCGCTTAAAACACCATAACGGCTGCTGAAAAATCGGTAAAGGAAGCCGCGATAAAAAAATTCTTCGTAGATAGGGGAGATAATCGCGGCCGATACAAATCCTATTGTAAAATTCAACAAAGTCATCTGTGACTGGAGGCTTTCCGTTTTACTGTTTTCCGTTCCAACTCCTATAAATGACATTAAAATTACCAATACGATGCTCACGACAATCAGGATGATGGTCCAAACGGCTATCAGCTTCCAGTCTCTTAGAGGAAATGGTTGTAGTCCGACAGCTTTCCAGGACTGTTCTTTGGGTTTCAAAACGATGATATAAAGCGCCGTTGTAAAGATGATGGCCATAATGAAGCCATTCAATGTACCGGCATGTAACTCATTTTGAAAAAAGTCCAATAGATAATTAAATAATACAGTTTCAATGAAAATCGGAACCAGTACCAGTACAAGAAACAGCATATAAATTAAATCCCGCCATTTCCACATTTCATTCCGTTCAATAGATTCTTTTATCAATTTGATCCCTCCAGGTTTTCAACTTACTGATACCAGCATACGTGGTGACGTAAGGTAACCTGCAAGGGGTTTTTGATGAAATCTGATTCTGATGTGGAAATTTACATATCAATAGATATCGGTAGCTTTTATAAATAGAAATTTACATTTCTTAAAACCAGTCCCATTTTCAATGGTTACTGGTTTTTTATAATTATATGCAAAATAAAGTTTAACTTACTCTTATTTATCTCTAAAACCCGAATTTAAACTACCGGTAGTTCTATTTCTACCATTAGTCGCTTCAAATGCTATTGCAAATTTATAGTAACTTTTATATAATTTTTAATTATCAGTAAAAATATGCGAAAAGAGGTTTTGATTGTATATGATGAAATTCATTAATCGCTAAATAAAATTCAACGAATTTTATATTGTAAAAGGAAAATTAAGGGCACGCCCTTAGTTATATTTTCTATACCCTTTTACTTAATGCGATTAGAAGACATTATATCTTTCAAAATCAAATTTGAGGTTATTTGAGGTTACCTATTCTTTTGGGATAGGTATGTTTAAAATAAGCAGAAATTTGACCATGAGAAGAGACTTCTTCTCATGGTCTTTTTTTGGTTTTGCAAGACTTAACGTTTTCGACTTTATGCCCTCATTTAAAGGAGGTGATTAGCGAGAACCGAAAAATCAGTTGTAAATCGTTGCAAAAAAGAAGGCTTTTATAAGAAATTAAAATAGAAATTGGAGGATTTATCATGAGTGATTATCAATTAATCAGTGACTATAAGCAAATTGAAAAATACAAAGAAAGCTTTAATGAACTGGCAAAGCACGTATTTGGATTGGATTTTAAGGAGTGGTATGACAAGGGCTGTTGGAATGACAACTACATTTGCTATTCCTATGTGGATGGAGATCAAGTCATTGCGAATGCTTCTGTCAATAAGA
>NZ_JRGN01000105.1 GCF_000775575.1 Planococcus sp. CAU13
GGCAAACGATATAGGCGGATGATGTCCGCCTATATCGTTGACTGAACGCTCGCTCGACAACTTCTCATGAAAAAAGGGAGCTTTTACACTCCCTCTCCTTATCTTTCATCTTATAGAATTTCTTAAGTTTTGGCAATAATTATTGAACGATCGTTTCTTCCGGCATCGGTATTTCATTGCCGAAGATGGACAATTCAAGAAGTTCAGCAACATCGTAAGTGCCGACCGATTCTTCGACTTCTTTCGCTTTCGTGCCGTCTGACAGCATCGTCAGACAGTACGGGCAGCCGGAAGAAATCATCGTAGGGTTGACTTCGAGTGCCTGTTCGGTACGCGCAACATTGACGCGGTGACCGGTATCTTCTTCCATCCACATCAAGCCGCCGCCTGCTCCACAGCACATGCCATCCTGGCGGTTACGGACCATTTCAACAAGCTCGACGCCTTCGATCGATTTCAGGATCTCACGCGGTGCGTCGTAAACATCGTTGTAGCGGCCAAGGTAGCAGGAGTCATGGAACGTGATGCGTTCGTTGACCGGATACTGCGGTTTCAACTTGCCCTGCTGCAATAATTCGAACAGCATTTCAGTGTGATGATAAACTTCAGCTTCAAAGCCGAAATCCGGGTATTCGTTTTTGAAGATATTGTATGCGTGCGGATCGATCGTAACGATTTTCTTGATCTCCGCTTTTTCAAACTCTTTGATGTTCGCTGTCGCCAGTTCCTGGAACAGGAATTCGTTGCCGAGACGGCGCGGCGTATCGCCGGAGTTCTTTTCTTTATTGCCAAGAATTGCGAACTTCACTCCCGCTTCGTTCATCAGACGGGCAAATGAAAGAGCGATTTTTTGGGAGCGGCTGTCGAATGATCCCATTGAACCGACCCAGAACAGGAATTCGAATTCTTCGCCGGCTTTGTTCATTTCTTTGACAGTCGGGATATGAACGTCTTCGCGTGCATCTCTCCAGTTTTCTTTGTCTTTACGGTTAAGGCCCCAAGGATTGCCCTGCTTCTCGATATTTGTCATCGCGCGCTGAGCATCCTTATCCATTTTCCCTTCCGTCATTACAAGGTAACGGCGAAGGTCGATGATTTTGTCCACGTGCTCGTTCATAACCGGACACTGGTCTTCACAGTTACGGCAAGTCGTGCATGCCCAGATTTCTTCTTCTGTGATAACGTCGCCGATCAGGCTTGGGCTGTACAGGTCGTCAATCGTTACCCCTTCAGCGCCGGCAGCCATCGCCAGCTGGTTTCCTTGCGTATTGCTGAATGCCATTGCCGGCACCCATGGTTTTTTCCGGGTCATGACTGCACCCGTGTTCGTCAGGTTGTCACGAAGCTTCGTGATCAGGTCCATCGGTGACAGCATTTTACCTGTGCCGGTTGCCGGACACATATTCGTGCAGCGTCCGCATTCGACACATGCGTAGAAGTCGATCATCTGTGCCTGGTTGAAATCGGTGATTTTTCCGACACCGAATGAAGGCATGGCGTCCGGATCATCATCATCCGCTTCTTCCATTTCTTCAAAATTGATCGGCTTCAGACGGCCGACGTGATCCACGCGGTGGAACCAGGTGTTGACCGGTCCGAAGATAAGGTGAGCGTGTTTTGATTGTGGGACATAAACCAGGAAGACCAATAGGAACAATAGATGCGCCCACCACATAATATAGAAGATCGTTGCTGCAGCTGTGGCAGGAAGTCCAGCGAATAAAGTGGCAAATACGGATGCAACCGGCTCTGTCCAGGCTGCCTCGTGGCCTTGCCAAACCATGCCGGCACCATTACCGACAAGAACGGTGACCATCAAACCGCCGATGAAAATCAATACGAGGCCTGATTTCCAGCCGCGTTTCAGACGAACCAGTTTTTCAATATAGCGTCTGTAGAATGCCCAGACAACGGCCACCAGGATAGTTAATGTAACAATTTCCTGGAAAAAAGTGAAAGCCGGATAAAGCGGTCCGAGGGGCAAGTGAGAGCCTGGCGATAATCCTTTGATGATAAAATCAATGGCACTCGCCTGCACCAGCAGGAAACCATAGAAAAACATGACATGAATAATTCCACTTTTCTTATCCTTCATTAATTTCTTCTGGCCAAAAACGTTGACCATGACTTTGCGGACACGTTCGTTGAAATTATCTTCAAATTCCACTTTCTTGCCGAGCTTGATAAAGTCATATCGCGATTTCAGCAGATAAATGAATAGATAGACTGCGTAGATCGTGACTGCCAAAAATAAGATCCAGTTTGCGATTAGCAACGGCTCCATTGCGATTCCTCCTTAAATATTTATTCCAATATCCTTATTCAAAAGTTTACGTCAACAGGCATCGGTTGTCGATGTTATGTTCTATAGTAAAATATGAATGAGCATTCAGTCAATAGGGAAATTGAAAGGGTTTACATTATATCGTTTTCATTATACCCAGTGCAGCTCATCTTGCACCCTGTTTTCTGCAAGTTTTCCTATATTTTTTCATTTATTGTCTTCAGTTCCTGGATAATGGCGTAAAAAAGCACCGCTCAATGCGGTGCCTGTCAGTCAATAAATGATAAATGAAAAAGCGGCCCATTCAGATGATCTTCCACCAGTTGACAATTCTGCTGTTCCGCACCTATCAGAACAGCTGTTGATGGCCCGCCGGAAGCGGAAAGATCGAGGCCTGAAACAGGTAAAAGCGCCTTCCCCAGCATCAGGCTTACTTCAGCGGCAATTCCTTTCGAACCCACCGGCCAGATGCTTTCAATAATTTCCGCTTTCCTCAATTCGTTAATCTGTTTTAAATCTGCAACGTCCGTGGACTGTTTTATAACATTTTCACCTGTTAAGGGCAACCCGTAAACATACCACTTTAAATTCGAGTTGCTGATTTCTTTCTTCCTCTCGCCTATCATCGTTACTGACAGTGCAGATTGCAGCATTTTCATATTCGTCTCACTGCTCCCTGTAATGGGAAAAGGTGGCAGACCGGTTTCCCGAAAAAGCTCTGTGATGCCGGCAACATACCGTTCCCAGTGTTCCGCTCCGCTGAAGTTATGAAGCAGGACAGCAAACGGTTCAGAGCCGGCCGCCCATTGTTCCAGTAATGCTACTCTGGCTGAGAACTTTGCTGTCGTGAGATCTGAGGCTTTTATTTCATCCCGCTCTTTCTCGCCTATGGCTCCCGAATTATCGGTAGTGATTATCAGATCACGGACGTGCAGTTCATGACGCATGGAACAACCTCCCCACAGCAATTTTATCGATGTAAGGCATAGCAGCAGCCGCTAACACTGAATTTACGGAAGCTGCAATCACAAGGGCCGGAACTGTTGCGTAAAAAAATGAGGAAGACAGCAGGAAGTAAAAAGGAACAGCTGCAATCACCCCATTGCCCAGGATGAATGCCACCCATTTCATCCAATTTTTACTTCCGTTATGCAATTTCGCAAACAGCCAGACAATCGCACCCATCTCCAATGCAATGAGGAAGTGAAAAGGCCCAAGAGGCATGCCGCCAAATAATGCTGACAGTAAGTGGCCGAAAATCGCGATAGTTCCAGCCAGCGGAGCCGAAAAAAACAGGACGGCTATCAACGCCGGCATCGTATCGAGCGCAATTGAAGCTATGCCGAGCGGAATTTTAATCATACCGCCGACTGCTGATAAGCTGGTGAATAAAGAAGCCAGCACCAATTTCTTCGTGTCCATTTTACTCCTCCGATTTTTTGGCGCGTCCGCCGCCTTTAAAAACCTTAGCGCTCCTGACATATTCATTGTCCGGCACATCATTCCTTGAGTTGGCTACACGTGCTGCTGCAAAGAGATAATCAGATAGCCGGTTTAAATAGCGCTGTACGACTGAGGGGAATTCTTCTCCTGACTTCATAAGCGTCACCGTCTGGCGTTCAGCGCGGCGTGTAATCGTGCGGGCAATATGTAGAGTTGCTGCTGCAGGTGAACCGCCTGGAAGGATAAAGCGTTCAAGTAAAGGCGGTTCTTCCACCAGATCATCTATTCTTTTCTCCAAAATTTCCACTGGTATTTCCGTCATTTTGTATTGAGGATTTTTGCGTACATCGGCCAAATCGCCTCCGCAATCAAACAACTCATTTTGAATGGTTTCCAGGTCTTCCAGAAGATCGGCAAATTTTGACGGGTCCAGCTCAGTCATTGCTTTTCCGATGAATGAGTTCACTTCATCAATCGTTCCGTAAGCCTCTATCCGTGGTGCATCTTTATCAGCGCGTGCCCCGATCAGACTCGTCTGCCCCTTATCACCTGTTTTTGTATAGATTTTCACAATGATCCGCCCCTTTTATAATTTGTGGAATGCCATACCAAATCCGTGTTATTTGCTGTGCTTCAGCAAAAAGGTGTTGGTAGATCCTTCCGATTACATCCCGCATTTCCCGTTCAATGGGATCAATCGGCACAATACCCCTATTCATATCGGTTAAAATCCAGATCTGTTCCGAACTCGCAGCTTGCTGGCTGACTTTTTTTATATGCTGCATGATATTTTCTTCGGATACCTCATTTTGCAATTGCAGCTTCACCCATTTTTCCAATCCCGCAATGACAGCTGGTTTGCTGATACTCTCCGGACATTGTCCTTCATACCAGGAGCATTCTTCCACTTTCAATTGCTGTTTCACAAATTGTCTTTTGCCATTAAAGGCTCCACCGAATACGATTTGCATCTGGCTCCCTCCCCGAACGCCTTCCGACTTTCCCATACAATGGTATGGCAATCACCATGCAGCGCATACTGTTCATTAAACGCCTGCTTTTTTGCGCGTGCCAGCAGATAGCGCAATGGCCCCCCATGCATAAGAATGGTGAATTCATTGCCTGCCGGCAGGTTTTGCAATGCCTCTTCCACACGCAATATCACTTGGCTGAAACTTTCTCCATCAGGAGGAATATTCACAAGCGGATCATCAATCCAGGCCCTGTAGCTTTGATTATGCGCTAACTCTTTATAGGTTTTCATTTCCCACTGTCCAAAATTGCATTCCCTGAAGTTCGTAACCGCCCTGTACTCTGCATTCGGAAACAGTATCGATGCGGTTTGTCTGCAGCGCTGCAAATCACTTCCCCATACCACTCTGCAACTCTTATCGGATTTCGCCCTGAACGGCAATACAGGTTCATCCGTCCAGCCTATATATTGCTTTCTTACATTTCCGGCAGTCGGGGCATGGCGAATCAGATGAAGAATAAAATCATTATCCATAATGATAACTCAATTCCTTCCACGTAGGCTCCGAACAGATCACCCGTGACTCCGCCAAAGTTTTTATTGCACCATAGACGGTAAAGAAAAGAGGCGATAAGAAATGCAGCAAGTAAAGCAATCCCACTCTGCCAGCCGGTTAATACAATAATTGCTGCAGCCACCACTACCATCCATGCCATGGCAAATACTGTGATCACCGATAGATTCGCCTTGTTCCGAAAAAAGGCGGCGAGACCGGAATATTTGGAAGTGGAAGTCAAGCTGAAAAGAAACAGAAGACCGATTCTTGAAATGACCGGTATAAATAAAATCAGCCAAACAGAAACTGAAAGGACCGTTTCAGATATAATGATGATTTTTCCCGTAATGGTTAAAATCAGCGCAATTGCGCCGAATGCCCCAATGCGCGGGTCTCCCATTATCTCCAGACGCCTTTCTTTGTCCTGATAGGAAAAATAGGCATCTGCTGCGTCAGCCAATCCATCCATGTGAAGGCCGCCTGTCATGGCAATACTGAGGAACGTTATTAAAAAGCCGATCAATAAAGAACTGGCATCAGTTGCATCCCTCAGTAAAAAAGCTGAAGCTGCCAGCATACCCCCCATCAATATACCGATTACCGGCAGCTGAACATACATGGCTGTCACATGCTGCCTCTCCATGGGCAAATTTTTTCTGATGGGAAAAACAGAGAAAAACTGCAATGCCAGCAGCAGTCCTGTTCCTATGTACTTGGCCATTGCAAATTCCCCCTACTTCCTTTTAAACGCTATTCCATTTTCCATCTCAAATGCCTGAACCGCTTCCTGCACAAGCCACACATGGATTTTCCCCAGCCATTTCATGTACCGCTCGTCACGCATGAAATCATCCAGCACTTCGTTGGAGACAATCACCAACACTTCTGCTCTATCAGCTATCTGTGAGATAGTTTTCTTCATTCTGTCCCATTTCGCTTCCATGCAGCCGATTTTTTCCGCACAGATTTCTCCCTGCTCCCAGCCTTCATATAATTCATTTGCCAGCCAGGTTGTTACACAATCCCACAACACAGCATCACCGGTTTCCAGTAACGGCAACACTTTTTCAAATTGATTTGCCTGCTCAATCGTATGCCAGCCGTCCATCTCCCGATCACTGCGGTGCCGCTCGATGCGCTCTCTCATTTCGGTATCATTTGCCCGGCCGCTTGCCAGATATACTTTTCTTTGTGCACCAAACCGCCGAACCAGTGATTCAGCATAGGCACTTTTTCCGCTTCGAACACCACCACTGATAAAAATCAGCTTTGAGTGAGCCATAAGGAAATCTCCTCCCTAAGCCGGTCCATTGCACCTTCCGACTTCATGCCGATGCGGAACCAACGGCCGTCCATTCCTTTAAATGAATATGTATGTCGCAATACGATGCCTTTTTTCAGCATGTCCCGAAAAAATAGATCTGAATCTTTGCCCTCCGGCAGGCTGAATGAGAGGAAATTAGCCCTGGAATCTGTAATACGGCAATTTTTTTCTGTAAAGAACTGAACCATTTTAATCCGTTCTGTATTGGCTGCCACCCGAATCATTTCCCTGTAGTCTTCCAGCGGGAAACAGCCGGCCCCGATCGATGCAGACAATGCATTGACATTCCAATGTGCCGCTCCTTCCGTTAATTCACTGATCGTTTGCGGCGATGCCATTACATAACCCAGCCTTAAACCGGCGATTGCATACATCTTTGTCATTGAACGTACAATTATTACTTGAGGATATGAAGAAAGGTGTTCAGCAAATGATGCTTCCTCGCCAATAAAATCGATGAAAGCCTCATCTATTACTAATTCACAATCTGCAGCACAGCAATAATCCGCGATTTCTTTCAATTGTTCTGCTGTCAATACAGTTCCGGTCGGATTATGCGGGTTGCAAATATATATAGCTGTACTATTATCAAGTTCCGCTTTGACTGCTTCGATATTTACCTGCCAATCGCTCTGGGAGGATAATTGAATTTCGCTGATGACTGCTCTTTCAGCTTCGAGCGTTTGGCGATATTCAGAAAAAGCAGGTTCCATTAAAATCACACGTTTGCCGCGGTACCTTCTGGCCAGCCATGTGAAAATTTCTGCAGCGCCATTTGCAGCAGCTATCTGATCTTTTCCTGTATGATGATATGCAGCAGCTGCTGTTCGAAAAGGTTCTGCGTGCGGATCAGGATACGCATTCAGCAACTGGTAAAAATCGGACCAGTTTTCTTTTACGAATACAGGGGGGCCGAAAGGGTGGATATTTTCACTGAAGTCCAGGAAATTTCCAGGAGGCTCGATGCCTGACTGGCTATAGAGGCGCAGCGGATTTGCACCATGATTAGGCAAATTCAATTATTATTCCTCCCATCGCAAATAATATGAAAAATGCCCATGATGCAATCTGCATATGGGTCACTGCTTCCTTGATGTGGCTGGCTTCCAGCTGATAAACCGGCAGCCCCATATAAGCGCGGAACGACGAGACGCCTCCATAAGAATTTTCGCCGCCTAACCTGACTCCCAGCTGCACCGCAGTAGCTGCTTCCAGCCAGCCGCTGTTCGGGCTTGGGTGTTGCGGAGCATATTGGATCCACTCCTTCAACCGTCCTGGAATCGACAGTTTTCTCCTGTTTACTGTCAGCATCAGGATTAAAAATCCTGTTATTCGGCTCGGCACAAAATTCAGCAAATCATCCAGGCGTGCAGAAGCAAAGCCGAATTGCCGGAACTGTTCATTCTTGTAACCTACGATCGAGTCGCACGTATTGACTGCTTTATATACCCATAACCCCGGAGCACCCAGCAGAAACGCCCAAAATAGCGGGGCTGTAATCCCGTCGCTGGTGTTTTCGGATACCGTTTCGACAACTCCGCGGGTAATTTCGCTTTCGTCCAAGTGGCGTGTATCCCGGCCCACAATCCAAGACAGTTTGTGGCGGGCTTCATCCAGATTTTTATTCACCAGCGGTCTATAAACATCTTCAGCTGCGACTTGCAGACTCTTCTGCGCCAAACCGGATGCTATTAAAACCGCCTCTGCCGCAACTCCCAAAAAAGGATGGACCAGATAAGCCAGAAATACTGCGCCTGCCACTGTTAAAAAGACGATAACGATCAAAGATCCCACCATCAAAAAACCGTTCCGGTAAGCATGTGGCCCTTTGTTTAATAATTCGGCTGCTTTATAAATATACTTTCCGATCCAGCGAACCGGATGAGGCCAGTGCGGCGGATCTCCTATCAAACGATCGAGCATCATAGCAATACCGATCGCAAGTATATGGTGCATCATGCCTTCTTTGCCTCCCGGTATGCTTTGATGCCTTCTACAGTGCATTCAAAAACGCCGCGGCCGATCAATTTCCCTATTTCCGTTACAGGACCGGCATAAGGCAGATATTCACCCTGTTGCGTTGCTGCCACTAAACAACTGTCGGTTGAAGTTCCTGTCGCAATTGTACCAGTTAATGGATCCATGACCTGCTCCTGTTGCAGGGCTTTGGTTTTCGCCTCAGTCGCTGTAATCATGGCCTGGATAAAAGCTTCTTCCGATAGCGAGCCGTTGACCATTATCCATGTATTGATCGTTCCCACATGCATCGTCCGTTCAACTGCTTTTGACACATCGACTCCGTTGCCCACACCGGCTGTAACAGCGATTACAACGCTGCCAAACGTGCCTTCATATTCCTTCACTATGGCATGCCGGGTTTGCACCGCTGTCATCATGCCTACCGTATCCGTCGATTTCAACTCATTTTTTTCAATGAAGCCCTTCATTTCCTCAAGGCTGTTATCAATATTATAGGATGCATCCACATGGCGGTTCATGAAGTTCCTGAACCATCCGGAACCTGGGTTGACGACCGCAGACGACACGGTTTTCAATGGCACCCTGCTTCTGTAAAGAACCATTTTTGATGAAATCGAAAAATCTTCTGCCCTGATTTGAGCTGATGAAATATCTCTTTTTACATTAGGCAAGAGAGTAATTTGGGGTTTCGGCAATTCCGGGTGTGGATGATTGCTGACCCTTGTTTTGTAAACAGCTTCCACGTCATGCTCCCTGACAACTTCATGAGGTTCGCCTATGCGGTAAATTCTGCCCTTATCCAACAGCAATAATTTGTCACAGTACATTGCGGCCAGATTAATATCGTGAAAAATCGAAACAATGGTCAAATCTTTTTCAATAGCCTGTTTTTTTATCGTATCAAGCAATTCTTTTTGATGATTGATATCCAAGTGGTTTGTGGGTTCGTCGAGCAGCAGAATCGAGGCATTTTGTGCAAGAGCCTGAGCTACAAAGACACGCTGCTGTTCCCCGCCTGACAATTGATCGATCTGACTCTTCTCATAATGGCTTATATCCATAAGACGCATCGCTTCAACGACCGAATTTTCATCCTCTTTTGACCAGCTGGAAAACCAGCCGCTCTGATGCGGATATCTTCCAAGCGAAACTGTTTCACGGACGGAATGCGAAAAAGCATGGACATGAAGCTGAGGCAGAACCGCCATTGTTCTGGCCAGTTGTTTGGGCGGGAAATCAGTGATCTGTTTGCCGTCAACCGTAATGGTTCCTTCTTTGAATGGCAATACTCCACTCATGAGTTTCATAAGTGTCGACTTCCCGCTGCCATTCGGACCAAGTATTCCGAGCATTTCCCCTTTTTCCACCCTGAAAGAAACATCTTCAATAATTTTCTTTTCTCCATAGCCACCTGATAAATTTTGTATTTCAAGCATTCATTGACCCTCCCTTGCGCTGCCGGAAAAAAATATAAGCAAACACAGGTGCACCTATAAACGAGGTTATAACTCCGATCGGCAACTCTGTCGGAGATATGATCGTTCTCGCCAAAAGATCACAGACGATTAATAACGCTGCTCCGTTGATGAAGGATAAAGGCAGTAAATGGCGGTGATCAGATCCCCAGACAAGCCGTGTCATATGTGGAACCACCAGTCCGATAAATCCAATCGTACCAGAAACGGCAACTGCGGCTCCGGTAAGCACCGATCCGCCAATGAGTATCGACAACTTTCTTTTTTTCACATCCACCCCCAAATGCTGTGCACGCTCTTCACCGAATAGCATAGCATTCAATTCGCGGCGGTTCAGCCACAGAACAAAGGATCCAATTCCTATAAAAGGCAGGGCCATCTGAACGTATGGCCAGCCACGCATTGATACACTTCCAAGGAGCCAGCCGATAATCTGCCTCAGTTCCTCGCCGGTCAGAGCAATCATCAGCGAAATTACAGATCCGAGAAATGAGCTGAAGATGATCCCGGTCAGGATGACTGTTTCCATTTTCATTGATCGGTCGACCAATTTAGCAAATCCCATGACCATGAACATCGTGAGTAATGCGCCGATCATGCTCATCACCGGCAATGTGAATGTTCCGAGAAAAGGGAGCGAAATGCCGAAAAAAAGTGTCATCACGGCGCCTACAGAGGCACCGGAAGACACTCCTAAAGTGTAAGGATCGGCTAACGGATTTTTCAAAAGTCCCTGAAATGCAGCTCCTGCAATCGCCAGAGCAGCTCCGACAAGTCCTGCAAGAACTACTCGGGGCATACGAATATTCCAGAGTATATTGGCTGCCGTTTCATCGAATTTCGGATTGAATAATACTACAGGTGAAATAGGAACCGTGCCGATCGTTACACCCAGCACAATCGCTCCGCCCAAAAGCAGCAGAGAAACGATATATGCAAGAAAATTTTTATTCACTGAAGACCTCCGGATAAACTGCACGGGCCAATTCAAGCAAGCCAGCTGTTAAACGAGGGCCGGAACGTGTTACCGCGTCCGAATCGACACTGTAGACAGCATCCTCTTGAACTGCAGTAACTTCTGCAAAGCCGCTGCGGCTCTTGATTAATTCTTCCGCATTTTCGATATAACCGCCTTCAGTGGTCACAATGACATCCGGATTTGCTGCGACAATGGCTTCGGGATCCATGCTGACCCAGCCTTCCTGATCTCCAGCTACGTTTTCAGCGTTTATGAGCTGAAGCATTTCATCCATGAATGTCCCGGAACCCGTTGTGAAAATTTCCGGATCGCTTCCTACTTCCACAAATACTGATTTGGTTTCTTCCACACTGCCGGCCTGTTCAGAAATATCTTCCACCTGCACTTTCATTTGTTCAACCAGTGCATCGGCTTCTTCAGTAACACCCGCAGCCTGGCCAATGATTGTAATTGTGTCATAAACTTCCTCAAAACTTTGAGCATTATCGACAACAAACACTGTAAGTCCTGCATCAGTAAGCTGCTCCAGTCCCTCTGTCCCTGCCCCAAGGCCAGATTCGTGGGCAAAGACGATGTCCGGCTGCAAACTGATTATTTTTTCTACATTGAATTCCATTCCGCCGATTTTTTCTACATCCGCTGTTTCTTCAGGATAATTATCAAAGTCTGAAACTCCGACAACCTTATCCCCTAACCCTAATTCATATACTATTTCAGTATTGGAAGGGATCATGGATACAATCGACTGCGGCTCTTCCTCGATTACTACTTCTTCACCAAGCGCATCGACAAGCGTTACAGGAAATTCCGCTTCCGCCACTTCCGTCGGCGGTTCCGCCGGCGTTTCGACGTCCTGCTCTTCTTCCACTGCGGTTTCGCCGCCGCATCCTGCCATCAGAACTGCTGCCAGCCCTGCACTAAAACCAAATTTCCAAAACTTCTTCATGTTGTATTCCTCCAATATGTTTTTTGCGGTCCAGCACCGAATCAGCGGAGGGGGACACCGCTGATTCGAAGCTGAACCTTAGTGTGTTGCTTGTGTTGTGGGTATTGTGGTTTCTCTTTGCGTCTGGTGTCCAGACTCCAGCGGCCAGCTCCTCGGG
>NZ_JRGN01000003.1 GCF_000775575.1 Planococcus sp. CAU13
CGCAGAAATAATCTTCTGAGCGCAAATATCCCGATTCCGCCGGCTCTCACTCACCAAGTATCCAACTTAAAGAGCGTCTCTTCGACAAAAAACTGCACGTCCAACAAAAAACTACCATAATATCAAAGATCAAAAGATAAATGGATGCTTTTTGCAGGCGAAAAGCAAAAAACCATACAAAAGACTCCCGCAAAGGTGGCAGCCGCCCAAGCGGGAATCTTTTTTTATCCAGCTTCGCAAGTAAGTAAGAATTTATAGTAAAATCATTTTTTAAAAAAGTGTTGATGACCTAAGGGCAAAGGAATGGTAGAATTATTATGATTCGAAATATTCATTTTTCTTGTGATTAATATTCTTGAAAAGTGTAGGGCAGGAAATGAAGTCAGTGACTGCCGGAAAAATGATTCGAAGACAAGAGAGCAGAGGAGGAAAAGTGTTGAGAGCAATAACGAACTTTTTTGACCGGATTGTCCAGCGATATCTGCCGGACGCTTTTATTTTTGCAATTATACTTACAGTTGTTGTTTATCTGATGGGTGTCTTCATGACAGACAGCTCGCCGGTTCAAATGGTGGAGCACTGGGGTACCGGGTTCTGGGATCTGCTGGCCTTTGCGATGCAAATGGCGCTTATAGTTGTAACCGGATACATACTGGCGAATACGCCGCTTGTTAAAAAGGTATTGGCAAACATAAGCTCGCTGGCCAAAACGCCGGTGCAGGCAATCATCCTGGTCACATTTGTTGGAATCATCGGTTCTTTGATAAACTACGGATTTGGACTGGTGGTCGGGGCATTGATGGCCATTCAGATCGCGAAAAAAGTGCCGACTGTGGATTACCGGCTGCTTGTCGCCAGTGCCTACAGTGGATTTTTGGTCTGGCACGGCGGTCTTTCCGGATCCATTCCACTTTTGGTTGCGACGGAAGGCCACTTTTTGGAAGGGGACATGGGGCTCATTCCGGTAAGCGAAACCTTGTTCAGCAGCTTTAATATTTTCATCGTCATATTTATTCTTTTGACCATGCCATTTTTAAACGCCTATTTGATGAAATTAAGACAAGGCCAGGAAATGTCCTATGAAATAGACTGGGAAAAGAGTTCGATTGAAGAGGAATATACGGAAGAGAAAAAAGAAAGTTTAACGCCGTCTGAAAGACTCGAAAACAGCCGGATTGTTACGATCATAATTGCGGCACTCGGACTGGGCTATGCTGTTTATTTCTTTTACACAAATGGCTTCAACCTGAACATCAATATCGTCAACCTGGTCATGCTGTTCCTGGGGATCCTATTGCATGGTACACCGCGCCGTTTCCTGCACAGTGTAAACAATGCAGTTAAAAACGTGGGCGGCATCATCATCCAGTTCCCATTCTATGCGGGAATTATGGGGATGATGGTCGCTTCCGGCCTGTCGGATATGATGTCCCTATGGTTTATCAGCATTTCCACAGAATTCACGTTTCCTTTATTTGCATTCATCAGTGCCGGTATCGTTAACTTCTTCGTGCCTTCAGGCGGAGGGCAATGGGCTGTTCAAGGGCCTATGATGATTGACGCCGGTATGCAGCTGGGCGTGGAAAATGCGAAAACCGTAATGGCCGTTGCCTGGGGAGATGCCTGGACCAATATGATCCAGCCATTCTGGGCACTGCCGCTTTTGGCAATTGCCGGTCTTAAAGTAAAGGATATCATGGGCTTCTGTGTCATCATCCTGTTCTACAGCTTTATCCCGATCGCTATCGGATTGTTGTTCTTTAACTAATAAAATCAAGAGCACAGTAGCCGCCTTACCCAGAGGGCTACTGTGCTTTTTTTGTCTGGATGATTTTATGTTATTTAAGATTATAATTTAAAAAAACGACTGATTTTATTTCCTTATTCGTCTATTGATAAAAGGGGGGGAAGGAATGCAGGGGAAAATGGAGTTTCAGGAAATTTATGAAAATCACTCGGAGCAGGTTTATCGGTATATCTACTTTTTGCTGCGCGAAAAAGAGCTTGCGGAAGATTTGACGCAGGATGTATTTCTGAAAGTTTACCGAAACCTCGATCAATTCAATCAGGAAGCAGCGATGGCCACCTGGATTTTAAAGATTGCGCGCAACCTTACATATGATCATCTGCGGCGGAAAAGAATCGTCCCGTTTCTGCCCATCGAACATCAACACTATTCCTCGACGGAGCAATCGCCGGAAGAATCATTCATCACGAAAGAAAGTGCCTATAATCTGTATATCTCGATTGCCAGGTTAAAAAGGGATTACCAGGAAGTTCTGATTTTAAGGAAGATAAATGATTTTTCAATTAAGGAAACGGCGGAAATACTGGGGTGGACTGAAAATAAGGTCCAAACCAAAATGGCGAGGGCTTTTACGAAATTGAAGGCAGAGATGCTGAAACAGGAGGGGAAGTTTGATGAACAGTCAAAAAGAATATGATCATCTTTTCAGCGATCTGAAAAAAGCCGGACGACCACCTGCTGTCAGGCACAGAACCCTGGAATATATACTGGCAAACAGTGACAGGGAAATTTCAGCTCCACCAGCTAAAAGGCCGCGTGTAATTCCTGCCTTTATAAGTATTGCAGCTGTTGCCATCGCGCTGTTCCTTGTCTTTTCCGTTATGAATGATTCACCGGCGGAAAACGGGACGGCTTCAGCTTTTGCCGATATCGATATTGAACAGAGCCTGGTGGCAGAGACCAATAATACTAAGACTTTCAAAGCCACACTGCCGCTGCAGATGAATGTCCGATCAGTGGAGGATCCAAAGTGGAACCGGTCGCTCAAGAAGACGCTGGCCGGCGCAGAGCTGATTGCTGAAATGCCGGAAACTCGGCCTGCATTCGACCTTTCCATCTACACAAAACAGCAGTCTTTCCGGTTTAAAGTGTGGGATAACGCTGATGCGCTTGTTTTATGGGACATGGACTCGGATAAGGTCTATTCGAGCACTTCCGAAGATGCGGCGAACTTCATATCGATGCTGAAAAATATGTATGGACAGTAGAATCTGCAGTTTTGAAAAAATAGAATCAGTTAAAAATAGTGAATGGCGCCATCTTTTGGATGAGCGCCATTTTTTGCTTTTCGGTAATAAAGTATTGCATTGAAAATTATTTATAACATCTCTTCGCACTTTGATTTATGATGGAATAAATAAATTCTGGAAAGTTGAAAATATATAACTACCTGTCCACACTCAGCACAAACGGACAGGATTCGGAGTGGCTGACTCAGTAAAATGAAGGTAAGGAGTGAGGGCTATGGGATGGGTGGAATCGCTGCAGCGGGCCATTGATTATATGGAAGCGCATATCGGGGAACCGGTGACAATTGAAGAAATTGCAAAGCAGGCGAACTCTTCCGTGTTTCATTTCCAGCGGACGTTTGCGCTCTTGACGGACTGTTCGGTCGTCGAATATCTGCGCAGAAGGCGGCTGACGCTCGCGGCGCATGAGCTGTCCGCAACCGACAGGAAAATCATCGATATTGCCCATCAATATGGCTACGACACTCCCGAGGCTTTTTCCAAGGCGTTCCGGCGGCAGCACGGTGTGACACCGAGCGAAGCCAGAAGAAATGTGGGAGAGCTGCAAACTTTTAACCGCCTGGTGATCCAGGTGAATCTGAAAGGGGCAGATCCGATGAAATACCGAATTGTAGAGAAGGACAGTTTTCAGGCCGTCGGGGTAAAGCGGAATTTTTCAATGCGTGACGGTGAGCACGAGAGGGGCATTGCGGAAATGTGGATGGAACTCAATGGGGATGGCACGAGCGAAGCGATCGCCAGCCTGATTAACGGCGGCATCAACGGCTTGCTGGGCATCTGCACGAACTTTGAGAACGGCAGCACGATGGATTATTGGATTGCCGCCGAAAGCATACAGCCTGCTCCGGAAGAATTCGAACAGTTTGAAGTGCCTGCAGCCAAATGGGGTGTTTTCGAAGTGCGCGGTGCCATGCCGGATGCCATCCAGAAGGTATGAAAACAGATTTACTCGGAATGGTTCCCGTCCAACCCGTACGAAAGCGCCGGAACTGCCGAGATGGAAGTGTATCCGGCAGGCGATGCATACAGTGATGACTATGTCTCGGAGATTTGGATTCCGTTGAAAGCGAAGAAATAACGGAATAAAAAAGTTAAAGAGATAAACGCCCGCAAAGAGGTGAATCCCTTTGCGGGCGTTTATCTTTGTGATTATAAAACTTTTTCGAACAGGTTCTTTCATATAAAAATGGCGGATCTATCAACTCACAATTATTTTATTTTTCCAATCCGCAATTAGGGATGCTGTATATTCAGGCTCATCCCACTGAACCATGTGGGATGAATCTTCGACCATAACGACTGCAAGATCTTCAATATTTTCTTTGAGCTGAAGAATGCCTTGTTCTCTGGCAGCCTGCTGACTTTCAGGCTGGTTAGCATAAATAAGCAGTGTTGGTGACTTGATAAAAGGATAAGCAGCTGCAAATGGCTCCTTGAAAAAAGCCTTGATGATGGCCAGGACGGTGAAATTGGATGCGGCCAGTTCAAATTCACCGTCACTCCTTTGATTAAAAAGAGAAAGTACATAGTGTTCTTTGCTGGCATTCCAGCGTTTCGTATACGACCGGTTCTCCTGGAAAATCTCTTCTTCATTGCCGTACACCGCTTGTTCCATATATGTATTCCATCCGGTATAAGCATGGTTAAACGTCATTTCCGGCTGGTTGTGGGGAAAAGTAAAGCCGCCATCAAGCATGATCAGCCCGAGTACGCTATCCGGATAAAAGCGCGTGAAATGCAGCGCCATGTCGGCTCCCCAGGAATGTCCCAAAAGATAGAAAGGATCCGCAACGATTTCCTTGATGGCCTGATAAAGCCATGTGGCCAGATTTGAAAACAAGTAATCGTCTTCTTTATCAAAAGCCGGTGTCTTCCCGTGGCCTGGATTGTCCAGGATGATCAAGTGAAAATTCTCTTCCAGATAAGGAACCAGCTCCCCGAAGCTGTACAGGCCATTGCCTGCAAGTCCGTGAAGGCAGACGATTGTGGGCTTCCTGGCATCGCCGAATTCAGAATAACGTAACGTGCCTTCCAGCATATTTTCAATCCTCTCCAACAATGTATTTTTAGTATAGTTTCGTAAATAAAGGCGAAGAATTCATTATGAAATTAAAGAAAGAGTCTACCCGACTCAAAAATACCGAAGAACTCAGTCGTAAATAATAAAACAAGCAGGACCAGCAAAAAAGCCGACTGGCAGAGCGTATAAATATGGGCATTGGGATTCTCCGCATATTTTCGCTCCATGACAGCTCTGACGATTTCTGCTGTAAAAATCAGCACAAATAAGAAGAACCAAGGCTGCAGGAAAAAATAAGGACCGCCGGGAAGGAACAGCACATTGGTGGAACCTCCCGCAATTATCAGCACAATAAAAAGAACACGAATGCTCCGGTCGATTTTCTTGTGCCTGTCATTTACATAGTTATGGGAAAACAGTTTGGGCTTCTTAACTTTCAGCCATTTTCGCAATATGGCATTGAAGACAGCAGACAAGATGGCAAAAGCGGCCAGTATTAGAAATAGCTTCGTCCAGAAAAAAGGTTCAACTCCGTACATAAGACGACCTCCGTTTTTTCAATCGTTTATAACTACTATACTGTTTAATTTTCAGATAAGTTTCAGTTTTTTATAAAAGTTAAGCCTGAGCGGATCGCTCACGGGGAATTGAGAAGAAGCAGTTTTGGCTTGTATACAATCGTATACTTGAAAACAAAAAATTCGATTAGAGATTGCAGCTTCTGGCTGTGAATGGAAGTGGGGCTGTATGCAATTCAGTAAAAAGCGTTCGGAAAGGCGTACTTTTGCGAACGGTTTTTAGACTCTAACCTATCATCATAAAAAGCCAAGAAATATTGGGTTATTTTGGTATGATATATAAAAGTAGAATTTGACTTACATGTTCATGTAAAGACAATTTATAAAACCATTTTGACGGGGGTTGGTTAATTTGTTCAGGTCTTATGTGAAATTTTTAGAAAAGTATAGCCCGCTACTCATTGCATTTTTTTGTTTAGTTTATCTATTCACTTCGTGGGGGGAGAACTGGGTACTTACTTGGATTCTTTTGGCTGGACTGATTATCTCTCCGCTTATCTTTATTTCGAATATTAAGGAATCAAAATCTCATAAAGCATAATTCAGTAGAATAGGGAAGTTGAATGTAACTTAA
>NZ_JRGN01000253.1 GCF_000775575.1 Planococcus sp. CAU13
CCGCTTCAGACAGACGCTTTCCTCGGGGAGAGGTATGAGCCTCCTCAGTCGCGTTGCTCCTTGGGGGCTCAGGACTCGCTTCGCTCCGGCACAAGCGCCGTCACTGCTTCCCGTAGGAAAGGCATTGACCGAAGTTTGCGATGGCAAGGCTTTGCGACGAAGCAGCGAAGCGATGGAGGAGCACATGTTGGTCCTTCGCTGTCTTCCGCTGCATTTTGGTTCCGGACACTGTTTAAGTGGGCGCTTTCACTATAGATAGTATCGTTAAGCGTCTCTCTTTATAGTTAGCGATCAGAGATATGGAGCAAAA
>NZ_JRGN01000299.1 GCF_000775575.1 Planococcus sp. CAU13
AGGCTCAGGCCATGCCCGCGGAAAGCGTCCGCCTGCTGCGAAATGATTATAGAAAATGACACTCTCTAGATAACATCAATCAAAAGAGGCCATCCCGCGATCGGATGGCCTCTTTTTGTGTGCTGTTTTATTCGTTCAGGTATTTCTCCATCCAGCCCACAATCTGCTCCAGGCGTGCAAAACGCAGATTCGGTTTTCCTGTGCGGGACAGGTTATGGTCCGCTTCCGGGAAACGGACAAACTGGGTTTCTTTGCCCATGCTCTTGAGCGTGATATACAATTGCTCCGCCTGCTCGATCGGGCAGCGGTAATCATTTTCGGAATGCAGGATCAATAACGGTGTCTCCACATCTTTCGCATATTTCAGCGGAGAGTGATGCCACAGTTTTTCGACATCCGTCATATCCGCGTTCATCTGCCATTCGGAGAAATAATAGCCGATGTCCGATACACCGAAGAACGAAATCCAGTTTGAAATCGAACGCTGGGTAACAGCCGCCTTGAAACGGTTGCTGTGGCCGACGATCCAGTTTGTCATGAAGCCGCCGTAGCTGCCGCCGGTGACGCCGAGGCGGTCCGTATCGATCCAGCTGTTCGCTTCGATGGCGCCATCCAGTGATTTCATGATGTCTTCGTAATCACCGCCGCCGTAATCGCCGCGAACCGCATCGACAAACTGCTGGCTGTAGCCGTGGCTGCCGCGGGGATTGACATACAGCACCCCAAAGCCGCGGGCCGCCAGCAACTGCATTTCATGGAAAAACGAATTGGCATACATGGCATGCGGTCCGCCGTGGATATTGACGACAAGCGGGTATTTCTTTCCTTCTTCAAAACCATGCGGCTTCATCAGCCAGCCGTGCACCGCCCAGTCTTTCGCCCCTTTGGCAACGATCAGTTCCGGTGCCATCAGTTCCGTTTCTTCCAAATAGGTTTTATTGAATGAAGTCAGCGCTTTCCGCTCGCCGGTGGCAATCGTCAATTGATACAATTCACCGGGATCCACCGGGTTCGAGATGGTGGCAAGGGCAAATTCGCCGCTGCGCGCGACGTCATAGCCGTAGACATGCTCCATGTCCGGAGAAGCGGGATAAACGGCTCCGTCAAGTGACGCAAAATACAGCCGCACGTCCCCCATTGTGGAAACCTGGAAATATAGATGATTGTCTTTCGTCCATACGGCCCCTGGTGCGCTGGCGCTTTGCTGATGATCCGCCACCACATAATCGCCGACCGGAATATCGAGGCCTTCTGTCAGACAAAGTGTCGTATTCGACGTAATCGTATGTACATACAATTCAGTATGCGTCGCATTCTGGAATTGACGTGGACTGCCGACATACGCGATATGCGCGTCATCATGGGAAAATACCGCTTCGCCGAAATACCCTTCTTCATCCACAAGCGGCGTTTCTTTTTTGCTTTCAACATCATAGATGAACAGCGGCTGACGGAACACGAAATCCAGATTTTCTTCACGCGTAACACCGTAAACGAGTTTGCTGCCGTCATGCGACACCGCTTCCAGGCCGTGATGGAAAGTGCCGTCCGTGATCTGTTCGACTTCTTTTGACTCGATGTCGATGACTCCGATCTGGCGATGGAACTCCTTCGGCAATAAACCCATGCCGTCCATTTTATATTTCATCTTATCGACAATATAAGGTTCCGGCAATTTCTTTTCTTCTTTTTCTTCTTTGTCAGTGAACGTTCTGCCTTCCTTCACCATGGCATTGAACCAGATTTTTTTATTGCACGGCGACCAGCGGAAACTGTTTACGCCTTTTTCAAAATCGGTCAATTCACGGGCTTCCCCGCCTCCGGCAGATAATATGTATAATTGATTTTTGCCGTTGCGGTCAGACAAAAATGCCACGGATTTCCCGTCTTCCGACCACTCCGGCGAAGAAACGCGCTGCTTGCCATGGGTCCACTGCGTCAATTCGCCGCTGCCGAGGTCAACGTGCCACAGATTGGTTATGTAGGTATTTTCCTCTTCATCGATATGTGTCTTTACAAATACCGCTCTTTGGCCGTCCGGCGAAATATGCGGATCTGCCACCGATATCAATTTCGTTAAATCTTTCGTTTCCACCGCTTTTTTTGCCACTGGGGTTCCTCCTCAAAAATATTTCGAATTTCGCAATACTTACTCTTTCACTATAATAAAAAATGTCAGTACTTTCAATGTATTTCGAAATCTATAAAAATCCTTTTCTGCTTGCTTTCCTGAAATTACAAAACCCCCGGCAATTCTGCCAAGGGTTTTATTTGCTTACTTATTTCTGCTGTTTTAATGCCTGGTCCTTCAATGAACGGCGAAGGATTTTGCCGGTCGTGTTTTTTGGCAGTTCATCCAGGATTTCAAAATGTTTCGGCACTTTGTATTTTGCAAGATGCTCTGTGCAGTATTTATGAAGATCGCCGGTTGTGTATACCTGATCTTTCAATACGACAAACGCATTGATCGATTCACCGAAGTCTGCGTCCGGCAAGCCGACGACAGCCGCTTCAGAAACGCCGGGATGTGCAAACAGGACTTCTTCCACTTCGCGCGGGTAAACATTATAGCCGCCGACAATAATCATGTCTTTCTTGCGGTCGACGATGAAGAAATAACCGTCTTCATCGATTGTCGCCAAATCACCCGTGTAGAGCCAGCCGTCTTTGATTGCTGCATTCGTTTCTTCCGGCATTTTGTAATAGCCTTTCATGACGTTCGGGCCGCGGACGATCAATTCCCCCACTTCCCCGACTGCCGTTTCTTCTCCCAGTTCATTGACTACTTTGTTTTCCACGTTGACGATGGATGTACCGATGGAACCGGCTTTGCGTTCGCGGTCAAGCGGGTTGAAGCAAGTGACCGGCGACGCTTCAGACAAACCGTAGCCTTCTGAAATACGCACATTGAATTTGTCCTCGAAATTATGGAGCAAAGCAACCGGCAATGCAGATCCCCCTGAAATCGCCATGCGGATGGTTTCAAAATCGGAGGCTTTAGCGTCAGGGAACTGGTACATGAAGTTATACATCGTCGGCACTCCCGCAAATACCGTTGCTTCAGTAGCTTTGATGGCGTCGAATACGTCTTTCGGATTGAAACGCGGCACAAGGATGATCGTTGCTCCCTGCAGCAGCGGTGCGTTTACGACTACCGTCAGTGCGAACACATGGAAAACAGGCAGCGTTGCCAACACCCGGTCGCCTGAGTTCATTTTCAGATATTCACCGACATCCCTGGCATTGGAATACAGATTGCCATGCGTCAGCATCGCACCTTTCGGCTTGCCCGTTGTACCCGAAGTGTAAAGGATGACTGCCGTATCATCGGCGGCAACTTCAACAGGGAATGACACTGAGGATGCCTGGAACAGCAGGCTGCTGAAAGCATGGACTTTCCCTTTTACCGCTTCCGGCAATTGTGCCAGTTTTTCTCCAGTGGCCGGATCTGTTTCACAAATAATATAGGATTCGACTGCCGGAAGAGCCAGATGCGCTTTTTCGACAAGCGGCAGCAAGGCGTCCAGGGCGATGACGACTTTCGCGTCACTGTCATTCACTATGTAAGCGATTTCATCCGGCGTATAGATTGGGTTGATCGGAACAGCTGTTGCACCGATACGCATTGTTGCGTAAAGGGAAATCAGGAAATGCGGTGTATTGCTCAAAAGAAACGCAACGTGGTCGCCTTTTTGCACGCCCAATGACTCCAAGGCATTGGCAAATTTTCCGACCGTCTGTTCAAACTCACCATAGGAAGTGTCTTTCCCCATGAAATGATAGGCCGCTTTAGTTGGATTTTGGCCGGCGATTTCATGCACACGTTTTACTAGATTCATTTTGCATCCCTCTTTCATATTGAATGAATACTCATTCATAATTGTCGCTTTGTTCATTATAAAATAAATCTTCAGACAATACAACAGGCACCGTGAAAATCACGGTGCCTGAAGATGTGCTATATAACGCCAGCGAATGAGGTAAAAATAAAGCAATTGAACGGCAGTGAAGCCGGCCAGCACAATTGCCATTTCACCTAAAATGGACAGCTCTGCAAATTCGTCCCACACCACCTGCAGCGAAATGAAGGCAAAACAGCTGTGCAGCAAGGCAATTGACCAGGGAAGGAAAAACTGCGGCACCAATTGGCGATTGACGATTTTGAGCAGTTCTTTTTCTGTCATTCCCAACCGCACCAAAAGTGCATATTGCTGCCGGTCCCTTTCCAAACCAGTGTAAAGCTTAAAGTAAATGAAACTTCCCGCCGCCAGGAGAAACACCAGTGCGACCATAACGCCGATAAAAAGCATCAGCGCAAAAGATGATTTAAACCAGCGGTAATCTTCGCCGGGATTCTCAAAATAATAGGAGATCCCTTCAAAATTGCCTGTTTCGAATGCCTGTCCCATTTTATCCGACAGCGAGTCGCCTATCCCAAGAGTGGCAGTCCAGTCCGGAACATGGAAGGCGTAATAATTGAAGGATGACTGCTCTTCAGTAAAACCAAGCAGCGGCTCATCAATTGCCTCGAAATCCTCATCATTGACAATGATGCTGTTGGCATTCAGAGTGCGGTTCGGAAAAAGGACATGAGGATAGGCGCTTGCGATGAATAGCGGTACACCGCTTTCGATGAGTACCGTGTCCGTCACTGATTCATTCAGGGCAGCCAGAGATTCCTGGGAATAAGGGATAAAAATCCCTTCCCCTTTTGCGGGATCCACTCTTTCATGCTCCAGTGTCGATGCCAGCCGGTTAAACTCCGACGCCTTGAGGATATCGACTTCATTGCCGCTTGCTGCCGAAGTCTGCCGTTTGACGGTCATCATCGCGATGTCATAGGCAAGCCCCTTTTGCTGGAGCTGTTCTGTCAGCCCTCTAATGTGCTCCTGCTCGTTTTCATTGTCTTCGAATGAAATATAAATGAGGCTAAGCGGATTCGATTCCCGGTAATCCCCTGTATAGGAAGTAAAAGATGCTAGCGTTCCGACTGTCAGGAAAGCGATAGTCGATACAATGGTCACGATAAAGAACATTTGTGCACTGTCCTTTAATTTAACGGCTGAATCCGCAATTGAGACGAGACGCGTCTTATGCCAAAATATAGATTTATTCCTTCTGTACATGGACAGCAGCGCATGAATCGAATGCGTAAAGAAAAGATAGGTGCCGATTGTGGCAAGCGGCGGAATGATAAAGGCCATCATATAAACGGTACTGTCATCGACCAATGCTGCAAGCGTGTAGGCGATCACCAGAAATCCGACCCCTGCTGCCGACAGCAGAGCCGAGCTTTTTCCCGTCTCTTCGACTTTCCAGTAGCCGTGCAGCAGATTCAGCACTCTTTTCGTCCGGATAAATCCTACGCTGACAAATGAAATGATGATGAAAAGGCTCGCAAAAGCACCGATGGTTAAGAGAAATGGCTTCCAGCTGAGGTATAGAGGCAAGGATTCAAGTTCCATAATTTCGCGGCCGATCATGAAAAAGAACTTCGAAAAAGCAAAACCAAACGCAATTCCCGCAGCTGTCGATATGCTGCCGATAATCATCATTTCAAAAAAGATCATTTTGCTCAATTGCTTTTTCGTCATCCCAAGATGCACGAGTACGCCAAATTCCTTCGAACGTGCCTGTAAAAAAGCACTCATCGAATAAAACAGAAAAAACAAAGTGAAGATATAAAGCACGACTTCCGCAATCAGCATGCCCCGTACTGCCAGCGTTCCAAGCCCTTCCTCTTCAAACAAAGGATGGAAGATGAACATCGAATACACGAAAAACACCATAACGGATACTACGCTTGCAAGGAAAAAGGCGGCGTAGCTCCTCAGGTTCCGCAGCACATTACGGTAAGCGAGCTGCCGAAATGTCATTCACATTGCCCCCCAACAATGACAAAACGTTCAAAATGCGCTGGTAAAAAGTCTGGCGCCGGTCATCACTGTAGATTTCATTGAAAAATTCACCGTCTTTGATAAACAGCACGCGATTGCAGTAACTGGCGGCAATCGGATCATGGGTAACCATGATGATTGTCGCGCTTTCTTCCTTATTGATGGCAGTCAATAACTCCAATACTTCCCGCGAAGCTTTTGAATCCAGATTGCCTGTCGGTTCATCTGCGAGAATCAGATCAGGTTTATGGATCAGCGCCCGTCCGATAGCCGTGCGCTGCGCTTCGCCTCCGGAAATCTCATTCGGCCGTTTGTGAAGAATCGGTTTCAGGCTGAGCCGGTCCGCAATGGCCATTACCCTGTTCGCCATTTTATCCAGCGGAATATAATCAAGGGTCAATGGCAGCACCAGATTTTCTTCGACTGTCAGCATCTGCAGCAGATTGAAGTCCTGAAAAACAAAACCAAGTTTTCTTCTGCGGAAAAGTGCCAATTCGTCCTTATCCAGTTCATGCGGATGGATGCCGTCAATCAGGATATTTCCTGAAGTAAATTCATCAATCGTTGAAATCATATTCAGCAATGTTGTTTTACCGCTTCCGGAAGGGCCCATGATGGCCAGGAATTCCCCTTTTTCCACTTCAAATCCCAATTGATTAATGGCACGGTGCGTGACTTTGCCTTCATAGACTTTGGTGACATCATCAATTTTCACTAATGGCATTTTTTTCCTCCTGTATACCCGTTTCCTGATTTGCGAAAAGAATGGAGACGGTAGTTCCCTGGTCCACGGCTGAATCGATTGTCAGTTCATGCCCAAGCTTGCCGCATACTTCCTTTGCGATATAAAGCCCCATGCCTGTCGACTCTGCCGTTTTCCTGCCGTTTTCTCCTGTAAAAAAGGCTTTGGTGACTCTCGCCAGGTCTGTAGCCGGGATGCCGATGCCTTCATCACGCACCGAAAGCTGTATTTGGCCTTCCCGGCAGGCGGCTGAAATATGGACTTTTTTATTCTCTTCGAATGTGTATTTAACGGCATTCGTGATCAATTGCCCCAGCACGAATTTCATCCATTTGCGGTCGGTCGCTGCAGTGTATTTTTCATCCACATCCACCGCCGGATAGACCCGTTTCGATATGAACAGGCGTTTATTTTCTGAAATGATTTCTGTTGCAAGGGCATGGAGATTCACTTGTTCAATTTGCATATCCTGTTCAAAGGTATCCAAACGGGCGTTCATCAAGACTGTATCAAGACTCGCCTTCAGCCGTTCGATTTCCTCTGCGACACTGCCTTTATCCAATTCCCCCGGATTCTGCAGAAGCAGCTGAATGACAGAAATCGGCGTTTTCATCTGGTGCACCCACTGGTTCATGAACTGGAGATGCCGGTTTTGGGATGCATACAGTGCCTGGGCTTCGTGCTGATATACTTTGTATAATTTCTGAAGGTAGAGATCGACCTGGATCTGCTCCGGCGACCGCCCTTCCTTTTGCAGCATATGCTCCATCACTGCAGGAGTTTCGGTGATTCTCTTATAATGCCGATGGCGCTTGATATAACGCGCGCCCAGAAAAGCTCCAGTCAAAAGAACACTGATGACCACCGAATACACGGCTGTATCCATGTTGCGGAAGCCGTCCAGCCAATAAAGCATCATGATAAAAGCGACCAGTACGACCTGGAAAACCATATAAGCCGCATGCTCCTTCAAAAAAAGGCGAATCATCAAAGTTCCCCCTCATCAATCAGCAGGCGATACCCCGATCCCCTGACCGTCTCAATGGCGGAGCGGACACCGTAATCGGCCAATTTTTTGCGGACTCTGGTCATATTGACATTAAGGGTATTTTCGTCAACGAACGACTGGTCATCCCACAGTTCTTCCAGCAATTGCTCCCGGGAAACCACTTTTGGGTAATGGCCCAATAATAACTCCAGCACCGTTGCTTCCTTTTTCTGCAGGGGAATCGCCTCATTTTTGACGTGCAATTCCATTCTTTCCATATAAAGCGTAAGACGACCTGCTTTAATGGACCGCTCTTCCTGTTTTAAAGCATATTCCCCAAATGCCCTGCGGAGATGGCTTCTTATTTTTGCAAGGACGATTTCATAATGGAAAGGTTTCGTTATAAAATCATCTCCGCCGTTTTCCAATGCGAAAACCTGATCCATTTCGCCGGATCGTGCAGAAATGAAAATGATCGGACATGTGGTGGTCAGCCTGAGCTGCCGGCACCAATAATAGCCGTCGTAAGAAGGAAGGTTGATGTCAAGCAGGATCAGATGTGGATCAAATGCCTCAGCCTCTTCCAGTATCCCATCAAAATTTTTGGCGGTTTCCACTTCATAATGATATTTCCGAAGCGTTTCCGCCAGCATCTCTGCTATCTTCAAATCGTCTTCCACTATGAATATCCGCTGTGCTGACATAATAATTCCCCCTTTCCTCTTTCTTTCCATTCTAACAAAAGAGCCTGCTCTGCAGCAGGCTCTTCACATTTTCTTAATAAATTAATTTCAGGAACTCTTCTTTTGTGATGCCCCCGAGAAGTTTCGGGATGTCCAGACCGGACACCGCAACGTCCAACGAAGCGCGCTCATACTTGACGCCTGTAATGGCATTTTCAATTTCGGACACATCGCCTACGCCAAAGAAATCACCAAAAATCTTTGCGTCTTCCACCCGCCCATTTTCAACCTGCAGGCGGACATCGATGCCGCCCACCGGGAAGCGGTGTGAGTGCTTCACGTTGAATTTCGGCGACTTGCCGTAATTCCAGTCCCAGTTGCCGTAGCGCTCCCGGGAAATTTCGTGAATGCCTTCCCAGTCTTTGTCCGTCAGCTCCCAGTACTTGACGTTTTCTTCCCCTTCGAAAATGGAATTGAGGATTTTCGCACGGAATTCTTCAATCGTCATCGGCTCTTTCAGGAATTCTGAAATGTTCGCCACACGGCTGCGGATCGACTTGATGCCTTTTGATTCAATTTTCTCTTTGCTCACTTTCAAAGCGGACACAACTTCATCCACATTCGTATCGAACATCAGGGTTCCGTGGCTGTACATGCGCCCTCTGGTGGAGAACTGGGCATTGCCTGAAACCTTGCGCCCTTCCGCCATTAAATCGTTGCGGCCGGATAATTCGGCGTTGACGCCCATGCTGTTCAATGCTTTCACTACAGGCTCCGTAAATTTCCGGAAGTTGCGGAAACTTTCTCCGTCGTCAACTGTGATAAAACTGTAATTCAAATTTCCAAGATCATGGTAAACTGCTCCGCCGCCGGACAGTCGGCGCACGACATGGATACCATTCGCATCCACATACTCCGTATTGATTTCTTCGGAAGTATTCTGGTTTTTCCCGATGATGATCGAAGGTTCGTTGATATAGAACAGCAGGAATGGATCTTTTTCCACATCCATATTTTTCAGCAGATACTCTTCAATAGCCAGATTGATGCGCGGATCAGTGATTCCTTTATTGTCTACGAAATACATAGTCTCTCTCCTTTGGATTGTTTCCTCACTTCAGTTTAACGGATTATTGAAAATTATTCACGGTTTAAAGTTGACTTCTTCAAACTGTTATAATACACTTTCCTTAATCAATACAGTACTATAACAAAAAAGGAGCTGGAATGAATGATTGAGAACGTAGTCGAATTTTTCAAAAACCTGCCACCGAAACAATGTGCGAATTGCGGAAAACAGATTGAAGAACAGCATGAGTGCTACGGGACTCAATGCGATTCCTGCGACGAAATATAGAATCTGGTTTGCGAAATGAAAACGATAAAAGGCAAGCGCCCATGTGCCTGCCTTTTAAATTTGTATAAAAATAAAATAAGGAAAACCGATATTACGCAGAACAGCTTGCTTTCAATAATAAGCAAAATCAAAAATATTCTTAATTTATAAAGTAGGCATTTCAATTCTTCAGAGAAAAAAATATAGCGGAACGGCGTAGGGCCAACACGTTCAGATTGCTTGAAGTGCAGGCGCACGACTCCTGCGGAATAGCGAGACGACCGAG
>NZ_JRGN01000171.1 GCF_000775575.1 Planococcus sp. CAU13
TATAACGCAAACAAAGTGGTCTATTCCGCAAACAAACGAAGTTATACCGCAAACAAACGCGTATCCCCCTATCAAATGTCTCTGCACTGTCGCTTTTCGCCTGCGAAAAGCATGTAATCGGGGTTTTACATATAAAGAAAAGGGCGGATTACAGGGCTTCGCCCGAAAGTTCAGGGAGAAGTGAAGTAAGCGGGGGTGTGGGAAAAGTGCGAGTGATCCTAGAACACAGAAAAGTGATCATAGAACCCACAAAACCGCTCATAGGAATTTTCCGGACACGCAATTTTTCTGTTACCATTGAAACCAAGGCTATATCCCGAAAGAAGGAAACCGTTTTGAAATTACTACGCACTGTGCTGGTGGCGATTGCGGCCGGCTTCCTATTCAATCAAATCGGCATGTTCCTGCCGTGGCTTCTAGGGCCGATGCTGGCACTCTTACTGCTGAGACAATTTACAGAAATGGAATTTTACTGGCCGCGGATATTCCGCACTATCGGCCTCATTCTGCTCGGCATCATGATCGGAGCCTCGTTTACACGGGAATCAGTACTGCTGATGTGGGTCGATTTGCCGTACATGCTGTTTATGACAGTATCGGTAATAATCGCAGCATTATTATTCGGGCTCCTGTTCAGCAAAATGGCCAACGAATCGCTCCAGACCAGCCTGCTCGGATCGATGCCAGGCGGGCTGTCGCAGATGGTGCTCATCTCTGAGGATGTCAAGAACGCCAACGTCACCGTTGTGTCGGTCATGCAGACGTTCCGCATTTTCCTCGTCGTGACGATTGTGCCGCTGCTGACGACTTTTCTGGCGGGCAGGGAAGCATCTCAAGTTCCGCAAACAGAGGCAGCCTCTTTTTCGCCAGCCCCATTTTCAATGGCCATCATTCTCGGCATCATCGCCTATTTATTGATGAAGCGTTTTTCATTTCCCGCGAAAGAATTATTGGCACCGGTGCTCGTCCTGGCAATCGTGCAGTCCTATACCGGCGACACGCTCACCGCGATGCCGCCGCTACTCATCATTCTAGCCCAACTCCTCGTCGGTGCACATCTCGGCCTGCAGATGGAAAAGCTGCGTGAAAATATGAGCATGCGGCTGGCGTTTGCAATTGTGGTGAATAACGTTTTGCTCATCGCGTTCACTGTATTGATTGCTTATATTTTATCCGCACTGCTCCCGGAATACCTGTTCCTCGATTTCTTCCTGAGCGCTGCACCCGGCGGCATGGCGGAAATGGGGATCACGGCGCTCGCTGCAGGAGCCGATGTGGCGCTCATCACGAGCTTCCATTTGTTCCGCCTGTTCTTTATTTTATTGCTGGCGGCGCCTGCCGTTGCCTATTTTTTGAAAAAACTTGACGCTAAAACCGGAAATTGAGTACAATGGTTGTAATCAGATATTGATGCGTTGAAGAGGATAGTAGAATGTGCGTGCATTGCAGAGAGGAAGCCGAACGGTGAAAGGTTTCCATGGACCAGCATTTGAATGTCACCTCCGAGCAGTTTCCGTGAACTTGAGTAGCGGAATCCGGATGCGAATCCGTTATCGAACTTGAGAGCCAGGCTTTTTTCAGCCTGTGTATAAAGGTGGTACCGCGAAAACTCCTTCGTCCTTTAAGTAGAGACGACAGGAGTTTTTTTGTACCCTTTTTTAGCCCAGGTTTGTGCTTCAACCCATCAAAACCAAGCGCTATGGAAATCAAAACCAGCAGCGACTAGAAGAGGAGGAACTCACATGACAGAAACCATGTCGACCAAGTACGATCCGCAGTCCATTGAAAAAGGGCGTTATGAATGGTGGATCCAGAACAAGTTTTTCGAAGCAAAACCCGAAAGCGGCAAAACGCCGTATACGATTGTGATTCCACCGCCGAACGTAACAGGAAGGCTGCATCTCGGCCATGCCTGGGATACGACGCTGCAGGATATCCTGACACGCATGAAACGCATGCAGGGATATGACGCGCTGTGGCTGCCTGGCATGGACCATGCCGGAATTGCGACACAGGCGAAAGTTGAAGGCAAGCTGAAGGAAGAAGGCAAGTCGCGCTATGACCTTGGCCGTGAAGCATTCTTAGAGGAATCATGGAAATGGAAAGAAGAATACGCGGGCCATATCCGTGAACAATGGTCGAAACTGGGCCTTGGCCTCGATTACTCCCGTGAGCGCTTCACGCTGGATGAAGGATTGTCGAAAGCGGTTCGCGAAGTTTTCGTTAAACTTTATGAGAAAAAACTGATCTACCGCGGTAAATACATCATCAACTGGGATCCGGCGACGAAAACGGCCATTTCCGATATCGAAGTTATTTATAAAGATGTGCAGGGTGCGTTCTATCATATGCGCTACCCATTGACAGACGGCAGCGGCCATATCGAAATCGCGACGACACGTCCTGAGACGATGCTCGGTGATACGGCAGTTGCGGTGCACCCGAAAGATGAACGCTACCAGCACCTCATCGGCAAAACGGTGACGCTTCCGATCATCGGCCGTGAAATGAAAATTGTTGCTGATGACTATGTGGACATGGAATTCGGAAGCGGAGCGGTGAAAATTACACCGGCGCATGACCCGAACGACTTTGAAATCGGCAATCGCCATAACCTGGAACGCGTGCTGATTATGCACGAAGACGGAACGATGAACGAAAATGCCGGTAAATACGAAGGCATGGACCGCTTCGAATGCCGTAAAGAGATCGTTAAGGACCTGCAGGAGCAGGGTGTTTTATTCAAAATAGAAGAGCATTTGCATTCGGTTGGGCATTCTGAACGGAGCGGGGCAGTGGTTGAGCCATATCTGTCGACGCAATGGTTCGTTGACATGAAGCCGCTGGCGCAGAAATCAGTGGATTTGCAGCAGGACGAAAACGGCGTCAACTTCGTGCCGGATCGTTTTGAAAAAACCTATCTTCACTGGATGGAGAACATCCGCGACTGGTGCATTTCGCGTCAATTGTGGTGGGGTCATCAGATTCCGGCCTGGTATCACAATGAAACCGGCGAAATCTACGTTGGGCACGAAGCTCCAACTGATGCTGAAAACTGGACGCAGGACGAAGACGTGCTGGATACGTGGTTCTCATCAGCGCTGTGGCCGTTCTCGACACTCGGCTGGCCGGAAGAAAACGATGAACTGAACCGTTATTATCCGACTGACGTGCTGGTTACGGGTTACGACATCATCAACTTCTGGGTATCGCGCATGATTTTCCAGGCCCTCCAATTCACGGAAGAAAAGCCTTTTGACGATGTATTGATACACGGACTTGTGCGTGATGCGGAAGGACGCAAGATGTCGAAATCGCTCGGCAACGGCGTGGACCCGATGGATGTCATCGAACAGTACGGCGCCGACTCGCTGCGTTATTTCCTGGCAACGGCTTCATCGCCTGGCCAGGACCTCCGCTTCTCGATGGAAAAAGTGGAGAGCGTTTGGAACTTCGCCAATAAAATCTGGAATGCCTCCCGTTTTGCGTTGATGAACATGGAAGGCATGACATATGAAGAGATCGATTTGAGCGGCAAGAAATCCGTGGCCGATTCGTGGATCTTGACGCGCCTCAATGAAACGATCGAACAAGTGACGTCGCTTGCTGAACGCTACGAGTTCGGTGAAGTGGGCCGTCTCCTTTACAACTTCATCTGGGATGATTTCTGTGACTGGTACATTGAGATGGCGAAATTGCCGTTATACGGTGAAGACGAAGATGCGAAGCGGATGACTCGTTCCGTACTTGCTTATGTACTCGACAACACGATGCGTTTATTGCATCCGTTCATGCCGTTCATCACGGAAGAAATCTGGCAGAACCTGCCGACACAAGGCGAATCGATCACGGTTGCAGCCTGGCCGACAGTGGATCCGGCATTGACGGATCAAAGCCAGTCTTCAAGCATGAAGCTATTGGTGGATGTCATCAAATCCGTACGGACGATCCGCGCGGAAGTTCAGTCGCCGATGAGCAAGAAAGTGCCGCTGACGATTTCTGCGAAAGACGCTGAAACGCATGCGGTGCTGGAAGCGAACTCCGCGTACATTGAACGTTTCTGCAACCCGGAAACGCTGACGATCGGCCAGAATATCCAGGCTCCTGAAAAGTCGATGTCGGCAGTAGTATCCGGAGCAGAATTGTTCATGCCGCTGGAAGGCCTGATCGATGTTGACGCAGAGCTTGCACGTTTGAATAAAGAGCTGGAGAAATGGGCGAAGGAAGTCAAACTTGTTCAAGGCAAATTGTCAAACGAACGCTTTGTTTCAAAAGCACCTGAAGCGGTTGTCGCGGAAGAACGCGCGAAAGAATCGGATTATCTGGAGAAGCACGCGACGGTTGAGAAACGTATAGTGGAACTGCAGAATCTGTAAAATATTCATGAAATAAAAATAACCCCGAATCACTTCTAATTCAGAAGCGGTTCGGGGTTTTCGCTTTGCAGCAATTATTTATCTTCAAACTTCTTCTCCACATGCCTCACCAGCAACTCTGCAATATTCTCCTCATGCGTCTGGTAGAACGAACGGGCACCTACAGGGTCTTCGATTTCGTTGAACAGGTGGCGGCCGTCTTCCAGCAGCAGGAAGTCGACGCCGATATAATCGACTTTGATGGCGCGGGCGATTTTCAAAACTTCCTGTTCCTTAATGGAGTCCAGCACGAATTTTTCAACTTCCGCACCCAGCGAGAAATTCTTCTTGAACGAATTATCAGAGCTCCGTTTCACAGCACCTACAACTTCATCGCCGATAACATAAGCTCGGACGTCCGCCGAGTGTTCGATAACAGGTTGAAAAATGACTTCTCTTTTGAAGGTCTTCCAGGCATCAGCGCTGTCGATGATTTCCACCTCGCTGCCGCCATGGCCATCGACCGTCTTTGCGACGCAGGGGAATTGCTGCGGTGTGCGGTAAGTCGGAATAGCGGGTACACCGAGCATCAAAAACAGCTGATAACTCAGCCATTTATCATTGGCGATTCGGTTGACCTCCGCCCGGTTGACGAGGCGGACGCCATTGTTTTCCAAATAACGGGCTGCAAGGGGACGCCGGCAGCGCCAAATGACAATCTCACCGATCAGCTTTTCAGCGAGTTGCTCAACCCCCGCATCATCCCACTCATCCCAGCAAACCATTTCAACATTAGCAAACCGCTTAATTTCCGCTATAAACGCACCATTCCGCTCAGCATCGGCCGTTTCATACAACAGGATCATCGAATGTCCTCCAGAATATAGGCGATCATGGCGTCCGCCACGTTGATGCCAGTGACGTTCAGGATGTTGCGGATATGGGCGGCGGCGTTCACTTCACAGACGAGCGGCTTCTCATCCGCGTCAAACAGCAGATCGACACCTGCGAAAATGGCGCCGGTTGCACGGGCCGCCGCCAGTGATATTGTTTTTTGTTCTTCCGTCAGCTCAATCGGGAACGCTTCGCCGCCGTTCGAGATGTTGGCGCGAAAATCGGTTTTCGATTCCCGGTACATCGCAGCGACAATTTCTCCGCCGACGATATTGACCCGGATATCGCGGCCGCGGCTCGCTTCGATAAATTCCTGGAAAACGAAATCGATGCCGCGTAACTCATCCACTTTAGCATAAAACTGTTCTTCCGTTTCAATCAGATAGACTTTCATGCCGAACGAGCCGTGGCCTTCCTTGATGATCATCGGCAGGCCGAGACGCTCGAGCACCCGTTCGAAATAGCCCGACTCCCGGATGGAAAAGTTCGGATAGACTTTCGGGGCGATAATGGTTGCCGGCATCGGCAAACCGGAAGAGGCAAGCGCTATGTACTGCTTTGCTTTATTGTCACAAAGGTCGATGATGGCCGGGTCATTATACACGGGCACGCCGCGGCTCTTCAGAAAATAGCCGAGCAAAATATCTTTGTCGAGCATGACCGCAAAATCTGGCAAAACCATGTCAGCGGACAGATCTATCAGGGCGTCATTGTTTTTCATGATACGCGCATCAACCCCGGCGCGTTCGGCTGCTTCCGCCACCAATTCGGCCTGGTCGACAAATTTTTCGGAAATTAAACTTCCATTATAAATGATCCAACATAACGCCATATCCATTCCACCTTCATGCTATAATAATAAAAAAATTGTATCACGTTTGGGATCGGAAAAGAGGCTTTTGATGATAACGGGACTCGACCATTACAAAAAGAAGTGGAATATAGCGTCAGAAGCTTCCATAAAACCGGGATTGGACGCAATAAAAAACGCCCTGGCCGAATTGGGCAATCCACACCACAACCAAAATTTCATACATATTGCCGGCACCAACGGCAAAGGATCCACAGCGGCGTTCATCGCCGCTGTTCTGATGTCTCACGGCAAAACAGTCGGCAATTTCTTTTCGCCTGCCATCGTGGATGTCCATGACCAGATCCAGATAAACCGGCAGCCGGCCACTGAAGATGATTTTGACTGGGCAATGGAAAAACTGTCGAAGATCAGCACGCCTCTGACCGATTTTGAATTGCTGACGGCTGTGGCTTTTCTTCTATTTAAAAAGCACAAACCAGATTTTACAATTATCGAAGCCGGAATGGGCGGAAGATTCGACAGTACAAACGTTATCGAGCCGATCATATCAGTCATAACGAGCATTTCTTTGGAACACACCAATTTTCTCGGTGCAACACTCGAGGAAATTGCCTGGCATAAAGCCGGAATCATCAAAAAAAGGAAACCGATAGCAATCGGGAGACTTCCTGATGAAGCGGAAAAGGTAATCTGTACCACAGCCAAAAACATGGACTCGGAAATTTTATGGTCTAAAGACCTATACGAAGGTCCGATAAAATTAAAAGGACAACATCAAAAAGCTAATGCAAATCTGGCATGGTTGACAACAGAAAATATTCTTAAAAACCAATTTCAAGAACATATGGCAATAAAAGGATTGGCTCAGGCAACGATTCCGTACCGCTTTGAAGAAGTATTTCCGGATGTCATTTTCGATGGTGCCCATAACGAAGCAAGTGTCGCCGCTTTGGTGGAAACAATCAGAGAAACCTATCCAGACCGCGATATTCACATTGTTATGGGTTTATTGAAAGACAAAGACGCTGATGGGATCCTGCGCAAACTGGAGACAGTGAGCGAGCATTTCACCTTCCTGGAATTTGAAAATGAACGTGCTTTACCCGCCCAAACTTTATTTTTAAAAAGTAGTAGTAAAATAAAGACAATTCAAAACCATTGTGATATATTACCTGTAACCAGTAAAAATAAAGTGACAATAGTCACGGGTTCGCTTTATCTTTTAGCAAACCTTAGAAAACAAAATTACTCGATGTTCAAACTGTACAGAACCGATTAATGAGAATTTCTACGGCATATAGAGGGAACCTAGTAGGGGAGAAGTTGCTATGCATAAGTTACAGAAAAGACCGATAATTCTGTGGACGCTTTGGATTCTCATCGTTCCTCCAGGACTCTATTTAATCTATCAATATTTCCCGCCGCCTGATATTCCGTGGGCGGACGCTGCAGCCTACCTGGCATTTTTCATCCTTGCCTGTCTGCTTCCGATGAACATCAACGGCGTGCCGACTTATCTGGTGCAATGGCTGACAGTCGCCGTGTTTCTGAAATTCGGTTTATTCGCAGAAGTCCTGTTGTCCCAGCTGACGATGCTGATTGTCATCCTGCGTCTCCGGACTTCCGAAAGCCTTTGGATCCGCACACCCTTTAACTCGATGATGTTTTTCGCCATTTCCTCTTTGGCAGGTTTGTCGTTCATCTTTGCAGGCGGACAGATCGGCTCGCTTGATTTGGGGCATATCGTGCTATTCGGACTCCTGTTCCAGATGGTTTCCGTCGTCTCCAATCAGGTGATCCTCTATGTATACGTCCGGATTCTCGGCGAACACAAAGATTTCTTCTCGCTCGACACCATTTGGGATTTCGCCATTGCGTTTCTTGCTTTTCCTTTGGCGATCGTCCTGTATATTTCGGAAACATACATCGGGCTGGCTGCACTGCTGCTTCTCGGAATTCCTTTCTTCACAATGGCGGCGATCATGCGCATGTACAATAACTCTGAAAAAGTCAACAGCGATCTGAAGAAAGCCGGCGAAATCGGGCATCAGCTGGCAGCCCGGCTGTCACCGGATGAAGTGTTTGACCAGTTCGTCCTTCAGGTGGCCGACCTTTTTCAGGTCGATTACGCCTACGTCATCGATTACCGCGACGGCCAACTCATAACGCTGCGGAAGTATGAAGACAATGAATTCCAGAAGATCGACGCTGAACCGGCTAAATACAATGAAGGCGTGGCAGGCAATGCCATCGTCCAGAACACATCTTTTATTTTCGACAGCAAGGCCCAGTGGAAAGGCATGGAAACGAGCTACATAAAAGCGGATACGGAAAGTCTGATGACGACGCCGATTTCACGGAACAACCGGATTGAAGGGGTGCTTGTCCTCGGTTCCCGCAGCAAGCACGCATTCGTGCCGCATCAGCTGCAGATCCTGGACATCCTCAGTACCTACTTCGCTGTATCGCTTGAAAAAGCAGGGCTGGTCCAAAAAGCGATTGCGAAAAGTGAACGCTGCGGCCTGACGAAATTATACAATTACCGTTACCTGGATGAAGCGCTTGAAAAAGCAATGGTGAGAGTCAATAACGGAGAATTGCGGAACCTGTCCGTCATCATGATGGATATTGACCGCTTTAAAGGCATCAATGATAAATACGGGCACCAGAGCGGCAACGAAATCCTTGTCTCGCTTGCCGACCTTCTTTGTGAAATTGTCGGCAGTGAAGGAACGGTCGCCCGTTACGGCGGTGAAGAGTTTGTCGTGCTGCTGCCAAACTACAGCAAAGAACTGGCAATGTTGCTGGCGGAAAATATCCGCAAGGAAATCGAGAAACATGACTTCATGATCCAGAACGATCTCGACGAAGACCGCAGCACCATCCCGATCAATATTACGATGAGCATTGGCGTGTCGTCCGCACCGGATGACAGCGATGACGGTATGGCGATGATACGCAACGCCGACCGGGCATTATATATCGGAGCGAAACAGGCAGGGCGCAATAAAGTCGCAGCTTACACCAAATAAAGACTGTAACCGGAAATATACCGGTTTGCAGTCTTTTTTACTAGCCCTAAATATCTGATAACAAATATTTGTGAAAATATGTAGAAAAATATGCAAAAAAACCGTGCAGAGAAAACGGGAAAATGCAATAATGATAGTAATTAAGTTTTGTACCATAAGAAAGGTTTAATTTCCAATATAAGGTTAACGTTATTTAATGATTTTTTGGGGGGCTGAGCATGAAGAAATGCCGTGTGAGCAATGAGAAAGGATTAACTTTAGTCGAAGTACTGGCCGCAATAGTTATTCTGGGTATCTTGTTTGTCGGCATCATGACGATTTTTCCGCAGATGACGTTATTCAATGAAAAAACAGAAGCGAAACTGGACACCATGAATCTGGCAAGGCTGGAGATGGCCGCCATAACAGACCAGGAAAAATGGCACAAACTAATTTTGGCGGCGCCCACGGACCCGCTGACAAATGTTCCTGATTATTTGAAAGAAACAAAGATAATTGAAGAAATGGCGAAGCTTAACTATACCGAAAGCGCTCGGCCGCATCCGGAAGGCATCATCCGTTTCGAGAAAACAGACGGTTATTTATATGAAGCCGATATTTATCTGGAATGCGAAACCTTCCTGGATTCAGCGTCATCAGCTGGCAGCTGCGAAGAAACGGAGCGCAACAAACTTTATAAAGTCCATGTGAAAATTTTAAAAGAATCTGTTCCGGGAAGCGGTAATTACACATTGAGCAGTGAGACTTTCTCCTATATAACCTATAAAGCCATAAACGCACCGCCCGCATCAACTGGAGGTGGCTGACTTGAGGGGCAATCAAAAAGGGGTGACCCTGATCGAGCTGATCGTGGCGCTGGCGCTTGTTTCGGTGGTTGCGATCATCGGCTGGACTGCGATATCCATCGGCATGCAGCACGGAGCTACAGAAACGAACCGGACCATCCTCCAGCAGGATGCCAATTTGATGATCAGCAGCCTGATGGCGGCACACCGCGGCAGCCACGAGTACAGCATCATATTCGATGACGATCAATTGAAGATCGAGTCGTGCACGGAAGACAGAATATGTGAAACCAATAACATTTCCGGTAAATACGATTTCACCGGCACCATTGTCAATAATGTACCTGTTGTCAGATCTCCCGGCACACCGGTTATATTCGACGGGCTGTTCCCGAAAGAAGAGCACACTGAAATTACTTTGACAATCACAGATCTGAACAATCCAAAAAGGACGTTGACGATTGAAACTACTTTGTCGAGGTTATTGACGAGCCAGAACTGAAAGGGGCAATGATGATGAAGCCATTAGAAAACCAGCAGGGTTATGCGCTTCTTGTTGTTTTATTGATGGTCGTGCTTTTTATGGGACTGTCTGCCACTTTCATGGCCGGCTCGCTGAGCAATGCAAAGCAGGAGCAGACGGTGGACACGACAAACCAGGCGGTTGCGTCGGCGGAGATGGGCGTCAAATTTCATTCAGCGGATTTCGAGCGTGAAATTGGGATCATCAAGGCTGAAATTATCGAAA
>NZ_JRGN01000149.1 GCF_000775575.1 Planococcus sp. CAU13
TCTTATGCCTTTCAGAGCTTAACGGGCGCTATCGCTTTTCTTATGCTGGGTTAGCTTCAAGCTCAAGCGTGATTTTGATATCTTCGCCGACCATTACGCCGCCAGTTTCAAGCGCCTGGTTCCATGTAAGACCGAAATCTTTGCGGTTCACTTTGCCTTCGCCGCTGAACGCCACAACTTCAACGCCCCATGGGTTAATGCCTTTGCCGCCGTATTCAACATCAAAAGTTGCCGGGCGCGTAACGCCTTTCATTGTCAAATCTCCGCTTAATTCGTACTCATCGTCGCCTTTTTTAACGATTTCGTTTGCTTTGAATGTGATGTGCGGGAATTGCTCAGCATCGAAAAAGTCAGCGGAACGCAAGTGGTTGTCGCGGTCCTCGTTGTTTGTGTTGATGCTTGCCACGTCGATTTTAAAATCAATCAGTGCGCCTTGAAGATCTTTTTCGTCAGCTTCCACTGTTGCGTCGTACGATGCAAAAGAACCTTTCACTTTTGAGATCATCATGTGTTTTACGGAAAAACCGATTTCTGAATGCGCTGCGTCTACTGTCCATTTTTTCATGTGTAATTTCCTCCAATATTTTTTATGTCTATTCAGACTATAACCCAGTTAAATCTTAATGTCAATATACTTTAATTAATTATTCTCGAATTCAAGATAATTATTTTATTGGACTTTCGGACGTAAGTGATGAGAAACGCTTGTCAAACGGGGAATAAAATCGGATACTATTAGAAGTTATATTGTTTAGAAGGGATTTGCTTGGAATGACGAAAGAAAGATGGTTATCAGACCTTCGCCGATTTGTGGCGGAAAGCCACGTGAAAATCGACGAGCCGCTGCACTTACATACACTGACGAGAATGGGCGGACCGGCTGATATTTTTGTATCACCCACCAATGAAGATGAAACTGCTTATACAGTAAAATATGCTTTTGAAAATAACATTCCTCTCCTGTTATTGGGGAACGGCTCGAATATGGTCGTGCGTGACGGAGGCGTCCGGGGAATTGTTCTAAACCTGAAAAGCCTCAATGAAATCCGTGTTGACGGATTGACTGTCTATGCCCAGGGCGGCGCCAACATTAAGGAAGTATCGAAGGCGGCAGCATCCCAGACGCTGACGGGCTTTGAATTTGCCTGTGGCATCCCAGGATCGGTCGGCGGCGCGATGGCGATGAACGCCGGAGCTTACGGCGGGGAGATCAAAGATATTATCATGCAGGCGACAGTGCTTACCAGCGAAGGTGAAAAACTGGTCCTGTCCAAGGAAGAGCTTGAACTCGATTACCGCAAGAGCGTCATTACGAAGAAAGGGTATTACGTTCTTTCTGCGGAATTCGTCCTTGAAAAAGGGGACCAGAACGTCATTGATGCCAAAATGGCTGACCTGACGCATCAGCGTGAGTCGAAGCAGCCGCTTGAGTTTCCTTCTGCCGGCAGCGTTTTCAAACGGCCGCCGGGCAATTTCGCCGGCAAACTGATACAGGAAAGCGGACTGCAGGGCAAAGGCTTTGGCGGAGCGGAAGTTTCAACAAAGCATGCCGGGTTTATCGTCAATAAAAATAATGCGACTGCCAATGATTACATCCAGACAATTGAAATGGTGAAATCAGCGGTGCGTGAGAAATTCGGCATCGATCTGGAACTGGAAGTGAAAATTGTCGGAGATGACACTGTATAACAGGGCAGCGGGAAACCTTCCAGGAGGCGTTCCCGTTTTTTTTTATGGGCTGAAATTATGCTATAATTTTTAACAGAAGAACTCACGGGAGCTGATAGTGATAGACTTTACAATCAACGGAATCATCCTGATATGCGGTGCCTTCCTGCTTGTGGGGGTACTGATGACAAAAATTTCAGCGCGTGCTGGAGTCCCCTCCCTCGTTCTCTTCATGATCATCGGAATGATCCTCGGCAGTGATATTTCCGGACTTATTTACTTCTCCAATGCAGAAATTGCGCAACTCGTTGGTGTATTGGCACTGGTTGTCATTCTGTTCGAAGGCGGGCTTCAGACTCAATGGAAAAATATCCGTCCTGTTCTGGGCGGGTCTTTGGTTCTGGCAACACTGGGTGTGCTGATTACTGCAGCGGTTGTCGCGGTGGCTGCTTATTATGTATTAAATATATCAGTACTGGAAGCTCTGCTGCTCGGCTCAATTGTAGGTTCGACGGATGCGGCGGCTGTATTTTCCGTCCTTGCCGGCCAGAATATCAAAGCGAAAATCTCTTCCACACTGGAAGCTGAATCCGGGACCAACGATCCGATGGCAATGTTCCTGACAATCGCCATCATCGAATTGATCCTGATCCCCGATTCTTCCATCTTCACGCTGCTGGGCGATTTCTTTATGCAAATGGGTGTCGGGGCGGTTCTCGGACTCGCGCTCGGACTGTTCGCTTCATGGACAATCAACCGGATCAGGTTGAATGCATCCGGTCTTTACGCCGTACTGTCAGTCGGCTTTGCCATTTTCATCTACAGCATAACAGCGATTCTTGGCGGCAGCGGTTTGCTTGCTGTTTATCTTGCCGCCTTGGTCATCGGAACGCGTGATTTGACACACAGCCATTCGATCATCAGTTTCAATGAAGGACTGGCATGGCTCATGCAGATTCTGATGTTCATCATTCTTGGCCTTCTTGTATTCCCAAGTCAATTGGCGGATTGGGACCTGATTTGGAAAGGTCTGATCCTGTCGCTTGTATTGATCTTCATAGCGCGCCCAATCGCTGTGTTCGTTTCGACGATCTTTTTCGATTATTCCCTGAACGAAAAGCTGTTCATGTCCTGGGCAGGTCTGCGCGGAGCGGTACCCATTGTCCTGGCGACATTCCCCATGCTTGCCGGAATGGAAAATAGTTCGCTGTTCTTTAATGTTGTCTTCTTTATTGTTCTGACTTCAGCTTTATTGCAGGGCTCCACGATTCCTTTCTTTGCGAATAAACTCAGGCTTAACGGAAAACCGTCGCCGAAGCGGATCCATTCACTGGAACTCGTGTCGATGGATAAAGCGAATGCGGAAATGCTGGAAGTGGAATTGACGGACAAGTCGCCGTTTGCCAATCAGCTTGTGCAGACGATCGGTTTGCCGGATCAGACGCTGATCAGCGCAATCATCCGTTCGGGCAGGCTGGTCATGCCGACAGGAACTACAAAGCTCAAAGTGGGAGATGTGCTGTATGTGCTGACTGAAAAGAAACAGCTTTCGAAAGTTAAAATGGTACTCGGTGAAGAAGATATCGTAAATTAGCCCGCAGCTGTGCGGGCTATTTTTTTTGAAGGAATCTTCAGGATTGCAGTCGAATAAAACAAGACGGTGAAAAGGGGGAGAAAGCGGAATGGGAAAAAAGCCGAAAAATAGAAAGTGGCTCAAGTGGTTGCTTGGAACGCTCGGTGTACTGTTGGCGGTTGCCATTATCGGGCTAATATATGTTAACTCCTACATAGGAAAGTCAAAGCCGGTGATCAGCGGGGAAATGAATGTCTCTGTGCTTGATGACGACGTTACGGTGATTCGCGACGAAATCGGCGTGCCGCACGTGAAAGCCCAGTCAGATGCCGATCTGTACCGTGCGCAGGGTTACGTTGTTGCCCAGGACCGGCTGTTTCAGATGGATCTGTCACGCCGGCAGGCAAGCGGACGTCTTGCGGAAGCGGTTGGAGAGGCAGCTGTTGATACGGATAAATTTTTCCGCACCTTCAGTTTGCGGGATGCTGCGGAAAAATCTTGGGAAGGCTATGACGCAGAATCGAAGCAGGTGCTCGAATGGTTCACCGAAGGGGTGAATGCGTTCATTTATGAAGCAAAAGAAAACGATACGCTGAGCTATGAGTTCAGCCTGCTGGGCTATGAACCGGAAGAATGGACGCCGGTCGATTCGCTGGCAATCGGGAAATTCATGGCCTATGATCTCGGCGGCAACTGGTCGTCACTCGCGGTCCGCCACTGGGCGCTTGGGAAGTTTCCGGAAGAAAAAGCAAGGGAATTGTTCGTCAAATACCCGGAAGATGCACCGTCGATCATCGAAGCCAATATCAGCCGGCAGGTGAAAGTGGCGGGTGAATTTGATGCGTCTCTTGTGCCAAGTGAGTTCAACGGCAGCAATAACTGGGTCGTATCCGGTGACAAAACGGAAAGCGGCATGCCGATTCTCGCCGATGATCCGCATCTTGGCCTCAGCACGCCGTCTATTTGGTACCAGATGCATCTGGAATCACCTGAGCAAAATGTCAGTGGCGTCATTTTTGCAGGTGTTCCCGGTATCATCCTAGGACATAATGAAAAAGTTGCATGGGGTGTGACGAATGTCGGCCCGGACGTCCAGGATCTCTATATCGAAACACCGAATCCCGATAATCCGACGGAGTTCCGATATGAAGGCGAATGGGAACAGGCGGAAGTGCGCGATGAGCCGATTCGGGTGAAAGACGGCGAGACTGTCGATTTTGAAGTGATGGTGACGCGCCATGGCCCGATTATTTCCGATCTTCTCTATGAAAACGAAGAGCCTGGCGCATTGTTCTCAATGCAATGGACAGCACTCGAACCGACACTCGAACTGCAGGCGGTGCTCGGGTTCAATAAAGCGGAGAACTGGGAAGACTTCGAAAGTGCACTGGAAGATTTCCAGGCACCCGCACAGAATTTCGTCTTTGCGGCCACGGACGGCACCATTGCCTATAAAGCGAATGGCCGCATTCCGATCCGCAAAACAGGGGACGGCCAATTGCCTGTTCCCGGTGATTCAGCGGATTACGGCTGGGAAGGCTATGTGCCGTTTGATGAATTGCCGACTGTCGTAAATCCGGAAAGCGGTTTTATTGCGACAGCGAATAATCAGGTGGTGGATGATTCCTATGAATACCATATCACCGATTTTTGGGCGCAGCCTTACCGCTATGAGCGCATTGCGGAAGTGCTGGAAGCGAATGACGAGTTGACGCCAAATCATATGATGGACCTTCAGATGGATCAGAAAAATCTCTATGCCGCTGAATTTTTGGATGACATGATCGAAGCGGTCCGGTCGGAAGGTGATGAGCACGATGAAATCCTTGCGCTCCTCACCGAATGGGATCAGTTTGATAAAGAAGATCAGGCGGCGCCGCTCATTTTCCATAAATGGATGAGACAGCTGCCGCATACGCTGCTGAAAGATGAGTTTCCGGAAGACGTCTACGATTTGATGCCGGGGAAAAATCATATTACCGATGCCATGTTGCGCGACTCGTTTGCAGGCAATGAAGGCGTATGGGTCAGTGAATACGGCGGGGTCGAAAAATGGCTGACGGACGCGCTTGAAACGAGCCTTTCGGAAATCGAAGATGATTTCGGCAGTGATTCTGCAGACTGGCAATGGGGAGATTTTCATCAGCTGACATTCCCGCATCCGATGGCTGGCGCATCCCCGATTCTCGAAAGTTTCCTGAATCCGGATCCGGTGCCACTCGGGGGTTCACACATTACAGTGCAGGCAGCGGCGTTTAGGGATGCCGGCAATGTTCATCACGGAGCGGCCTGGCGATTTGTTGCGGATCTGGCCGACATGTCCGGTGCCTACCATATCGTCGGACCGGGCATCAGCGGACATATAAAATCGGATTTCTTCCATAATCAAGTCGATAAATGGGTGGAAGGCGATTACCACAGAACGCCGATTGACGGTTCGGCAGAAGGATCAGTTTTAACGCTCAAAGCGGAATAAATGAAAAGAGACTGGCAAGTGAACTCATCGTCCACTTGCCAGTCTTTTTTCCTTTCGGTGTCCAGACTCCGGCGACCCAGCT
>NZ_JRGN01000132.1 GCF_000775575.1 Planococcus sp. CAU13
TCTCCGCAAATAAACCGTTCCTGCCCCGGCGAATCCACGTGCTACACTGGAAATATGTCAAAAAACAAGGCGGGAAACACATGATCTCACTCAGCATTCTCGATTATTCACCAATAGATGAAGGCGCGGTAGCAGGTGACGCCCTCCAGCAGACGACAGCGCTCGCGCAACTGGCGGATGAGCTCGGCTACAAGCGTTATTGGGTGGCTGAACATCATCAGGTCTTTTCGGTAGCCGGCAGTTCACCGGAAATGCTGATGATGCATCTGGCCGGCGCGACGAAAAGGATCCGCATCGGCTCCGGCGGTGTCATGCTGCCGCATTACAGTTCCTATAAAGTGGCGGAGAATTTCCGGCTGCTCGAAGCGCTGCATCCGGGACGCATTGATCTCGGCATCGGCCGCTCGCGCAGTTATCGCCTCGTCAACAAAGCGCTCAATGAATCGAAAGGAATTCCGGTTTCCTATGAGCAGCAAATCGCTGATATCCAAAAATATCTGACAGACGATACGGAAACAGAGCACCGGTTCCAGAAGCTGCGCGCCACGCCGGTAACCAAAACAGCACCTGAAATGTGGGTGCTCGGAACGGGCGAGGGCAGCGCTAAAGTCGCGGCAGAAGCTGGAGCGGGCTATGTTTATGCCCATTTTGCAAAACCGCTGAAATCGAGTGCGCGATTGTTCCGGTCGTATGAAAACCAATTTCAGCCCTCAAAACTGCAGGATGCGCCCAACACGATGGTCTCTGTTTTTGTGGTTGTGGGTGAAACCAAAGAAGAAGCAGAAAATTTAGCGAAGGCATTCGATCTCTGGCTGCTGTTCATCGAGTCGGAAACACCGCCGCCTTATTATCCGTCTGTTGAAACGGCGATGCAGCGAGGATTCAGTGCGAGTGAAATGGAAAAAGTCACACGCAACCGGAAGCGGATGCTCGTTGGGACAGCTGAAGAAGTGAAGCGGAGGATTGAAGAAATTGCGGAAATTTTTGAGACAGAAGAAATTTTGGTCATTCCGAATGTTGCACGTGCAGAGAACCGGATGAAGACGGTTCGGCTGCTGGCAGAAGCTTTTGGACTGGAAAAGCGGCAACAAAAAAACGGTCAGTAAATTCCAAGGATCCCAACTTTTTTTCAAATCGTCTCCTCCACAGAAAAAGTTCGTGCTATTCTGTATGAACAGAGAGCAAAAAGAACTAGGGGGAAAAGCGTGTCGAACCGGCGTATTATTTTAATCGTATTCATATTTATCTTTTCATTGACGGCAATGCGTTTTTTCTGGCTGGAAAATGCGGTGGATGTCGACAGTATCGATGCAGAAAAGGGCGTTATTGATTTTCGTGATGTGAACTTCAGCAAGGAACCGGTTCAGGGGCTCCGCGGGGAGTGGGAATTTTACCCGGGAGTGCTGCTGAAACCGGAAGAAATAGAGAATCAATCCGCCGCGGAATACATGGCTCTTCCAGGGAAATGGCATGATTTCTTTGATGAAGATACACCGTGGATGGAGCGGCAGGGTACATATCGCCTGAAACTTCTTGTTCCGGAAGAACGGATTGACCGGCTTTACCAGATTCAGCTTCCGCGAAATGCCTTGTCTTCAAAAGTCTATATCAATGGACAATTATTGCTTGATAATGATTTCTCCCTTCAAGGAAATGGAGAAATGATCTCCAATGCAGTGCCGCGTTCAACTTCTTTCAGAGCAAGGGAAAACAATGAAGTGGAAGTACTGATCCAATTTAAAAGTAATAGTTTAGCAAAAAGGAACGGTTTGATAAAAACCATCCTTTTCGGTGATAACCGTGCGATGAATGCGGCAAGTATGTGGAATATCGCAAATCAGTTGCTGATCCTTTGTCTTGCACTGGTTTGCGCCGCCTATACTTTTGTATTCTTCATCATTAGAAAAGGAAAACGGCATTTCCTCTATTTTTCGCTTGCTTCGCTGTGCCTGTTGCTTGCGACCGGACTCGATGATGACCGTATCTTATTGAATTGGATTCAGCTGAGTTACGGTGGCTACGTCAAATTGTTGTTTCTGTCCTATATTGGCACGGTAGTATTTTTGCTGCTGTTTGCCAGAAGCTTATTTGCAGAACAGCTGCATACGCGCATTTACAATGCATTGATCGGCGCGCTGACCGCGGGCACATTGGCAACTGTCGTCACTCCTCTGCAATATCTTTCAGTTGTAGTCACAGCTGTTTTTGTGCTGCTTGGTTTATTTCTTGGCGTTGCAGCTGTTCTTATCTGGAAATTGGCGAAAGGCAAGCACAGCGAAACTATTTTCGTCATGCTTGCAGCGGTCAGCGGTGCAAACAGTTTCCTGTGGGGAATTTACAGATCCCGGCTTGATATGGATTTGCCCTACTATCCCTACGATATTCTGATCGCTTATATCTGCCTGTCGATTTTTCTGTTTCTGCTGTTTTTCAGGACAGGCAATGAAAACAGGGAAATGACGATGAAACTGCAGGCGGAGTTGAAGAGGAAGGACCAGTTCCTTTCCAATACCGCACACGAAATGAAAAACCCGCTGCACGGCATGATGAACATCGCCTATTCTTTAATGCAGCAGGAAGGCGATCAGTTATCGAAAGAAGCGAAAAACAAGCTGGGGTTGATGACTTCGATCAGCCGCCATATGTCCATTACGGTGAATGATCTTCTGGATATCACGCGCATTAATGAGCATACAATTCAATTGAAAGTGACTTCAGTCGATCTGGAAAAACTGACAAGCGGGATTGTGGAGATGCTCGATGTCACGATCAGGCATAAGAAAATCCGGATCACCATCGATATCAGTGACCCTTTGAAAAGGGTGCAGGCAGATGAAAACCGGTTGATTCAGATTCTGTTTAATCTGATACAGAACGCAGTGAAATTTACAGAGGAAGGTACTATCCATATCCGGGGAGAAGTGATAGGGGATAATGCCGTACTGACGATAGAAGATTCGGGAATCGGCATGGAACCGGAAATGCTGAAGAGGATTTTTGAACCTTACACACAAGGCGAAGACAGTAGCGGGCTGGGCCTTGGGCTAACGATTTCCCGGCAATTAGCCGAACTGCACGCCGGGAAACTGGAAGCCGTCTCTGAACCTGGAAAAGGCTCGGCTTTCGTGCTCAGCCTGCCACTGGAATGTCAGCAGGCCGGTGCCGCCCCGCTGACTTCCGCTGTTGCCGCTGAGCAGCCGGATTTCACTGCGCCGGCTGTTCCTTCCATGCCGGAATTACCGCTGGATGCGGGATGGAATGCAACCGGGCAGCCCGCCAGAATCCTGATGGTGGATGACGATCCGGTCAACCTGAAAGTTCTGGGTGATGTCCTTTCCGGCATTGATTACGAAGTGAAAATGGCTTCCGGCGCAGAAGAGGCCATGAAGTGGATCGAAGAACAGCCGTGGGACCTGGTGGTGACGGATGTCATGATGCCGAATATTTCAGGTTACAAGCTGACCCGGCTGATCCGGGAGAAGTTTACGTGGCTGGAATTGCCGGTGCTTCAGCTGACAGCGAGAAATCATCCGGAAGATATTTATAACGGATTTTTATCGGGAGCGAATGATTATGTGTCGAAGCCGATAAGCGCACTTGAATTGAAAGCCCGTGTGGATAATCTGACCCGGCTGAAAAAATCCGTCAGTGAAAGGCTGCGGGTGGAAGGTGCCTGGCTGCAGGCGCAGATCAAGCCGCATTTTCTGTTCAATACATTGAATTCGATTGTGTCACTCGGCCAGTTCGATACGGAACGGATGGCGGCGCTCATGGACCAGTTCGGCAATTATCTGAGAAGAAGCTTTACACCGGATAATTTAAATCGATTGGTGAACATGGAACATGAAGTGGAATTGGTGAAGTCTTATCTGTATATCGAGAAAGAACGATTCGGGAGCAGATTGAATGTCGAATGGAAAACTGACCGGCTTGTTGAAATGGAAGTGCCGCCGCTGTCGATCCAGACACTTGTCGAAAATGCCGTGCAGCACGGGATTTTAAAAAGGGTGGAAGGCGGAACAATAGAAATCAGTATCCGACAGTCGGGAGCCGGTGCGGAGATTTCAATCATGGATGACGGCGTGGGGATGGATGAAGAAAAAGTTGGGGAGTTGCTGTCAGGTTCTTCCCAAAACAGCGGAATCGGTCTCACCAACACAGACAAGCGCCTGAAACAAATGTACGGAGAAGGATTGAAAATCGACAGCGAGCCTGGCCGGGGAACACGTGTAACGTTCCGGGTAAGGCCGCTTGAATTGGCGGAATAATTGAATGGACGAAAAAAAGAGCCCCTTGGTGGGCTCTTTTTTAATCCGCCTGCAAACACGCTTCAAGCAATTGCAAGGCAGCTTCATCCGGATCGGTTCCGTATTCTTCGAGCAGCATTTCCTTCAGCCGGCTGAATTGGTGCCGGACGGAATGGTAATCGCCGAGTTCTTTGAACAATTGCATGAGCTGAAGGTAGCTTGCATCCAGATAAGGAAAAGCTGCCTGCATCTGCAGATAGATGGTAATCGCTTCAGCAAATCGTCTTTGATTGGCCAGATAATCTGCAAGTTTTTTCAGCTGCTGGAACCAGATCATATTCAGGCGTTCCCGTTCATAATCCGCCCATACAAACTCTTCCTCAGCAAGATAAGTTCCGGAATATGCGCTGATCGCTTTCTGATACAGCGGCACCGTCTCTTCAGTCAATTCGGGCAGATTCTCCAGCTGCTGTTCCCATTCATCGACATCGAGCTTCACCTCGCCCAGCGATAATTGGTAGGCATGTTCATAATTCGTCAGCGAAACATTAAAGTTTACGGAAGCGATGGTTTTTCTGATTTGATAAATGCAGCCGTAAAGCTGGACGTATCCTTTATCAACGGAAAGATCCGGCCAGAATTCTTCCAGCAGAATATCTTTTCGCACCGGCTTATCGTGCTGCTGAAGCAGGTAAGCGAAAACGCTGCGGACTTTGGACGTTCTCCATTTCACCTGCATTTCCTGTTCCGTACCGTCTTCAATGCTAATAAAAGACAGCCGCTGAAGCGTTTTGATTTTTTGGACTGCCCCTGTTGCAGCAACTGCCGGTAATGAAGAGATGCGTGACAGGCTTTCCTGCAGGCGGTCGAATTGCACAGGTTTCAGCAGATAATCGACTGCGTTTAACTCAAAAGCTTTTACAGCGTAATGATTATAAGCCGTAACGAAAATGACTTGAACCCCGCTCCAGGAAGACTTTATCTTTTCTGCCAATTCTATCCCGTTCATACCTGGCATTTCCACATCCAGAAATACGATGTCCGGTTTCATCAAGGCAATCGCCTCAAGAGCTTTTAACGAGTCCATAAATTTACCTGCAATCGTGACGTTGCCAGCTTTGCAGAGTAACCACTCCAAATAATCCAGCGCCAGTAATTCATCGTCAACCAATATTGCTTTCATCCAATTATCCTACTTTCTGTCTTGCTTCTTCTTTAAGTATTACCAACTCTCTGGAAAATGTCAAAAGTATTAAAACGTCTTTCCATAAATGTACAGAATCTGTATAGATGCATAGTTTATCCTAATAGATGCATGAAAAATAGGTATTATTTTACTATTTGTTATGTTATTGAAGACACATGATAACGCTTCATGCTCACTGGCTGAGCCAGAGACATTTAAAACTACTATTAGATGGAGGAAACAATGAAAAGATTATTTGCTATGCTAATGTGTTTGCTTTTGGTCACGGATCTGTTCTTTGCCCCACTCGTTTCAGCGAATGCTGCTGAACCTGAACAACCTACAGATGAAACGATTCTGCTGACAGAAGAAACATCACCCGCCCCTGCTTCGGATGAACCCGTAGAAAATACGGAAACCATTATAGAACCGCAGGAAAGTAATGAAACGGCTCCAGTGGAACAGCCAGTCGCTGACGAACAGCCTGCAGAAAAAGCGGCTGCTGAAGAAAAGGATTCGCTTCCTAAAACAGAAGCACCTGCAGAAGAGGAAGTAATGACAGAAGAATCCGCTGAAGAAGAACAAGCGAAAGACGTTGTCGAAGAAGAGCTTGCTGAAGAAGAAACGAGCGAGCCTTCCGTCAATAGAACAAACATCCTGACACAAGGAACCATCAAAATCATGAACAATGCTGGCGATGAGCTTGACAGTGCTGATCTCAACTCGATCATCAGCCTCGACTACTCATTCGCTTTGCCGAACGGACATGGCTACACGGAAGGGAGTACGTTCTCCTTCCAGCTTCCCACAGAGCTTGCCGTGTATGAGCAACTTGTGGACGAACCATTGAACAGTAACGGCCAAGCAGTTGCTTACCTCAACGTGAGCTTGGACGGCATGGCTACATTGACGTTCACGAAATTCATAGAAGAGCGTTCCAACGTAAATGGCAACTTCTCGATCTGGTCGACGATCAAGACGGACACCGTCGTCAATGAGGATCGTACCGTCGTCATCACGCCGATTGTCGGTGGTGCGACGATTGCCATCCCGCTTAACTTCAATCCAGGCGGCCCTGGCATCGAGAAAAAAGGAACACCGAACCGCGCTTATAACGCAGAGACGATCGATTGGACAGTGGACTTCAATAAATCCATGCAAACCCTTTCGAACGCAGTATTAGAAGACCTCTTGCCAAGCGACCAGGCTTTGCAGGCAGGCTCAATTGAAGTTTATCACTTGATTTCGAACATGGATGGCACCACTACACTTAGCGCGCCTGTGAATCCAAGTGAATACACCATCAGTCAGCCGGACTTTTCGATTGAATTCAAAAATAAAATCGACTCTGCTTACCGTTTAGTTTTCACGGTGGATATCACGAATGACTCTGCCAAAAGCTTGATCAATAACGCCACATTGAAAGCGGATGGCAAAGAAGATGCGAAAGCTTCCGCGACTGTCACAGTCGGACGCGGCGAACCGCTTCAAAAGACATCAATTAATTACGACAACCGCACGCAAACGATCGGCTGGGAAATTAAATATAATTATAATCAACGGACCGTCGGCGTATCCGATGCAATTCTGACTGACTTGTTTGATGCTTCCCAGGACGTCCTCCTGGATACGTTCGTCGTCAAGAAAATCAGCCTTGATCAGAACGGCAAAGAAATCGGTGCCGGCGAAGTCGTCAATGACTACACCATCATACCAATGACAAAAGACGGCAAAAATGGCTTCACATTGCAATTCAACGACATGGTCAATTCAGCTTACAAAATCACGTACAAAACCACTGCGAATGAACGTGTTTTTAAAGATGGGATAATCACCAACGTTGTAACAACCGAATCCTACAAATCGACCGGGACACGCAATATTTCCCAACAGATTTTAACAAAATCGAACAATAGCCCGAACTACAAAGACAAAACGGTCAATTGGGAAATCAACTTCAACAACGACCGTCAAGAAATGAATAACTTGATCCTAAAAGACGTCTTCACGAACGGCGGTCTTACGTTCTTGCCGGATAGCCTGCAAATCTCAGGCTTGACAGCCGGAACAGACTACGTCGTCGAAGCAACTGGTAACAATGGCTTTGATATTCGGTTCATGAAGAACATCACACGTGAACATAAGATCATGTATAAAACAGCGTTCAACTACGAAGCGCGCGATAACCGCACGCTCAACTATCTGCAAAATGGCGCGACTCTCACTTGGGTGAACGCAGATAGTGAGCAGAAAGAAAAGAAAGCTGTCAGCAACTTCACGCCTGATAATTACACACAATCCAACGGTTTCAAGAACGGCTCCTACAATGCCGTGACGAAAGAAATCACGTGGAAAGTCGGCATCAACTACAACTTGAAGACGTTAGAGAAAGCAAAAGTCGAAGATGAAATCACAGGCAACCAGAAATTCCTGAAAGAAACGCTCGCTGTCTATGAAATGAGCCTGACTGGCGGCGCGGACGGCACGGAAGTGAAAGAATTGACGCCCGGCACGGATTATTGGGTCAGCTGGGTATCCGATTCGAAATTCATCGTCGAGTTTAAGAATACGTTGACGAAACCGTACATGATTTCCTACAATACGACATTGAAAGACCTGCCGTACTTAGAAAGCACGTACAAAAATACAGCAACCGTATCGAGCGGCGGCAACCTTGAAACAGCACTGGAAGCATCCATCAGCATCCCTCACGGTGGTGGCTATGCAACGAAATCTGGTGCACAAAACGGCAAGATCTTGAATTGGGCGGTCAACATCAACTTCGCTCAAGCAACAATCCAAAATGCGACATTGACGGATACACCGGACGAGAACCAAGAAGTACTCGCTGATTCTATCAGCCTTTACGCAACAACGGTCAGCACGAACGGCGATGTGAAGAAAGGTGCTTTACTGACAGAAGGAACTGACTACACACTCGCTGTCACAGAAGAAATGCCGGCTTCGTTCACGATCAAATTCACGGACACGATCAACAAACCGTATATCCTTGAATATCAGTCATTCATCCTGAAAGCTCCTGCTTCCATCTCCAATGATGTGACGCTTAGTGGGCAGAACTTGAATGAAGAAAAAACAGATACTTCGCAAACAGTCCAAGCGAAACGTACACAAGGCATGGGCGAAGCGACCGGCGTACTCGGCGGTCTCCTGATCACGAAAACAGACAGCAAGACGGGTGAATCCCTTTCAGGCGCAACATTCGAACTGAAAGACCCAGCTAGCGGCATCACAGTGAAAACCGGTACGACAAGTACTGATGGCATGATTCAATTCGAACGCTTGTTGTTCGGAGAATACAATCTAGTCGAAACAACTGCACCACCAGGTTATTTGAATGAAAACAAAGTGATTGCTGTTACCATCGATCGCGCATATGAAAAAGACAATAGCGAGCAACTCGGTAACGCGCTTACGGTTACGAACAAAAAAGTAATCCGCGCCGTTCAACTAGAGAAAATTGATGGAGAAAATCCATCCAAAAAACTCGCTGGGGCACAGTTCTTCCTTTATGAAACAACAAGTGGAACGTCAAGCCTGCGCGGGCTCTATCCGACGGACGAAAATGGTCAGATCTACATCGGAAACCTTGCACCAGGAAATTATCAATTCGTCGAAATGATGGCGCCATTCGGTTATGCACTCGACAATACACCGATTTCTTTCACAATCGGCGAGAAGCAGTTGGAAGTACTTACACTGGATCCAGTCAAGAACTTCCGGATCAAAGGCGGAGTCGAATTGAAGAAAGAAGACTTTGATATTCCGCTTCTCGGCTTGCAAGGTGCTATATTCGACTTGCAAGATGCTCAAGGAAACGTGATTCTATCCGACTTGATGACAGAGGACAACGGGAAGCTTACAGTCAGCGGCTTGACGCCTGGCGACTACCGCTTCGTCGAGACAGCTGCACCATTCGGCTATCAGTTGGACGCGACACCGATTCCATTCAAAATCGTGGACGCACAAAATGAAATCTTGAAAATCTCAGCGAAAAACCGCATCATCAAAGGCGGCGTGGAGCTGGTGAAAACAGATGCCGTGGATGGAGCGCTTCTTGAAGGAGCGGTGTTCGAACTGCAAACAGCAGAAGGAACTGTCATCCAGTCCGGCCTTACGACAAATGAACAAGGGAAATTGACGATCAACAACTTGCGCCCTGGCGCGTATCAATTAGTGGAAACGAAAGCACCAGCCTTTTATCAGCTGGCTGCAGAGCCATTAAAATTCACCGTTGAACAAGGAACGACTGCACAAATCGCGAAAGTAAATGCACCGAACGCGTTGATCACAGGTTCTGTCGATTTGACGAAAGCTGAGACAAACAACGCAGCGAACGTTCTTGCAGGTGCCGTCTTTGAATTACAGGATGCAGAGGGCAATCGAATCGAATCAAATCTGATTACAGATGCTTCTGGCGTCTTGACGGTAAATGATTTGAAGCCAGGCACATATCAGCTTGTCGAAACTGCAGCTCCTGCAGGGTATATTCTTGATGCAACTCCTTACAGCTTCACGATCGAACGGGCACGTACTTCGGCTGAAGTCAAAACAGTCGCTGTCAACGCTTGGAACGAAATGAAGCCAGGCAGTGTCGAATTGACGAAAGTAGCTGCTGAAGATGCAGAACTTTTCCTGGAAGGCGCTGTATTCGAATTACAAGATGCACAAGGCTCTACACTTCAGGAAGGTTTGACGACGAACTCTGATGGTAAAATCGCCGTAGCTGACCTTGCTCCTGGTACGTATCAATTTGTTGAAACAACAGC
>NZ_JRGN01000179.1 GCF_000775575.1 Planococcus sp. CAU13
AGCGAAGCTGTTTTGCGCAATATCGATTACATCGTACTCCCATTATTTTTTATGATAAACAAAAAAACGCCGAAGAAAAATCAATGATTTTTCTTCGGCAGTTTTATTTCATTCGTACAGCAAATTCTGCTAAGGTGCTTAAACCACGTTCAATTCTACGTCGATATTGCCTCTTGTTGCTTTGGAATAAGGGCAGACCTGGTGTGCTTTTTCCACAAGATCTTTGGCAGTCGCTTCATCGACACCCTCCAGATGAGCGTTCAGCGTAACAGCGATCTTAAAGCCGTTATCACTTTCATCTTTCAGGAAATGCACATCCGCCTTGATGGAAGTGCTGGACACATCCGCTTTTTCTCTTTTGATGACCAGATTTAATGCTCCATCAAAACATGCGGAATAGCCTGCTGCAAATAATTGTTCAGGATTCGTGCCTTCTCCTCCGGGACCGCCCAGTTCCTTTGGTGAAACCAATTGAAGATCGAGTACGTTGTCTTCGGAAACGACTCTTCCCTGGCGGCCGCCAGTGGCTGTTACAGATGTTGTGAATAATGCTGACATTTTTCCAACCTCTTTCCATAAATGTATTTGCGAACAATTCAAACTTAACCCGGAATCCATCGCCGAGTCAACTGACACGATTTCACATCTGTTTGAAGACAAAGTTTAATGACCTTGCTGAATAGGGTATGAAACTATATTGACTTATTTACTCAAGGAGGGTTTAGGATGTCTGAAGAAATTGGATCAGGAACAGGGGAAGTAAAATCTTTTGACGCCGATAAAGGATACGGATACATTGTAGGGGAAGACGGCGAGGAGTTTTTCTTCGAATCGATTTCCATCAGCAATGATTTTGGCGCCCTGCTGCCCGGGCAGAAAGTGAATTTCAATATCTATGAAGGCAATCCGGAGCGCGAGCGCGTAGCAACTAATATAACGCTGCATTTCTGAACTGATTTTATGGATGAAAATTCAACCATCGTTTTATTGCTTTAAAGGAATGAAAATGATTTTAGGGGGAAAACCTATGGCAAACGTTGAATTGAAAAAACCGCTGCCCAGCCAGGATGAGCAGCGTGATTTTTATCAAAAACTGAGGTATAAAGTCCAGATTTGGGTGGAAGGAAAAACAGGGAAGGGCAGCAAATTCCTGAAATATGTGATGTTTGCGCCGGACTTCTTCCACCTGCTGGCAAAACTTATGCTGGATGGCCGCATAGAAGCAAAAAGCAAATCGATGATTGGAGCGGGTATCCTTTATTTCATCTCACCGATCGACCTGATGCCGGAAGCGCTTCTTGGCCCGGTAGGTTTTGCGGATGATGTGGTTGTTGCGGTATATATCATCAATACGCTGTTGAACAAATATCCGAAAGAAATCATCATGTCCCACTGGGCCGGCGATGAAGATCTGCTCGTCGTTGTGAGCAGGCTGGCTGATAAAGGGAATAAATGGGCATCAAAGCTGCCGGCAAGCAAAATGGTAAAACGTTACCTGAAATAAAACATGAAAATCCCGCCACACATATGTTAGTGTGGCGGGATTTTTTTTGATCAGTTTGTGATGCCCTGCGATTCTTTCCAATCCAGGAATTCATCGTATGTCAATTGCTTGTCGAGAATCGAGCCATCTTCACGGATTTCGATGACGCGGTTCGCAACTGTCTGGATAAACTGATGGTCATGCGATGTGAAGACCATGGCGCCTTTGAAAGCGATCATGCCGTTGTTGAGTGCCTGGATCGATTCCAGGTCCAAGTGGTTTGTCGGCTCATC
>NZ_JRGN01000257.1 GCF_000775575.1 Planococcus sp. CAU13
TGAGCCTGGCATATTATTTTGCCAGACTCACCTTTAGCTTACTTTTCCATATCCATTTTAAATTCAAGGAATAATTCATTGTAGATGCCCAGCATCTCAAGTCCGAGGTTCTCGTATACTTCCAGGCGTTCGCGCATTTCTTCTGTCGGGTAGAAGCGCTCATCACCCGTTATTTCCGGATCCATCAATCCCATTGCCGCCTGGTTTGGCGTGGAATAGCCTACATAGTCAGCATTTTGTGCTGCCACTTCCGCATTTAGCATGAAGTTGATGAACTCATGTGCTCCGTCGACATTGTCTGCGGTAGCAGGAATGATCATATTATCAAACCATAAGTTTGAGCCTTCCTCCGGTATAGAGTAGTCAATGTTTTCATTAATATACATCATATCGGCCGCCTGCCCGGACCAGGTAAGTGCGACAGCGGCTTCTTCACGGCGCATCATTTCCACGATTTCATCGCCGATAATGGCTTTTACATTTGGCCCAAGCGTTTTCAGTTTATCGGTTGCTTCACGAAGTTCGCCCAAGTCTTTGGAATTGAGGGAATAGCTCAGGCTGTTGAGTCCCATGCCGATCACTTCACGGGCAGAGTCCACAAGAATGACTTCCTGCTCAAGTGTCGGATCCCAGAGATCATCCCAGCTTTCGAATGTCTGGCCTTCCAGTAAAGACGGGTTGAAAGCGATGCCGACCGTTCCCCAGAAATAAGGAATGGAATATTCATTGCCGGGATCGAAAGAAAGATCCAGAAAATAAGGGTCGATATTTTCAAGATTTGTGATTTTAGTCAGATCAATGGGTTGCAGAAGACCGGCTTCCTTCATTTTTTCGATTGCATATTCAGACGGCATCGCAACATCATAGCTGGTACCGCCCTGTTCTATTTTTGTCATCATCGCTTCATTGGAATCAAAAGTTTCATAGACGACAGTAATGCCGCTTTCTTCTTCAAATTGGCTGACGAGTTCAGGGTCAATATATTCGCCCCAGTTGAACACCGTGATAGTGCCGCCTCCTCCTGCAGAAGAAGAACTTTCCAGCACGGAAACAGCGTACATCAGGATTCCCGAAATCACGATGATTGCAAGGCTTGCGCGTATTAGGTCTTTCATGGTCAGTTGCCTCCTCCTGGTGGTCGGACGGTCATGCGTGCGCGGTTGCTGAAGATATAATAGCCGAGCACAAGTCCGAGAGTCACTAAGAATATCAGAGCGGACAGGGCATTGATCGTGAGCGTGATGCCGGCACGTGCCATCGAGTAAATTTCAACGGAAAGCGTCGCAAAGCCATTGCCTGTTACAAAGAAGGTGACAGCGAAATCATCCAGTGAATATGTCAGGGCCAAAAAGAATCCGGCGAATATGCCCGGCTTGATATATGGCAGGATGACTCTTGTCAGAATGTCGCGTTTTGAGGCCCCGAGATCGGTTGCTGCATCGATCAGGGAATCGCTCATTTCCATCAACTTCGGCAGCACCATGATGACCACGATCGGAATGCAGAAGGCGATGTGGGAAATCAGCACCGACGCAAATCCGAGCTTGACGCCAATCATCGTAAACAGGATCAGGAAAGACGCGCCGATGATGACATCCGGACTGACGATCAGAATCGTGTTCAGCGACAAAACGGCATTGCGCATTTTGCGGTTACGCAAAAAGACGATTCCGATGGCGCCGAGCACGCCAATTGCCGTTGAAATCAACGCGGACAGCAAAGCGACGATAACAGTATTCAATACAATGATGATCAGGCGCGTGTCATTGAACACTGCCGCGTAATGCTCAAGTGTGAATCCATCAAAGCTCGACATCGTGCCGCCGCTGTTGAATGAGTAGAAAATCAGGTAAAAAATCGGTGCGTAAAGGATGATAAAGACCAGAGCCAGGTAGATTCTGGCGGCATTACTTAATTTTCCCATTGACCGTACCTCCTTTTTCACCGGTAACCATCATGACAATAATCATGAACAGAATCAGGAAGACGGCAATAGTTGAGCCCATGCCCCAGTTTTGGGTTACAAGGAATTGCTGTTCAATCGCTGTTCCAAGAGTGATGACTTTATTCCCTGCGATGAGCCTTGTGATGACGAATAACGACAGGGCTGGGATGAAGACCACCTGGATACCGGCTTTCACTCCATTGATCGCGAGCGGGAAAATGACGCGCGTGAAAGTCGTCCAGGATGAGGCGCCCAAATCTCTTGAAGCATCAATTAAAGCAGGGTTGATGCGGTCAAGTGAGTTGAAGATCGGCAGCACCATGAACGGGATGAAGATATATACGGCTACAAAGATAAAACTGAAATCCGTGAACAGGATCTGCAGGCGCTCTGAGCCGATGGCAGCGAGCAGGTTATTGGCGGGTCCATACAGGCCGAAAATTCCGATGAACGCATAAGCTTTCAAGAGCAGATTAATCCATGAAGGAATGATGATCAGCAGGAGCCATAATTGTTTATGTTTCGTTTTCGTTAGCCAATAAGCTGTCGGATACGCCACCAGCAGCGAGATCAATGTAATGAGAAACGCGTACCAGAAAGAACTCAGCGTCAGGCGCAGATAGACGGAAGAAAAGAAGTTCCTGTAATTGTCCAGTGTCAGGTTGCCGGCAATATCAAAAAATGAAAAGTACAGGACCAGCGCGATCGGCGAGATGACAAACAGCACAATCCAAAGGTAATACGGAATCAGGTAAAAGGGATTGGTCGAATTATTTTTCATAGCCTGCTGCTCCATAAGCTTCCAGTCTTGCGTCAAAAGCCTCTTCCGATTCATTCAGGCGCATGACGTGGATGGCTTCAGGTTCAAAATCGAGGCCGATCCTTGATCCGACTTCCACTTTCTTTGTAGAGTGCACGAGCCATTCATTGCCGACTTCATCGACTGTCGAAATTTCATAATGGACACCACGGAACAGCTGGCTGTCAACAGTCACCGTAATTTTTCCTCTTTCCAGACGGCTGATGTGAAGATCTTCCGGGCGGATGACGATTTCCACTTTCTCATTTTTGTTCAGGCCTTTATCGACGCATTCAAATTCCTGGTTGGCGAAGCGCACACGATAGTCATCGATCATCACTGCATCGACGATATTGGATTCGCCGATGAAATCCGCGACAAAACGGTTGATCGGTTCATCGTAGATATCCATCGGTGTCCCGCTTTGCTGAATTTCCCCGGACTTCATGACAAAGATTTCGTCGGACATAGCGAGTGCTTCTTCCTGGTCATGCGTAACGAAGATGAAGGTTTTTCCAAGGCGCTGCTGCAGCTCGCGCAATTCATACTGCATTTCTGTGCGCAATTTCAAATCGAGTGCGGACAGCGGTTCGTCCAGCAGGATCACTTCCGGGTCATTGACGATGGCGCGTGCAATGGCAACCCGCTGACGCTGGCCTCCGGACATTTCATCAATATTGCGTCTTTCATAGCCGTGGAGATTAACGAATTCAAGCGCTTCAAGAACGCGTTGCTCGATTTCCGCTTTCTTCAGCTTTTTGATGCGCAGGCCGAATGCCACGTTTTCAAAAACATTCAAATGCGGAAACAGGGCATAATCCTGGAATACGGTATTTACCTGCCGTTCATTGGCAGGAAAATCGTTGACGATTTCACCTTCAATATAGATATCGCCTTTTGTCGGCTTGATGAACCCTGCAATTAGACGAAGGATGGTTGTTTTACCGCAGCCCGACGGTCCGAGCAATGTATAGAACTTTCCGCGCTCGAGTTCAAAGCTGACATTATTCAGCACATTGCCGGCCCCTTCATAAATTTGTGTTACGTTCTCGAAACGGATGATTGAATCTCCGGACATGACATTACCTCCTGAATTATAAATATGAGTGGGTCGCACTGATGATCATTTCGCATTTGCCTTTTCCGGCATTGAAAAGCTGGTGATGCTGTGATGCTTCGTAATAGATGGAATCTCCGGCTACAGCAATATATTCTTCCTGCCCCAGCACAAGCCGGACTTTGCCTTCAAAAACATAGATGAAGGTCTCTGCCTGGGAGGGTTCAAATTGTTTATATTGCCCTTCCTCGGAAAGAGTCAGGTAGATTGGTTCCATTTCCTTCTTATAGGAAGTGGGGATGAGCCAGTCGACTTCATAACCGACTTCCTCATCCTTATAGACACGGTGGTCTTTGGATGAGTAGATAACCTGCGGAGACTCGCCGTCTTCAAAAAATTCCTTTGGAGTTGTGCCCAAAACTTCGAGCAGCGTAAAAAATGTTTCAAGCGATGGTGAATTCATGTCCCGTTCCAGCTGGGAAATAAAGCCTTTGCTCAAATCCGTGCGCTCGCCTAATTCTTCCTGGGTCAATCCATTTTTTAAGCGGAGACTTTTGATTTTAGAACCAATGTCCATGTGGATTCCTCCATTTATTTGTAAAAACGGTTTATCGGCAGCAAACTTTCAGTTTCTAAAGTTTAGTTAAAATACACTCATAGTTTACTATGATTATTTAGTATAATGCAATCATTACAGTAAAAATTAAAGTAAAAAATAATTAATTTAATTGGTCTGTATCTATTGCAATGTACCAGGTGTTTTTACTATTATAGAGAAAGTGCAAAAAGATTATTTTATTATAATTAAAACACTATTTATAAATGAGGCATACATCTGGGCTAAAAACAGCCTGTCCACTAATTTAGGAGTGACACACATGAATGACAAAATGAATTTTTTCCTGGATCCGAAAGATCGGGCAGCGCAAAAATCATCTATTATGAATTATAAGCAGGATGAGCAGGGGCTGTATCTTATGGCCAACAAGAAGCTCATCAACTGGATGGAAGTCCATACCTATTGCCACCACTGTCTGTCACCATTGACTTTTGACGATGAATTTGATGCAAGTTATTGCGCCGGCTGCAATGAATGGCGTGAAGAAGCCTGTACGGATACCGACTGTGAATATTGTGAGAACCGACCGAAACGACCTCTTGACCCTCGCCGATAAGCGGGGTTTTTTAATGCGTGAAAAATTGTGATAGACTGTAATCATGGCAAGAGGCTGGAGGATGGACATGAAAAAGGAATTTGTGGTTATAGGACTTGGCAGGTTCGGGGGCAGCATTGTCCGCGAATTGATCGAACAGGATGCAGATGTCATGGCAATTGATATTGATACGGAGCGGGTGGATGAATTTGCGGGCATCGCCACGCAGGCGGTGGTGGCTGACACGACCGATGAAGCTGTGCTGAAATCTTTGGGTGTCCGCAATTTTGAACATGTTATTGTGGCAATCGGAGAAAATATTCAGGCCAGCATCCTGACGACATTGATGCTGAAGGAAATCGGCGTGAAGAAAATTACGGTGAAAGCACAAAATGATTATCATGCGAAAGTACTGGATAAAATCGGAGCCGACAAGGTCGTGCATCCGGAACGTGATATGGGAATCCGTATTGCGCATAATATGCTGTCCAATAATGTGCTGGATTATCTGGAGCTGTCGGATGAGCATTCAATCATGGAAGTGAAGGCAAATGAAAAACTGGCAGGCTATACGCTTATCGGCCTTGATATCCGGGCAAAATACGGCATCAATATTGTAGCCGTCAAGCGCGGCAAGGATATCATCGTTTCGCCGCAGGCGGATATGGAAATTGAGCTCCAGGATATCCTGATCATCATCGGCTCAGACGCGGACATCAACCGCTTCGAGAAGAAGATGCTGAACTAGGCAATATAATAGAACAAACAAAAAAGGAGGCCCCATATCGGGACCTCCTTTTGCATTTCGTTTTATCTGTCTAGACTCCGGCGACCCAGCTGTTCGGGTCATAAGCCGATACAGCTGCGTGGCCAAGGCCACTTCGCTGTTCCGTCTTATGCCTTTCAGAGCTTAAC
>NZ_JRGN01000101.1 GCF_000775575.1 Planococcus sp. CAU13
GTCGGCTCATCCAGAAGAAGAACGTCAGGTTTGCCGAACAAAGCCTGTGCGAGAAGCACTTTCACTTTATCGGACCCGGAAAGTTCAGCCATTTTCTTGTCGTGCAGGCTGTCGGGTATGCCAAGTCCCTGAAGCAGGATGGCCGCTTCGGATTCAGCTTCCCAGCCGTTCAGCTCAGCAAATTCTCCTTCAAGTTCTGCGGCGCGCATGCCGTCTTCATCGGAGAAGTCTTCCTTCATATAGATGGCGTTCTTTTCCGTCATGATATCATAAAGCTTTTTATGGCCCATGATCACGGTATCAAGAACCTGGTTTTCTTCGTATTCAAAGTGATCCTGTTTCAATACCGCAAGGCGCTCGCCCGACCCCATGTAGACATTGCCGGATTGTGGTTCAAGGTCACCGGAAAGGATTTTGATGAACGTCGATTTACCGGCACCATTGGCTCCGATCAGTCCGTAGCAATTCCCCGGATTGAACTGGATGTTCACGTCTTCGAATAATTTACGGTCCCCAAAACGCAAACTTACATCATTTACTGCTATCATTATTACGTACCTCCTAAAGTTCACAATAAGAACAGTATACCACGAAACCGGTAAAAACAGATAGCATCTGAGCGCGGTGTCCGATAAACTGATAAAGTATGGTCCACAGACTTTGGAGGATGAAGACGGGCGGATCAAAAAACCATTCTATCAGGCTTTGAATTTCCGTTCCTTGTAGGCTTCCAGCATGCCAAGGTCTTTGTTCAGCAGGTATTCCATCTTTACATAATCGCGCCGTGTCGGTATATGTTCCGGAGTCAGGCCCTTCATCGTAAAGATGAAATAATAACCGCCGATTTGCCGGAACCAGACGACCACATGCGGGAATTCGTCAAAAATCGCTTTTATATTGTAACGCTTTGCATAGCTCCAATTCACAAGTTTCATACAAGCAACCGCCTTTCGCTGCTTTCAGTTTAATAAAAATTTGCGGCGAACACAAGTTTGTTTTACTAGTAATAAAGGAGTGTATCCACCATGACGGCACATCAAAAAAAATCAGCACTCGGACTCATGGTGCTGGCGATCCTATTGGTTTCGGTCAACCTGCGTCCGGCCATTTCTTCCATCGGTCCGCTGCTAGGTACCATTAGGACGGATCTTGACCTAACGAGCAGCCAAGTCAGTCTGCTGACATCTGTCCCTGTATTCTGTATGGGATTGTTCGCACCGCTGGCCGTCGTATTCAACAGGAAACTGGGATTGAAGGCATCCGTTGCCATCCTTGTCGCAGCGATCGGCCTGTTCACGCTGCTGCGCGGTATCCTGCCGACGTATCCGGTACTGCTGATCAGCGCATTTTTCATCGGCACGGCAATTGCCATCATTAGCCCGCTGCTGTCGGCAATGATCAAACGCAATTTTCCGACGCGCACCGCTTCATTGATCGGCGTCTATTCATTCGGCATGGGGCTTGGCGCCACCATGGCGGCAGGGCTCACCGGCGTCTTTTATGCGATTGCCGGCTGGCCGGTTGCATTGGCCAGCTGGGGCCTGCTCGCGATAGCGGCGATCCTGGTTTGGCTGCGGGTGAAAGAACCTCCTGCAGAGGCCAGCCAGGTTCCAGTGCAGGGAGTGGCTGTCGTTTCACCGCTCAGGAATAAGCGCGCGTGGTATATGCTGGCGTTTTTCGGATTGCAGTCGTCACTGTTCTTTTCAACGATTACGTGGCTTGCTCCGATCGCCATTGAAAAAGGCCTGTCGATCGTGCTTGCCGGAGCGGTTCTGACGGTCGTATCAATTGTCGGGATCATCGGCAATCTTACATTGCCGTTATTGCTTGAAAAATGGCCAAGCCGCCATTTGTGGATCCTTGTCAGCATCAGTTCGGGCGCGATCGGTATTTTGCTCCTGATGTTTGCAGGATCAGAATTTATCTGGCTGGCGGCCGTGTTCCTCGGGGTTACGCTCGGCGGCTTGTTCCCGCTGGCGCTGATGATGCCGCTGGATGAAAATACTTCAGCCGACGACGTCAACAGCTGGACAGCCATGATCCAGTCAGGCGGTTACCTCATTTCCGCTATGACGCCGTTCTCAATCGGCATCCTGTATGACCGTTTTCAGAACCATACGATTACGCTGTCGCTGCTGCTGGCATTTCTTGGGCTGCTGTTCGTTTTTGCTTTCCTGCTTAACAATAAAACACAGGATCAAAAATAGAATAATGCTTCATTATAATAAATTCAGTGATTTTTAACGCAATGTAGAGGAGAGTTCAATATGAATAAAATGAAATACGATCTGGTCATATTCGACATCGATGACACTTTAATGGATTTTGCCATTTCAGAACAGGCAGCGTTGCAGAATGCTTTTATGGATTATGGCCTGCCATCCGGTTTTATTGATATGCACGACAGTTACCGGGCCATCAGCAGGATTCTTTGGAATGATCTGGAGCAGGGCAAAATCGCTTTGCAGGATCTTGGGGTCGAACGTTTCCGCCGTCTGTTTCTGGAACACGGAACCGATAAAGATCCTCAAGCTTTCAGTGCCAGTTACCTGGATTACCTGGGTAAAGAAACGCACCTGATGGCGGGGGCGGTGGAGGCGCTGGAAGGGCTCACACATTCCCGGCTTGCCATCATGACGAACGGCTTCGGGGAAGTGCAGAAAGCACGTCTTGAGAATTCACCGATCGGCAGCCTCTTTGAGCACATCATCATTTCGCAGGAAGCCGGTTTCCAAAAACCGCATCCGGGAATTTTCGATTACGCGTTTTCAAAACTCGGCAACCCGGCGAAAGAGCGCACCATTATCGTGGGCGATTCGCTGACTTCCGATATTCAGGGCGGGAATAATTACGGCATCGACACCGTCTGGTTCAATCCTGAAAATAAACCGAACACGACCGGCATCCTGCCGACTTATGAAATCCATGACCTTCTCGAAGTGGTCGACATCGTAAGCGGCGTGCCGGCTGGCAGAAGGGCGGGGCGGTCATGATCATCAGAAATGCAGTTCCTGCGGATGCTGAAAAATTGGCGGGTTTGATTGCGGATGCGGAAAGCTCGGGCTTTATGATGTTTGACCCCGGTGAGCGGCAATTGTCGGCTGAAGGTTTGAGCAAGCGCATAAGAGCGGTGGAAAACGCAGAGAATTCGACGATTCTTCTGGCAGAGGACAACACGGAACTGAAAGGCTACCTGTTTGTCATCGGCAATGAGCCGACGCGGACCCGGCACAGTGTGTATCTGGCCATTGGAATCAGGGAAGACAGCCGGGGGCAGGGAGTGGGAACGAAATTATTCGAAACTATGGAAAGTTGGGCAAGAGCGCGCAGTATGCGCCGGCTCGAGCTGACTGTCATGATGAACAATCGTGGTGGTATCGCCTTGTACCAAAAAGCGGGCTTTTCTATAGAAGGAATTAAAAAAAATTCGCTGAAAGTCGACGGCGAATACATAGATGAATATTATATGGCCAAGCTGTTCAGTTCATAAGATGGGATGGGATTGAATAAAACAAAACCCTCCATCAAAATGATGGAGGATACGAATTGCTTTCATAACGCCTGCTTGCCTATGAATAGCAGCTTTGAAGATGAAGCCTAAGAACAGACAGCAGCTCGGTTTGTAAATACTTCAGTAGTAAAACAGGAAACCCTTATTATGTTCTCTGCAATGCAAGCTTACCATTAAAGTACCCGAATAGATATCGATACGACTTTAAATTTGTAATACTTAAAAATCTGGGGTAGATTCCTTCTAAAGAAATAGAAATTAATCGGGGGGAGTACTTTATGCTTTTGGCTCTGGTGGGAATAAGTATAGGCATTGGACTGGCTATGCAGACAGCTGTCAACTCCCAATTAAGAAAGTTCGTGGAATCGCCTTTTACGGCATCTATGATTTCATTCATAATCGGAACGGCATTTCTGACTCTTGCCATGGTTTTCAGCAGTACGCCAATAAGTATTCCGTTGGAAACTGTTGCGGAGCTGCCTGTCTGGATTTGGTTTGGGGGTATTTTCGGGGTCATTGGTTTAACAACGAGTATTTTACTATTCCCCAAAATTGGAAGTATACAGGCATCTGTCATGCCTATTCTGGGTATGATTATGATGGGAATGCTGATAGATAATTTTGGATGGTTCTCTTCGATGGAACAGCGGTTTACATCGAATCGATTGATCGGAGTTATATTGCTGCTAATCGGAATTTTTCTTACTGTCGCGCTGACTGAAATAATTTCAAAACGGCATAATGTGACCAAACAGGTAATTGCCAAAGAACGCAGTGACGGGCAATGGAAGTGGCGTATGCTCGGCGTCGGCGCTGGTATGCTGATGGCTGCCCAGGCGGCGGTAAATGGACAATTGGGGAGTGTGTTGGGTTCACCGATTCACGCCGCTTTTGTCTCATTTTCCACGGGTGCTGCAATCTTAATCCTTATCGTCGGAGTTAGATATCGATCCTATGCAAACATTAAAATTCCAGTGGAGCAAAAAGCGCCCTGGTGGATTTGGTCAGGTGGTTTGCTCGGAGGGTTATACGTTTTGCTGAATGTTTATCTCGTTGGTCAAATAGGCACCGGCCAAACAGTTATACTGGCCTTGTTCGGACAGCTGTCGGGGAGTCTTTTAGTGGAACGATTCGGTCTATTGGGATCTAACCGGGGCCAAATCACGACTGTTCATATATTGGGATTAGCAGTTATGCTTGCTGGAATTATATTCATTCAATTGTTATGAGCAAGAAAAAACGGACGCTTCCAAATGGAATGCGTCCGTTGTTATTTATTTCACGATTTTTTCAGACTTCCAAACGGCATCAAGGAATTCATCCCGTCCGGATTGTGCACGGTCTTCTTTGTAATGTTCTGCGTTCGTTTTATAGTAGTCCTGATGATAATCTTCAGCTTTGTAAAAAGGAGCGGCATCCAGAATTTCGGTATTTACAGGTTTTTTATATCGTCCGCTTGCATCCAGAGCGGCTTTGGATTGTTCCGCAATTTCACGCTGTCTTTCATTGTGAACAAAAATTGCCGGTTTATACTGTTCGCCGCGGTCCTGAAATTGTCCTTCATTGTCCGTCGGGTCGATTTGCTGCCAGAAGATATCCAAAAGCTTTTCATAAGGGAAGATTTCCGGATCAAATGTAATCTCAACCACTTCAAGGTGTCCGGTCGTACCCGTTTTCACTTGTTCATAAGTCGGATTTTCCACATGGCCGCCGGAATAACCCGAAACCACTTTCCCGATTCCATCAAACTGGTCGAACGGCTTCACCATACACCAGAAACAGCCGCCTGCAAAAGTCGCTTTTTCCATATAACATTCTCCTCTCGTACTCCATAAAAGAAATAGTACCACTGCCGCTGTTTCCAGACAATAAAATTGTTTATACTGTATGTAGATTAAATTATTTTCTCTATTATATTGTGAAAGCCGATATTCCGCAAAACAGCTGCGCTTTCCAGCGGGCTCCCGCCCAATCCTC
>NZ_JRGN01000012.1 GCF_000775575.1 Planococcus sp. CAU13
CGCAAATAAATCCGGCTTAGCGCAAATAAACACTGCTATAACGCAAACAACCCCCGGTTCCCCGCACAACACACCATCAAAATGAAGGAAATACACAATTCTTTTCATCGCTAAGTACCTCGAACAACTGAAAAAGCCTCATAACAGAAAAAAGCCATCAGATTCGATGGCCTTCTCTCAAATTTGCTTTTATTGAAGCTCAGCTTCCCATCAAACAATCAAATCGTTCTCGGATTTTATTTGCATGGCTTCCTGCAATAATTTCTGAAGCACAGCGGCAACAACGGCGACAATCAGCGAAACGAAAATGACGAACAAGCCGATGATGACGCCCGGCGCGTCATCTGCCAGTGTCAGGAGGTAAAGGAACGGCATTTCCGCAATATAAACTGCAATGATCGCGATGGCGCAAAGTTTGATCCTCTTCACTGCTTTTACCGAAAGGGCGGAAAAAGCCTGGTTGCGGTCCACATAACCGAGCAGCTTTAACGCCTGGTACAATGCGATAAAGAAAGGAATCATCCCGATATACATGCCGATCAGCAGCGGATATTGCAATTTTTCGAGTTCAGGGAGCGCCCAATACGGAGAATTCGGATCAAATCTGGACAGGCCGTAAATACAGCCTGCAAGCACCGGAAGGCCGACAAGAAAAATGGCAAATTTTAAAACTGCAGTTGGACTTCGTTTCATGGAAAGCACCTCATTAAACTATTTGTTAATGAAATGATACCTTAAAATTTATTGAATATCAATAAATAATTATTCTTTTAAGATGTTTAGTTATCGTGAATGAGTTAAAGTAATTTATGAAGTCCCCGATAGATCTCCACAATTTCGTCCAGCTTCATGCGCACGAGCCCGCTCGAAGACGGAGCAACAAATTCGGCAATTCCAGAAATCTGCGGATCAGGCTGTTCTCCCCACGGAGCAATGCGTTTTCCGCTGTATTGCTGATAGACGCCTTTGCCGACAAAGCACACAGCCTGGGGTTGATAGCGCATAATTTTCTTCTTCAGTTTTTCAGCACCGATTTTGTATTCCTCTTTTGTAATCTCTGCAGCTTCTTTGGTGGGCCGCGCGACAATATTCGTCAACCCAAAACCAAGATCCAGCAGCCGGCTGTTTTCTTCGGGGAGAAACTTTCGCGGCGTCAATCCGGCTTCATGGAGAATTTTCCAGAATCGGTTGTTTGGATTGGCGTAATGAAAGCCGGTTTCGGATGACCGGATGCTCGGGTTAAAGCCGACGAACAGGATTTTCAATGCTGGTGCCAGATGATCAGGAATAGGTTGCAATGCCAATTGAACATCCTCCTTTTTTCAACGTTCTTCTATATAAATGATACCCGATTGGCTGAAATCCGGAACTTAAATGTATTCCTATGATTTATTGTTTTTAAAAAAGCCATCTTCCTATTACATTTCCAAAATTATGGCAGTCCGAAAGTACCGAATATCCATGAAATTGAAACCAGAAGATGCATGCATCGTATGCAGAGTATTAGAATAATGGCAGGAGGGATGGCGCGCTATGAAAATTTCAAGATTAATATGGGTGGTTATACTCGGAATACTGTTCATGGCCTTTCTGGCAGGATGCTCGAACGACGAAGAAGCCGCGGTTCCGGAAGAAACGGAAGCTGCAGAAGCGGATCAGCAGGAAACAGATCCTGAAAATGGCATTGAGGACGAAAAAGAGGTTCCGGAATCGGAAGCTCCGGAAGAGAGCGGCATTCCGGAAGCGGCGTTGCATAACGTCGAAGAAATAGTGAAAGAAAAAGGCAAATACGTATCCAACGAAATGACGGATGAACAAAAAGAGGAATTGGCCAAAGATGTGGAATCGGCTCCAGATGGAATGACTGGAGAAGAAGCCTACTCAGTGGCGGTTTCATTGTTTGCGGCAGATATTGAAGAAGCAGCCCGCATCATCAACGAAACAAATCCGGTGATCAAAATCGATTCTGCAACGCCGGAAGACGAAATCGACATTCCGGAAACGGAAACAGTCAACGTGGCGCTTCTGCTGGATGCAAGCGGCAGCATGGCCGGGGAAGTAAGCGGCGGACAGAAGATGGAGCTGGCGAAAGCGGCGCTCCAGAGCTATGCATCCGACCTTCCGGAAGGGGCGAACATCATGCTTCGCGTATACGGCCATGAAGGAACCGGAACAGATGCCGACAAAGCGATGTCCTGCGCAAGCAATGAAGTTGTCTATGAACTTGGCGGCTACGACGAACAGAAATTTACAGAGTCTCTCGGGAAATTCGCTCCTGCAGGATGGACGCCGCTTGCCGCGGCCATCGAGGCCGCTGAAGAGGATCTGAACGGGCAAAAAGGCGACAATGTACGCAATGTCATTTACGTAGTGAGTGATGGTATCGAAACATGTGACGGCGATCCGGTCGCAGCAGCAGCGGCATTGGCCGAATCAGATATCCAGGCGGAAGTGAACATCATCGGCTTCGACGTGGACAATGAAGGACAAAAACAGCTGGAAGAAGTGGCGAAAGCCGGGAATGGCCAGTACAAATCGGTGTATTCCGAAAGTGAACTGAACGAATATATGAAACAGGAATACAGCCGCCTCTACTGGGAATGGCTGGCGTGGAGCAATGATCGTATTTTTGACATTCTTGAGCAGAGCAATGATATCCACTTCGATTTGCTGGCTGCCAATAACGATGTCTACTTCCTGTCTCTGGCAGCGAAAAATGACATGATTTCCCTCCAATACGATTTTAAGGACCTGGGCAAATTTAAAGACAGTGAAGCACAGAAACGATATGTTGAACTGGTCACTCTGAGAGAAGATACGGTGCGGGATCATTTCAAGCAGGAAGTGGAACGCAAAGACAACATCCGCAAAGAAATAAAGGAAAAGCTTGATAAACAAGTCAGGGAGACAAGCGAAGAAAACAAAGACAAATACACTCCATAAGTAAGCCCGCTGATCCGGACAATTCCGGATCAGCGGGTATTTTATTGTTCAGGTATTGTTTACAGGCTCCACCGAAATTTGCCATTCGATGCCAAAGCGGTCGATGCAGCTGCCGTATAATGTACTCCAAAATGTCTCCTGCAGGTCCATGCTGACCATTCCGCCTTCAGCAAGCTTCCCGAAAATCATTCTCGCTTCTGCCTGATCATCAAGTGTAAGAGTCATGGATAGATTATTCCCTTTTTGAAATGACATGCCCATGCCTGGAGGCACATCTGAAATCATGAAATATTCACCGTTCGGCAAGTCGATTTGCGCATTCATCACGAGATCTTTCGCTTCCTCCGGGATTCCTTCCATGCTTCCTGCATTCGCTTCGCCGTATGTCGTGAGCCCTGTCAAGGTCGCGCCCAGCACATTGGCATAGAAGTGGGCAGCTTCCTGACCCTGGCCGTCGAAATTCATATAGGGAAACAGTTTTGTAATCATGAGTGACCTTCTTTCTTCATTTTTATTTGGCTGGTCAGGTATTCATCCAGCCGGTCATAGGATTCGGCCATTCCTTCAATTGCATGCATATCAATAATTTTCTGCAGCTCTTCTTCTGATGCAAAACTTGTCCGCGATTTCAAGACTGTTCCGTTTTCATCTTCTGAAAAATCAAGCTGCACCTGCATTTTCGGCATTCCGGCGATTTCATTGCCGTTTAGATCTGCAAAAGCATCTTCATAGACAATCCGCTCATTCTCCTTCACTTCCTGATAGGTGGCTTTGCCCCAGGACTCCTGACCGTCTTCGGATGAGCGCATACAATAATGCCAGACGCCGCCCGGCTGTACTTCCATTTCATAACTGAGCGTATCCCATCCTGTCGGCCCCCACCAGCGTGCAACGTGGTCCGGGCTGACATGCGCTGCAAAGACGAGTTCTTTCGGTGCGTCAAAACTCCGCTCCATGATCAGGTCGCGTCCTTCAACCCGCGTCTGTGTATTCTGTCCTGACATCGGATGAACCTCCTTTGTCTCAAGTCGCCGACCGTTAAATGCTGCCTCCTTTCCCTGCAATTTATCGGCCTGTCCTTTACAGTATAGCAAGCTTTTTGGATGAATAAATGAAAAATTCTGATAAATAAATACGGAGATTTTGAAATAAATTTCTTGAAGTTCTATTAAATCATGCTTACATGTAAGTGTAAGATACTGGATAATTTTTGTGAAATAAAGCATTGCTTGTCAAACTAATCTAGTATAATGAATTCAATAACAGTGTGGAGAGTGGAAAAGTTGAATAAACGGCAGCGGGAATTCAAGAAATTAATGAAGGAAGCCGAAAAGAAACAGACAGAAAGACAGAGTGTATACAGTTACTGGGATCAGCGTTTTTCCCATGAAAAACCGAAAGGGCGAACCAAGAGGCCGTTGCTGCAAATCGGCGGTTTTTTAGGGCTGTTGGTTTTGATTTGGAATCTATACGCACTTTCCACACATGTCATCCAGGGCGGCAGCGGCTTTGGGGCACCATCTGCAAAGTATCTGGTTGTGCATGAGTATATTCAGTCGGGCAGCGAAGCGGAGCAGGAAATAAGCATTATACTCAATTCATTAATTGATATGTACAATAACAACTCATTGACTCCTTTTCATATAGAAGAATCTCAACAGAAACTTTTTGCACTTCAAAAAACATTGCCTCTGGACAAAGAGCGCTTTGCAGCAATGAATCGGTATCTTCAAGAGTGTTTCAGTCTAGCTTTCCAAGTAACTAATGTTCTGAATTTGGAAAACGCGCCAACAGCCAATCAGGAGTTAACCTATATAATCGGCAGGCAGACAGAATTGTCGGCCAGCAGGGAACATATACTGGTCGAGCTGCTGGAGAGCGAAAAAATAAACTATAAATTTTTAAGCGATGGAAGTTTGAGTTATGAATATTAGTAGGTCCTGCGCAGACAACTATTAGATGAAAAGATGAGTTTCGCTGGTATGAAACAACAGGAGGTCTTTATGTATTTCAAGAAAACATTCAGTTTCATCGACAATAGTGCAACTCCAACAAACATCATCAGAAGAACCGCGGTCAGAGCCATTATTATAGAGAAGACAAAGATATTGATGGTCCGCTCGAATTTCGGATATTATAAACTGCCTGGCGGTGGTGTTGAATTCGGAGAAAGCCATGCAGAGGCATTGGCGAGAGAAGTGGCCGAAGAGACTGGCTACCTTTATTGCAGCGTTGGCGAGGAGGTTGGAATCATTTCGGAACAGCGACCTGACTACTCAATGAAAGAATCCTATTTTCATATGAATTCCTATCATTATATTTGTACGCTGGAGAATAAAGATAAAGACGAGCAATCGCTGATCGGTTATGAATTGGAAGAAGGATATACGCCTGTTTGGATATCCCTGGAGGAAGCTGTCGATACCAATAATGAAGTTTACAGAACAGACAAGTCTCACTTATTTATTCTACGGGAAAATTTTGTACTGGAATGGCTTTTGATCCATAACTACTCGGTTAATAAGTAATGCAGCAATTTTTTAGCGACAGCTTTTGCAGGGAAAAAGGGAGGAAATCTAGAATAATGTAGCAAGAAAGGGAGTGGCTAAGTGTCTTCAGCGGGAGTTTGGATCAGGTTAAAAGCATTCACTTTGGACTATATCTTGGTTTTTCTCTATCTCTGTTTTATTCTCTTGGTAACCACGGTATTAGTGCCGGGGCTGCAGAATTATTTCACTGGACCTCTCGGAATCGCTCAATTGACTGGGTTTCTTCTGGTGACTTTACCTATTTCTTTGTATTTTGCCATTGGTGATTCGGCTTTATTCAATGGAACGTTTGGTAAACGGAAAATGCGGATTCAAGCAGTGGACAGGGATGAGCGGCCAATTGGACTGCTCCGCTCCATCTTCAGGATCTTCCTGAAATTTCTGCCATGGGAGCTGTCCCACTTTTTGGTTTACCGTCTGGTCCATCTGGGCGAAGGGGAATTTCCACTGTACCTTATGTTGATAGGCGGACTGATTTATCTGCTGATTTTTGCGTATATCCTGTCAGCCATTTTCTCGAAGGAAAACCGTTCGCTGTATGACCGGCTGAGTGGAACAAAGGTGCTCCAAATATGAAACGCCTGCGCGTTAAAACGCAAAAGGTCACCGGATAGATATTCCGGTGACCTTTTATTATGTTTTAACAAGGTTTATTCCAATTCCACAACAATCGGCTCGATTTCTACAGGCCGGCCTTCATCATCCTGATTCTCGATATACCTTATCATCGGCTGAATGATGACCGTTGTGGCTTCCGGATCGATGGCTTCAAATGTTATTTGATAATACGGTCTATGCTCCGTGGATGCGCCGCCGCTTCCAAATACCATCGGATAAATCTTGCCCAGATTATCAGAAAGCTGCCAGTTTGCAATAAAGTGATTTTCATCAATTCCTTCCGACTCGAATCGTAGAACGGTGGATAGTTTATTGATAGAGATATCGTCCATAAAGTACTGGCCGCCTTCAAAAGAAATAGTTTCATCGATATTGAAACTGACTCCCTGCAAAGCGTGCAGTTTAAATTCGAATGACCAGTCACCGGTGATTTCTGTATTGGCAGCCATTCCATCACTGAAAGCGCCCGGTTCCCAGGAAAGCGAAAGCGATTTGGGCGGAGAGTTTCGGAAATCCGGTGCCAAACTTATGAAACCGGCATAAGTTGTATCGTTTACTTTCCTCATATCGATTGCGGCACCATATCCGTTGGATCCGGATGCGTTTATCATTTCATTTGGCAACGGTGTTGACCCGAGATCAGTCTCGGTCTTCAGCGCGAAGCTGATAGTTACCGAAGTTCCGTCATATACCGCTTCTTCCAACGTTAGCGTCGAGCCGTTGCTCGTCTGCGTCATATTCAGCGGCTGTGCAACATCGCTGAAATGATTGAAGATCAGCTCGTCTTCATCGAAATAGGATACGATATTCTGCAAAACAGGAATCTGGGAAGCGATGGTCGGAAACGCCACAATCATTGTCGTGCCTGTTCCGAAGAGTAAAGCCGCAGCCACAGCCGTTTTCAGCAGCCATCCCCGCCTTTTCTTTTGTCCCAGTAAACGCCGCTTCATCGCTTTCTTTTCCAGTTTTGAAACAGGTGCTTCCGGAATATCTTTAATATCGGTATTCAGGAATTTATGGAAGTCGTTCATATGAATCGCTCCTTTCGCTGGATCAGATGGATCAGTTTCCGTTTGCCTCGGTACAGCCGGTTATCAACAGCTGACACTGTGATGCCAAGTGTTTCAGCAATTTCGCCGTTCGACAGATCCAGATAATATTTCATAAGAAATAAATCCCGGTCCGCTTCAGGAAGTTCATGGAGGCGGTAAAGCATTTCATTGCGGGATTCGTTTTGCAAAACGGCATCTTCCGTATCATGAGTACGCCCGTCATTCCGGACATCATCCGTAACAGCTTCCCGCTGCTGCCGCTTTTGCTGTTTGCGGTAAACGTCAATTGCTTTGTATTTTGCCAAAATGCCTGCCCATTTTCGGAAATCGTCCTGATCGCCTTTGAATTTATCAGCCTGCTGCCAAATCGTCATGTACACATCGTTCAGACATTCTTCAGCAGCATGGCGGCCGCAGCTTTTCAATAAAATATGTTGGCAGATCCCTTTTAAAAACGGCATATATGCATCAACCAGGTAGTCGAGCGCCTGCTCATCCTGCCGCTTCAGCCGGTCAATAAAATCCTCCATGACTCTCACTTCCTTCCCTTATTAAACTATATAACGAAGTGGACGCTCCGATACTCGCATTTTCTATAAAAATCCCTTATAGATATTATAGTCATGTTCATCATAGCGAAAGTAAAAGAAAAGAAGAAAAAAATTATATTGAAAAATATGTAAATTAAATAGGTTAAAAAATACATTTAAAAGTAAAATTCAGATATATTATTTCTGTCAATACTGGTAAACTGTTCAAGTACTTAAAATTAGGAGTTGTATCATGGGGTATTTACTTTTTTTCTTTTTGGAGAATATGGCAATGATCATTGCGCTAATGTATTTGGGATTCAAGGCGAAAGACGCTGTATTCCATAATTGGACTGATCCTGTCAGGCAACGGATTGTCATCACGGCATTCATCGGATTTCTTACATTCTCAATCATGTATCATCCATATATAATCGAAGAAATGCGGCTTGATCTGCGTGAAGTGCCGCTGTTTTTCATTTCCTATGTGGGCGGCTGGCAATACGGGTTGCTGTCAGCAATCCTGCCGGCCGGTTTTCGTGTCTATATGGGGGGCCCGACGATGGGTTATGGAATTCTTCAGTCGATTTTGCTGCCAATTATCATCGGCAGCCTGTTCCATGACCGGAAACGCAAAGATCATTTCAACGGCCTGTTGAATATTAGGAAAATGATGGTGGCATTTGTTATTTATGAAACAATAAAATCGGTGTGGATGATTGCTGCGACGCCAGTCAATTCGATGGTTGCCATCGCGATGTTCATTTTTGCCGCTGTAGCGGTTTTTTCAATGGCATTAATTTTGAATGGGGAAAACCGCAGTGCCATGCTGCGTAAGGAATTGGAGTTTTATTCAAACCGGGATCCGATGACGCAATTACCAAATATCCGATATTTCAAAAATAATGTCGGCAAGCTGGTTGACGAAAATATTCCGATGGCGATCATCATGCTGGATGTCGATTATTTCAAAATTTATAACGATACGCATGGGCACCAGAAAGGCGATGCAGTCCTGCGTTCTGTAGCCCAGATTCTGACGGATTCGGTGCGGAAAGAGGATTATGTGGCGCGTTACGGCGGTGAGGAATTCATCTGCTGCATCATGGCACCGAAAGATTCAGAGCAGGCTGCAGGGATGGCGGATCAAATCAGGAAAAACATTCAGGAGTTTCATTTTGAGGGAGAAGAACAGCAGCCGGAAGGGGTTCTCACTGTGTCGGCCGGTATGAGCTATACCAGTGGCGGTGCAAGTCTTGAAGAAATGATCGAAGAAGCCGACCAGTCGCTGTACCAGTCAAAACGGGAGGGACGCAACCGCTTAACCGTTTTTCCGGGAGTCATGGTAGACTCTAAAGAGAAGGCATTAAGCTGAGGGAGGATTATCATTGAAAAGATTAATGAAGAAACGATTAAAAGCTGCAGTTATCGATACAACGATCACAATGGGCGTGCTGGCTGTGATGGAGCCGCTTGTCCGCAATAAACTGAAGAACAAAGCAGTATATGACATTTTCGCTCCATCGCTTGTCTATTGGGGGCTTGAATATGCCCAGCTGCGCATGAACGGCCAAACGATCGGACACAAAGCCGCCGGTATGGTCATCGATACGACAGACGGCAGCGCAATGAGCTCCGAACAAATTTTGAAAAGAGTGGTTCACCGCGACTTGATCAGCCCCTTCTCTTATCTGCGGGACCGGGCGAAATACGATTTTTATGAAGGCACGAAGTTGCCGCATGATTTATACGCGGACACAGTTGTGAAAGAGTATCTCAAAGAAACGATGGAACCGAAACTGTAAATATGAAAAAGAAGCAAACCGCTGGGCGGGCTGCTTCTTTTTTTATTTCAGGCTTCTGCCATCCGGCCGGACAAAGCATTTCGTTTACGGCCGAGTGCGTTGACAAGGATGACACCTGATATTGCAATGACGCCGCCGATAAGTGAAATCCCCGTCGGCAGTTCATGGAGCCACATCCAGGACACGACAATCGCTACGGCCGGTTCAAGATAAATGAGGCTGGATACCGAGCTCGCATTTGCAGAAGACAATGCCGTTGCCCAGGTTACGTAAGCGATGGCGGCAGGGAAAATACCGACATACAGCGTAGCGAGATGCGCTTCCACTGTCGCATTCTGCAGCGTCGTAACAAGTCCAGGGGAAAAAATGAAAAACGGCAGAGTACCTGCCCAGGTGAAATAGGCGGTCAGCTCAATTGCCGAATATTTTTTCAGCAGCGGTTTCTGGAATACAAAGAAAAGGGCAGAAGCGAAAGCCGCCACAAGCACAAGCCAGGCGCCGTTTGTCAAAGTCAGGGAACCCCCGCCTGAGCCAAAAGCGATAAACAGGATTCCCACAAATCCAATGCCCATTCCGAGCCACCCGATTCGGGTCAATCGTTCTTTCAGGACGACGGCCGCAATCAGCGCAGTGAAAATTGGGCCGGACCCGACCAGCATGCCGGCAGTTCCCGCCGAAATGGTTTCCATCCCGAAGGTCACGAAAATATGATAGATGCTGATGCCGATCCAGCCAAGAACCAGCAGGCGCAGAATATCACCTTTATGCGGAAGCTGGAATTTTACTCCCGGCCACAAAGCAAATACAAGAAACAAAAAGGAAGCGATCAGGAAACGGACAAGTATATTCTGTCCCGTATCATAGCCGCCTTGAAGTCCAACGCGGATTGCCGCAAATGATGAACCCCAAATAACCACTGAAAATAATGCCAAAGAAAATGCTTTTGCGTTCATAAATTCTCCTCCAACAGCCGTTCTTCCATTAACGGAACGGCTCCTCCTTCTGCAGAAACAAACAGACAGCTTCCATTATATTCTTTTGCAGCAGGAAAGTCAGCAGGGAAGAGATGCTCACGCGAAAAAAACAGCCTTTCCGAAGAAGGGCTGTCCAATGTTTCATTCGACTGTAATTTGCATTTCAGCTGGGTATGCTTCGCCGTCTTTCGGCGTCAGCCACGCTTTCAGCTGGTAATCCCCAGCCCCCAGATCGGCCGCCGGAACTTCAAACTCATACTCAAGTTTTCCGCCTGGCTCAAGCGTTTCTTCGCCAAGGGCCTGTATGAACATACTGACGGAAGACATGCGGTAAAGCTCTTCGCCTGACTCGTTCGATAAGGTGAAGTCAAAGCGCTGTCCGCTCGTGAACTCAAAATTCAACGCATCTTCTGTCTGATTATCGACAGTATAGAGGTAAAGATTATCTTCCACTTGTTTCAGCATGCCTGATACCTCACCTTTTTCGCTTGCTCCGGACGAAGCGCTGCCTTTATCCGGCTCTGCTGAAGGGGATGTGCCACATCCTGCCAGCAACAGTGCCACTGTCAATAAAAGCAACCACGCCAATGCTTTTCCAGTTTTCATAAATTGATCCTCCCCGGTCTGATAAAATCCTTCTTATTCTTGTTTCCTATTTGAACGGGTGACCGGTGAAAAAGTTACAGCTCAAAATAAAAAATAGCCGTTCATCGAAAAAGCCCCCAAAAAGGGAGCTTTCAGCTGGATTGATTGTCAGGTAACTGAAGCAAGATAAATCGTTTTTACGGATTCTTCAATCATCCGGTTGAAATCTTCATCCGACTGGCTGGCGTTCAAACCTTCCGACAAGCCTCTTGAGAAACTGGCGATCAGGCCTTCATTGGCAGTCAATTTCAAGTTTGCTTCGTCGCGGGTATAACCGCCGGAAAGGGCAACAACCCGGACGACACGCGGATGTTCAATCAATTCCTTATAGAAATTATCAACCGTTGGAATCGATAATTTGAGCATGACATTTTTATCGTCGCTTAATTCATTCAATTGTTCCAGAATTTCTTTTTTGAGGATTTCTTCCGCTTCTTCCTTGTCATCAATACGGATGTTGACTTCCGGTTCGATAATCGGCACCAGGCCGGCAGCCATAATCTGTTCAGCTACTTCAAATTGCTGTTCCACCACTCGTTTGATGCCATCTGGGTTGGCTGCATTGACTACAGAACGCATTTTTGTCCCGAAAATATTGCGCTCATTCGCACGTTTCAGCAAATCATCAAGACCGGGATTCGGCTTCATCAGCTGCACACCGTCTTCTTCTTCCGCCAGGCCTTTATCCACTTTCAGGAAAGGCACGACGCCTTTTTCCTCCCAAAGATAATCTGGAGTATACTTGCCTTCCACTTTCCGGTCCATCGTATGTTCAAACAGGATGGCTCCGAGAATCGCCTCGGAATTGAAAGCTGGTGCAGTCATGACGCGGGTGCGCATTTCATGGATCAAATCATACATTTCATCTTCGTTCGAATAAGAATCTTCCGACACACCGTATTGTGCCAGAGCTTTCGGTGTACTGCCGCCACTTTGGTCGAGCGCTGCAATAAACCCTTTTCCATTTTTCACGAGTTCAAATTGTTCCTGATTCATTTTCCCAGCTCCTTAGAATTATTTTGAGAGAAAGAGAAATAATAGTCTACATCAATGATTGTAACAATAATCGAGGCAATCTTCAAAATTCATCATGTACCGCAGAAAGTCTTGAATGTGCGTTCCTGATCTTCAGGCGGCGGATCCATAAATTCAAGCTGTGAATCGCTGTGGGCGTAAGGATTCTTCAGCGCATCCACTAATTTTCGGGTCAGGCTGAAATCCTGATCATCGACCGCCGCTTCAATGGCTTCTTCGACCCGGTGATTTCGGGGAATGACGGCCGGATTGCTGTTACGCATCAATTGATGAGCTGCATCCGCACTTTCGGGTTGCCCATCCTGGCGCGATTTCCACGCTGCATACCAGCCATCAAACTCAGGCTTACCGGCAAGCGGAGATTCTTCCGGCTTGCCGAAAGTCAGCGCGCGGAATGTATTCGTATAATCTGCTTTATGGTCATGCATCAATTTCAGCAGCCCATCAATCAAATCGTGGTCGCCGTCCTGATTGCCAAACAGTCCGAGTTTCGCTTTCATGCCGCCGGTCCAGTGGCTCTGGAATTGATTGCCGAAATCACCAAGCGCGTCCTGTGCCAGTTCAATTGCCTGATCCTGATCTTTATCGATCAGCGGAATCAGGGTTTCGGCAAAGCGTGCCAGATTCCAGCCGGTGATTTTCGGCTGGTTGCTGTAAGCATAGCGGCCGTACTGGTCAATCGAACTGAACACGCGGCCGGGTTCATACGTATCGAGGAATGCGCATGGCCCGTAATCAATCGTCTCGCCACTGATGGTCATATTGTCCGTATTCATGACGCCGTGAATAAAACCGGCAAGCTGCCATTTTGAAACGAGCTGTGCCTGGCGGGAGATAACATTTTTCAAAAGTTCGAGGTAGGGGTTTTCGTGGTTCCGGATTTCAGGATAATGGCGGTCGATCGCATAATCCGCCAGAGCCTTCAATTCGTCATAGGTTCCCCACTGGGCCGCAAACTGAAATGTCCCAAAACGGAGGTGGCTTGACGCAATGCGGGTCAGCACAGCGCCCGGAAGGAAAGTTTCCCGTACAACAGGAATGCCCGTAGTTGCGACAGCCAGGCTGCGGCTTGTCGGGATGCCGAGTCCGTGCATCGCTTCACTGATGATATATTCACGTATCATCGGCCCGAGTGCCGCGCGTCCGTCACCACCACGCGAATAGAGAGTTTTGCCGGACCCTTTAAGTTGAATGTCAAAACGCTGTCCGTCGGGAGTCAATTGTTCACCAAGCAGAACGGCGCGGCCATCACCGAGCATCGTAAATCCGCCGAATTGATGGCCGGCATATGCCTGGGCAATCGGCTCAGCGCCAACCGGAATCTGTGAGCCTGACAAAATATTTGCACCGGTTTCCGACTGAAGCGTTTTCGCATCGAGGCCGAGCGATTCGGCCAACTCTTCATTGAACAGAATGAGTTCCGGAGTCCGTGCCGGCTCCGGTGTTGTTTTTGTAAAAAATTTTTCCGGCAGGCGCGCATAGCTGTTATCGAAATTCCAGCCGACTGCCGGAATATTGGTCGTGTTTTTCATAAGATCACCTTTCTTCTGACTTGTTTTCAATGGCTGCTGACAATAAATACTTCTATTATATGGTTTACCCGTTTTGGAGAATCTGAAAATAGGTAACCGCAACTAAAT
>NZ_JRGN01000131.1 GCF_000775575.1 Planococcus sp. CAU13
GCATTTCGCAGCGCCGCATCCGAAAAGGCATCGCCGTGCAGGTGTATTTATGCGTTGAAGGCAGCGGTTCGGAGCGCGCGGAATTGATCCGGGACTTTTATGACACTGGTCTGCAGGGGGAAGAAACGAAATTCGCCTATCCGGCAATCCAACCGGAGACGATGGCATCGCTCAGTGAGCTGCTGGGAAAAGAAATCACTGTTGCAGAAGTGGTCATCGATCTGTATAACCTGCTCGACAAGCCACAGCTGAAACCTCTGCAGCCGGAGGAAGCCGAACGTTATGGCTATTATCTGGAGCGGGTTGTGGAGCGCAACGCAAAAATGCTGAGAGCCACTTGATGCGCTGGAACAGGCTGATGTAAACTGAAATATAATAGTAAAATTCTGGAGGTGCGTCTGTGGAATATGCAAAACAGAAATTAGCGGAAGAAAAAGTGTTCAAAGATCCGGTCCACAGGTATATCCACGTGCGCGACAGGGTCATCTGGGATCTCATCAATGCAAGGGAATTTCAGCGGCTTCGGCGTATCAAGCAGCTGGGCACGTCCTATCTAGTATTTCACGGAGCCGAACACAGCCGATTCAGCCATTCCCTCGGTGTTTACGAAATCGTTCGGCGGATCCTTGATGATATCTTCCACAACCGCCCGGACTGGGATGAAAGCGAGCGCCTCGTTGTCCTCTGTGCCGCGCTGCTGCATGACCTCGGCCACGGACCTTTTTCGCATTCATTTGAAAAAGTATTCAATGTCGACCATGAAGATTTCACCCGTGAAATTCTGGAAGGCGACACGGAAGTGAACAGCATCCTCCAAAAAGTGGCGACTGATTTTCCGAAGAAAGTCGCGGAAGTCATCGGCAAAACTTATGCCAATAAACAAGTTGTTTCATTGATATCGAGCCAGATCGACGCCGACCGGATGGATTATCTGCAGCGCGATGCCTACTACACAGGGGTTTCGTACGGCCATTTCGATATGGAACGGATTTTGCGCGTCATGCGTCCCGTTGATGACCAGGTCGTCATCAAATCGAGCGGCATGCACGCGGTCGAAGATTACATCATGAGCCGCTACCAGATGTACTGGCAGGTTTATTTCCATCCCGTCGCACGCAGTGCCGAGGTCATTCTCCGCAAGATTCTGCAGCGCGCCAAGTATCTGAGCGGCCACGGCTATAAATTCGAGCAGCCGCCGACGCATTTTTTGGCTTTCTTCAATAAAACATTCACGCTGAAAGAGTATCTCGCGCTGGATGAAGGTGTCTTGATGACGTATTTCCAATTATGGATGGACGAACGCGATCCGATTCTCTCGGACCTCTGCGACCGTTTCGTCAACCGCCGGCTGTTCCAGTACGTCGATTTTGATCCGGGCAAGGATTATAAAAAGATGGGCGAACTCGTCCAGTTATTCAATAGAGCCGGCATCGATCCGGAATATTACCTGATCGACGATTCGACTTCCGACCTGCCTTATGATTTCTACCGGCCGGGCGAGGAGGAAGAGCGTCTGCCGATCCACTTGCTCATGCCAAACGGCGACATCAAGGAATTGTCGCGCCTGTCGCAGATCGTCGACGGCATTTCCGGCAAACGCCGCACCGATTATAAATTGTATTTCCCGGCGGAATTACTGATAGATGGCAAAAAGAAGGAAATAAAACAGCAGATTCTTGAGCTGCTGAGAGAAGGAGGGGTTTAATTGCTCCAGGAACACGCAAAAATAGTGGATTTCATCTCCACGGCGGAAGGTGTAACCGGACGGAAGAAATTGCAGAAGATGATATACATACTGAAGAAAATCGGTGTCCCGTTTCAGGAAAAATATGAATTCCATATTTACGGACCGTATTCGGAGGAATTGACTGCACGCATCGAGGAACTCTGCGATATGGGCTTTATCAGCGAACAGAAGGAAGACAAAAGTTCGTATGTCCAGTACCGCTATACGGTGACGGAAGAAGGCCTTGAATTCCGGAATGCACTCGGAAAGCCCGTGCTGGAAAATGCCGAACATGCAATCAGGCTTAACGGTAAAAGCGCAAGGTTCCTCGAACTGACAGCAACATTGATGTTTTTCGATGATCTGGCGAAGGGAGAGCAGATCGCGAAACTGCACAGCGTAAAAGGGAAATTGAATTTTACAGATGAAGAAATTGGGGAAGCTTTTGATTTTATTGATGAATTGAAGCAGTGATTTTGGGGAAATTAAAAAGGCCTCCATCAAGGAAGCCTTAAAGTTCGGGCGATATTACTGATCAGAGAATAACTTACCCTTCGTCCCGTAATCCGTTTTCTTCATGTCTTCGATAAAGACCACAACATTCTCAACCGGAGCGCCGGTTGTTTCGGAAACAGCTTCGGTGACTTTTTCGACAAGCGCGCGTTTCTGGTCTTCCGTTCTTCCTTCGAGCATTTTGACAGTTACGTATGGCATAATGGACACAGCTCCTTTTCTTTGGGTTCAACCTTATCATAGCAGAATGGAGGGAATGTACACATGTCGAACAATGAAAAACCGAAACAAAAACTTGGCTTCACCATCATAAAAGACGATCCGACCGACGGCCATAAAGGCTACGGCATCGGCTCGCTGTCACTTGAAAACGTGTCGCCGCTGTTCATCGACGTCGCAGAGCAGGAAGCCTTTATTGATATCGGTGCCATGCACGCCCGCAGTGAAGTGGAACGCGGCATCAAGTTCACGACGAACCGGGAGGATTCAGCAGGCGGCAAGGATTACTGGCTGATCTGGATTACAATCGACTTCAACCCGGCAGGTCCGTATTACGCAGGGGTTACTGCCTGTGAAATGGTGGTCAACCGTGAAAAGCGGCGCGGCTACAAGATTCTTGCAGATCACGTCAACCGCATGGACAAATCGATGAAGCGCAGAATCCTTGTCGAGAATATGGATGCACCGTCTAAACGGGTGCTTGCCGAATATCTCCGGAGCCACAACCCTGAAATGTGGAATAACAGCTCTGAACAGCTTCACACTGAATTGGATGCATGAAATAAGAGAGCTCCAGCCGGCAATGGCTGGAGTTCTCTTTTGCTTGAAAAGTTAGATTGATATAACAATCACGGGAAGAGCAGTTCACACATATTGAAAAAATGGAAGTCATTTATTTGCTAATTGAAGTGTTTTATTATCATTAATGAACAAACTATGACTTTTGAAAATGGGTATAACAGGCAGTTGAAGTTGCAGCCCAAACGCAGTACACTGAAGTTACAGCTTTTAAATAGAAAGCTAGGACACCTGTCAGCAGGCAAGTGGCGTGAGCGATTGTGAACAAACCCAAGCCCAATGCCTCATGTCACTTTCTTTGCCCGACGGGATTAAAAAGGTTTTCTGTGCAGGGAAAAATTCTCTGTGCAGAAAGCCTTTTTATTTTGCATGAATAACTTAGTGTCAGCCGGGTAAAGAAAACTGTATGAAAAATGTTATTGCACTTTCGGTGAAAACACTTATACTTTTTTAAGTGATTACTATATAGGATAAAGGAGTTTGATTATAGATGGCAGGATTCTGGTACACAGAAAAGCAGACCGAGAATTTCGGGATTACGATGAAAATCAACAAAACGCTTCACACGGAGCAGACGGATTTTCAGTATTTGGAGATGGCGGAGACGGCTGAATGGGGCAATATGCTGTTCCTTGACGGCATGGTCATGACTTCCGAAAAAGATGAGTTCGTCTACCATGAAATGGTGGCGCACGTGCCTTTGTTTACGCATCCGAATCCGGAAAACGTGCTGGTTGTCGGCGGCGGCGACGGCGGTGTGATCCGTGAAGTCCTGAAACACCCTTCTGTTAAAAAAGCGACGCTTGTCGATATCGACGGTAAAGTGATCGAGTACTCGAAGAAATTCTTGCCATCGATTGCATCGGGCCTTGAAGATGCGCGCGTTGAAGTGATTGTCGGCGACGGCTTTATGCACATTGCGGAAGCGGAAAACGAATACGACGTCATCATGGTCGATTCAACTGAACCGGTTGGCCCGGCTGTGAATTTATTCTCGAAAGGCTTTTATGCAGGCATTTCTAAAGCGCTGAAAGAAGACGGCATTTTCGTCGCCCAATCCGACAATCCGTGGTTCAAAGCGGATCTGATCAAGCAGGTGCAGAGCGACGTCCGGGAAATTTTCCCGATTACGAAATTGTATCTGGCGAACATTCCTACTTACCCGTCAGGCCTTTGGGCATTCACGATCGGTTCGAAGAAATACGATCCACTGGTTGTGCCGGCAGAGCGTTTCCACGACATCGACACAAAATACTACACGAAAGAATTGCATAACGCGGCATTTGTTCTGCCGAAATTCGTGAAAGATCTGGCAGGCGAATAAAAGATGAGATTTGACGAAACGTATTCAGGTAAAGTGTTCATCAAAAGCCATCCGAATTACGAAGAATCCAAAGCGGTGCTATACGGCATGCCGATGGACTGGACGGTAAGTTTCCGTCCAGGCTCCCGTTTTGGCCCGAACAAAATCCGTGAAGTGTCGATCGGGCTGGAAGAATACAGCCCGTACCTGGACCGCGAACTGGACGACGTAAAGTTCTTTGATGCAGGCGACATTCCGCTGCCGTTCGGCAATCCGGAAAAATCACTGCTGGAAATCGAGACATACGTTCATACACTTTTGGCAGACAATAAAATCCCGATGGGCATGGGCGGCGAACACTTGGTGTCATTGCCTGTCATGAAGGCGGTCGCCAGCAAATACGACGACCTCGCAATCATCCATTTCGACGCGCATACGGATCTCCGTGAAAACTACGAAGGCGAAGAATATTCACATTCCACGCCGATCCGTAAAATCGCGGATCATATCGGACCGACGAATGTCTATTCATTCGGCATCCGTTCCGGCATGAAAGAAGAATTCGAATGGGCAAAAGAGCAGGGCATGCACATTTCGAAATTCGAAGTGCTGGAGCCGCTGAAAGAAGTTCTCCCGACGCTTGCAGGCCGCAACGTCTACGTCACGATTGACTTGGATGTTCTCGATCCGGCGCATGCACCGGGCACCGGCACAGTTGACGCGGGTGGCATCACATCGCGCGAGCTCTTGGCATCGATCCATGCCATCGCAGCGTCAGGCGTCAATGTGGTCGGCTTCGACCTGGTCGAACTGGCACCGGTCTATGACCATTCCGATCAGACGGCGAACACGGCGAGCAAGCTGATTCGGGAAATGATTTTGGGTTGGGTTAAGTAATATAGTTAAAATGGAGTCGGCTGGCATTCTGCGGCCGGCTTTTTTGTGTTTTTAATGGAATCGACGATAAAC
>NZ_JRGN01000249.1 GCF_000775575.1 Planococcus sp. CAU13
GGTGGGCGGCGGCATCCGTACACTCGATGACATGAAACGGATGCTGCGCGCCGGGGCGGATAAGGTTTCATTGAACACAGCGGCGCTCGACCGGCCGGAGCTGATCAAAGAAGGCGCAGACTTTTTCGGCTCCCAGTGCATCGTTGTGGCGATTGATGCGAAATGGAATGGCGAGGGCTGGGACGTCTATACGCACGGCGGCCGCAATAAAACCGACTGGGATGCCGTGGAGTGGGCGAAGCGCTGCGTTGAACTCGGTGCAGGCGAATTGCTGCTGACGAGCATGGACAAAGACGGCCAAAAAGACGGTTTTGACCTGGCGTTGACAAAAGCGGTGCGCGATGCCGTGGAAGTTCCGGTCATCGCCAGCGGCGGCGCAGGAAACCGCGAACATTTCAAGGAAGTTTTCGAGAAAGTGGACACCGATGCGGCGCTCGCAGCTTCCATCTTCCATTATAAAGAAACGAGCATTGCAGAAGTGAAAGACTACCTGCGCGCAGAAGGAGTGATTGTCCGATGACTGAACTGAAATTTGATGATAACGGACTGGTGCCTGTAATTATCCAGGACAGTGAAACAAAACAGGTGCTGACTTTGGCCTACGCCAATCAGGAGGCACTCGACAAAACAATGGCGAACGGGGAAACATGGCTCTATTCCAGAAGCCGCCAGGAATTATGGCACAAAGGGGCAAGCAGCGGCAATTCTCAGAAAGTTGTTTCTGTGCAGGCGGATTGTGATGCTGATGCAGTCATCTACGAAGTGATTCCGAACGGCCCGGCCTGTCACACCGGTGCACAGTCCTGTTTCAACGACACATTGCACGGGGAACGGAAGGTTTCAGCGGGAGATATGTTCAATGAACTGAAAACACTGATCCGCAACCGCCAGCGGGACATGCCGGAAGGTGCATATACGACTTATCTGTTTGAAGAAGGCGTCGATAAGATCTGCAAAAAAGTCGGAGAGGAAGCGGCCGAAGTAATCATCGCGGCGAAGAACCGGGATGCGGAAGAGCTGGCGATGGAGACTGCAGATCTCTTCTATCATGTCATGGTGCTGCTTCAGGAACAGAACGTCGACCTCGATCAGGTGATGGCAGTTCTGAAGGATCGCCACCAGTCAAAAACTGCAGGTAAATAAGCCGCGCATATGGTATAATTGCATGATAATAAAGGAAGGGGCGATTGCGGTCGACCCTTTTACTTTTGCGGAGGCTAATTTTGGAGAATAAAAAAAAGAACAACCAAGAGAATGTGCTGTCATTCATTCCTACAGGTGAATATTATTATAAGAAAGCGCTCAAGGAATTGCAGCGTGACAATTACCCGAAAGCCCATAAGTATCTGCAGCGGGCAACTGAACTGAGTCCGGAAGATCCGCTGATCATGATGCAATTTGGCATCGTACTGATGGAAATGCAGGAATTTGAACAGGCAATGGACGTTCTCCGGACAGCTCAGGATCTTGACCCGGAAGAGACGGACATCCTGTTTTTCCTTTCTGAAGTGCATGCGCATATGGGTTTATTTCTTGATGCCCGGAAATATGCGAAAAGATACGTAGAGGCCGATATTAACGGCAAATATGCGGAAGAAGCGATGGAAATCATCGATTTCGCGGAACAGGAAGACTGGCAGCTGCTGGACGACGAAGGGGAAGCGCAGGACAGCGAATATTTCTATTTGCAGGAAAAAGCGCGCCGATTGATGGAGCAGGGGAATTTTACGGATGCGATTAAAATGCTCGAAGATTTGATCGCAGACAAACCTGATTTCTGGGGCGCCCATAACAATCTGGCGCTTGCCTATTTCTATATCGGCGAAACGGAAATGGCGAAAGCGCTGCTCCATGATGTACTGAGAAGAAATACCGGAAACCTGCACGCGTTATGCAATTTGGCGGTATTCCACTATTATGAGAAAAACGATGAACTCGATGATATTCTGGATCTTCTGAAAAAAATCCAGCCTTATGTCTTTGAACACCGTTATAAACTGGGGGCAACTTTTGCCCTTGTAGGAAAATACAAAGAAGCTTTCCGCTGGCTGAGAAGCCTGCAAAAAAGAGGCTTTGATGGAGATCCTGCATTTTATTTCTGGCTGTCGCATGCCGCTTATCATTCAAATCATGAAGAGATTGCAAGACAGGCATGGAGGCAGTTAACGGCAATGGATCCTGGAAAAGAAGGCTATGAACCTTGGCAGGACAACACTTCAATGCCGCATTCGGATGCGCTCGAGCACGACCGCGAGTACCTTGTCAGCAAATTGGATCATCCCCAGCGGAGTGAGCGGTTATTCGGCTTATTCCTTCTCGGTAAATCATCGCATAAACAGGAAATCATTTCACACCCGAAGTGGCTGAAAAGTGAGCAGCCGACAGTAATTGAAACATTCATGCTGGGCTATGCGCTTGGTCATGCCTTCAAAGAAAATGTACCGGCAGAAAGTGCATTTATGCGCGCAATGAAAACGGCGGAAATCCTCTATGAAGCAGAAGGCATGGTCACCCAGCAGGGCTCCTACGCATTCCAGATGTGGTTTATGCTGGTCAGCAATGCTTTTGAACGAAATTATGTATTCAAAAATCCGAAAGCTTTGGCAGCCTCGGTCGATTATATGGTGAGGTCTTCGAGAGACCGCAGCATCACAAAAAAATCGGTTGCTGAACATTACGGCATAACTTCTTCAACTCTGACGAAGTATATAAATGAGCTGATCAAGTATCTTCCATTGTTTGAATCATAGGCATAATAGTTGATGCCAGAGGTGGAATCTTATACGATTTAGCTATTGAAAGTTAGGAGGATTCGAGATGACTGAGACCGAAAAAATTTATGACGTAATAATTATAGGTGCCGGACCAGCTGGAATGACAGCAGCGGTCTACACATCCCGTGCCAATCTGTCCACATTGATGATTGAGCGGGGAATCCCGGGCGGCCAAATGGCCAACACGGAAGAAATTGAAAACTATCCCGGATTTGATCATATTCTGGGTCCGGATCTTTCCACAAAAATGTTTGAGCACGCTAAAAAATTCGGGTCTGAATATGCTTATGGCGATGTTAAAGGCATTGTCGACGGAGAAGAGTATAAAACAATCACAGCAGGCTCGAAAGAATATAAAGCGCGTGCGGTCATCCTGACTACTGGTGCGGAATACAAAAAAATGGGCATCCCGGGCGAATCCGAACTGGGCGGCCGCGGTGTCAGCTATTGTGCAGTTTGTGACGGAGCATTTTTTAAACAGAAAAACCTCATTGTTGTCGGAGGCGGAGATTCAGCTGTTGAAGAAGGCGTTTATTTGACCCGTTTCGCTGATAAGGTGACGATCGTCCATAGAAGAGATGAATTGCGTGCACAGAAAATTATTCAGGACCGTGCTTTTGCCAATGACAAAGTCGATTTTATCTGGAGCCACACGGTGAAGGAAATCAAAGGCGAAAACGGCAAAGTTTCAGGTGTTACACTGGTGTCCACTAAAGACGGCACTGAAACTGAAAAAGAGATCGACGGCGTATTCATCTATATCGGTATGCTTCCGTTGACAAAACCATTTGAAAACCTTGGCATTTTGAATGACGAAGGCTATGTGGTGACAAATGAAAAAATGGAAACTTCGGTTCCGGGCATTTATGCAGCAGGCGACCTGCGCGAGAAAACGCTGCGTCAGGTAGTCACAGCAACAGGTGACGGAAGTATCGCTGCTCAGGCAGCACAGCATTATATTGAGGAACTGGTCGAGAAAATTGGACAGAATGTTTAATTTAATACTTTCTTAATGTACCTGTAATACGTTTGACATGTATAAGAGGTATAGTAAGACTAGTAAATTGACCCCCTTTTTATAGAAGTTTTGAAAGGCTGTTTTCCGAATCATTCGGAAAGCAGCCTCTTTTTTTGTGTCTGTTTAAAATGAATCATAAAAGAAATTCGTTTTATAACTCGCTTCGTCGCTTTGGACTAAGCTCACACAATAAGCCGAGAAGAGCACTCGTCTTA
>NZ_JRGN01000092.1 GCF_000775575.1 Planococcus sp. CAU13
GTTTGTCGGCTCATCCAGAAGCAAGACTTTTGGTTTCTCGAGCAGAAGCTTCGCCAAGAGCAGTTTTGTCCGCTGTCCGCCGGATAACGCTTCAACCGGACGTTCCAGTCCGATTGCATCCAGGCCAAGCCCGCGTGCAATCTCCTCAATTTTCACATCAAGTGTATAGAAATCACCGGCATCAAGCGCGTCCTGCGCTTCTGCCATATCTTCCATCAGCGCTTCAAGATCCGCATCCGGGTCGCCCATTTTCATAGCGATTTCATTTAATTCTTCTTCTTTTTTATACAGCGGGAGGAAAGCATCCTGCAGCGTTTCACGGATTGTGCGTCCCGGTGTCAGCTGCGTATGTTGATCCAGGTAGCCGTAATGCGTTTTTGGCTGCCATTCCACACGGCCGGCATCGTGGATCAGTTTGCCCGTCAAAATATTCATCATCGTCGACTTGCCGACACCGTTTGCGCCTACAAGTCCCACATGTTCGCCTTCAACCAAGCGGAACGACACATCGCTGAACAATGTGCGGTCGCCGAACGTATGGCTTAAATTTTCTACTGTCAATAAACTCATTTATTAATTCCTCCATTTATAGCTGAAAAGTCGTCATCCCATAAAACACTCAAAAAAAAACCGCGGCTACAAATCCGCGAGTTTTTGGTTTAATTCCGCTAATTGCTGTTCCATCCGTTCGAGGCGCTGTTCCGCTTTCTCCACCATTTTGGCGTGTCCGGTCGTCTCCAGTTTCTCGATGTCGCCCTGATGGCGCACATAATCCATTTTCAGTTCTGAAATCTGATATTCAATTTCCTGCCTGTTCACATAATCACCCGCATTTTTCCTTCATTATAGCATAAATCCGTGAGATTAAAATCATTTCGCCTGACATACTGCTTTTAATTGAGGGAATAAACCCCGTATAATGTCTTGGAAATATCCAAAAGGAGGCGAAGGCTAATCGATACATTGTTATTCGATCTCATGTTAATCATTTTTCTCGGCGTGATTTCCCAGTGGTTGGCCTGGCGCTTCCGCTTGCCGGCGATTGTGCTCATGTCGATTGCCGGGTTGATTGTCGGACCTTTTCTCGGAATCATCGAACCGGAAGAAAGTTTTGGGGAGTTGTTCAAGCCTTTCATTTCACTGGCTGTAGCCATAATTTTATTTGAGGGAAGCCTGAATTTAAACTTCAGGGAAATCCGGGGATTCAATAAACCGGTCCTGCGGATTGTGACGCTCGGCGCTTTTATCGCATGGATCTGCGGATCACTCGCCGCGCATTATATAGCCGGCTTGTCATGGGCCGTGGCATTTGTAATCGGCGGCCTGTTCATTGTAACGGGGCCGACGGTGATTCTTCCTTTACTGCGGCAGGCAAAATTAAAACCGCGTCCAGCTGCGATTTTGAAATGGGAAGGCATTGTCGTTGACCCATTCGGTGCTCTGCTTGCCTTGTTCGCATTTCAATTTGTGCTGTTTGCGGTCGGCGATGTCACCGCCGGCGCTTTTGGAATGTTTTTCCTGGCGTCACTCTTTGCCGTTGCACTCGGGGCTGGCGTGGGCTGGCTGCTTGGAAGGATGATTGAAAAAGGCCAGGTGCCGGAATTCCTGAAGGCGCCGCTCGTGTTCGGTGTAGTGCTGCTGACATTCGTTCTGTCGGATATCGTCATGCATGAAACAGGGCTGCTTGCTGTGACCGCAATGGGTATGGTAATGGCCAATATGCATATCGCTTCGATTAACGATATGCGGCACTTCAAGGAGAATATCTCGGTTTTGCTGATATCCAGTATTTTCGTGATGCTGACCGCTTCACTCAGCTTGGATGTGCTGATTGAAATTTTCAATTGGCGCATTATCGCTTTCGTGCTTGCGACATTGTTCCTGGTGCGTCCGCTGTCCATCTGGCTGTCGACTATCGGAACAGATCTGTCGCTGCAGGAAAGGACGCTCATCGGCTGGATTGCACCGCGGGGGATTGTGGCGCTTACGGTCTCCGGTTATTTTGCGGGGGTTCTGCTGGACGCAGGTTTTCAGGACGCCGAGTTGTTGACGGCGCTGACGTTTGCGCTCGTCTTCTCAACAGTCGTCGCCCATGGCTTCACAATTGGATGGCTCGGCCGCAAGCTGGGACTGTCATCAGGTGATCAGCCGGGCATTCTGATCGTCGGAACAGGAGGCTTTGTCCTGAAATTTGCTGAAGCCCTTGCTGAAAACAATAAAAACGTATTGATCATGGATCCCTCATGGGGGAGGCTGCAGGCTGCGCGTCTCGCAGGTTTAAATACGTTCACGGGTGAGATTCTGTCTGAACACACCCAATATGAATTGGAGCTGACATCCTATGATACGATGATCATGGCGAGTGAACTGGATTCCTATAATGCGCTGGTCATCAATAATTTCGTTCCCGATTTCGGCCGTGAAAATATGTATAAAACGTCTATTCACCAGGGAAATCCGGATGATTTGAATGCCACGCTGAAAGGCCGGACACTCTTCGGCAATGAATGGAATATCCACGAACTGAACCGGAAAGCGGAAGAAGGGTACACCATCCGCAAAACGCAATTGACGGAGCAGTACACGTTTGAGGACTACAAACAGAAATGGAGTGCTGACACGATCCTGTTGTTTATTGAACGGGAACAGGGGCGAATTGATTTCTTTACCAGCGGAAGCTTCCAGGAGCCGAAAACCGGCGACACCATTGTCAGCTTTACGTCGCCCGTCCGCCAAACCGACCGGACCCAGGAACGCCTGGAAAATAAGCGCGCAAAAAACGGTGCTTCTCCGCCTAAAGAATGAAATCTTGATTTCATAAGGTTTTTCGATACATCTCCGGATACACGGTTTGTTATGATGGAATAAAGCCGAGTCCGGCGGTTGTAATTTAATTGCGGACCGGAATAGAAAATCATTTAGAGGCAGCAATATTTGCCCAGTATATACGGACTTGAGGAGGAACAGCTTTATGAAGGTTTTATTGGTGGACGGCACGATTGTGGGAAGAAAAACAGGCGCAATCCTGGAGCAGGTGAAAATGTACATCCAGGATTTTCAGCCGGACATGGAATTGGTGATTTTAAGCCTGGCTGATTATGAACACCAATTTGTTGATGGTCGACCGCTTGGTGAGTACAACGACAGCATGCAGGAAATTGCACGCCGTTTCAAAGACGCCGACGGCTATATCATCGCGACGCCGATTTTCCAGGGGTCCATTCCGGGTGTGCTGAAAAATACATTCGATTTGCTTCATCCGCATACAATGCGCTATAAACCGGTTTCAATCGTGGCAAACGGCGGAACGTACCAGCATCACCTGGTCATCGAAAATCAGCTGAAGCCGATTCTCGATTATTTCCGCTCGCTTGTGACGCCGAACTACGTCTACACACACTCGAGCCATTTTGATGCGGACAATAACATCACAAGCGAAGATGTCCACGACCGCCTTCGCGAGCTGGCCCGCGTTTTCGTCCAGTACGCCGAAATGAGCAAGCATTTGTCGAAAGAAACACTGGATGAACATTAAGATAAGAAAAGCGACAG
>NZ_JRGN01000231.1 GCF_000775575.1 Planococcus sp. CAU13
ATAATTCCTGATATGTAAACCAAAGACGGTTTAGGAATTTAGTTAGACGAGATAGCAAAAGGTTCTCCCATAATTTTAGTTGCTTCATACTTAACCATGTCATCGTAATTTTTTATATCAAAGTACCCGTTATAATAATTCCAGACATCAGAATGATTCGACAACTTTCTAATATTTTCTAATACTTGATCAAATAAAAATTCAGCTTCTTTCTCTGTTAGGTGCCCCTCAACCATAATCCTAAATTTAACATCACTTTCCCCGTCAAAAGAAGTCGCAGTAGTTTCTACACCATCTAATTCTTCAATTGCTTCGCTTGTTTGAATCAAGACGTCGGTGATATCAATATTAGGCTGTTGATTACAACCAGTAATTATCAATATTAGAACTAGCATCGCACCTATAAAAGGTAGTGGTCTCATTCTCATTCTCCTTCTCCTTTAATCACAATGTCATTTATAACAAGCTCATTTCTTTGATGAAAGATATCTTCCAAAGTTTATTCTAGTTGCATTTGTACCATAACCTATGTACTTTTCTTTAAATATACTTAGAGGCTCATTAAATAGCTAGTTAATTTTGGAATTAATAGCGTTCGCAAAAGTACACTTAAACGAACAAAAGGAAGGAAAGAAGCTTAGTCCATCACTTCTTTCCTTCCGATAATCCCTCATTAGCTTCTTCTTCAGTTAGTTTCTTATTTATTGTCCTGCATGAGTTCTGTAGAAATCGTCATCTTGCCGATTTTATTGGCAAACGGGATGAATACAAGCAGTGAGGCGGTTATTATCACCCCCAGCAATGCGGCAACGAGCTGGAAATCGAACCGTAATGGGGTCCCGTCCACTAAGCTAAGCACATATGTCAAGGCAAATCCTGCAACACTGCCGAACACCACACCGATGACGAGATAGACCGCCACCTGGGTTAGTACAGCCTGGATAATCCCTTTCGGACTCAGGGAAATTGCCCGCAGAACCGCATATTCTTTTCTTCGTGAGTGGATATTATTAATCAAAGTATTTACAACGCCCAGCATGACACTGAAGAGAATGACTGCAAGCACGACAAGAAAGATGGACGAGCGCTGGAACGACATCTGCTGTGACTGCTCCAAAGACTGTTCGAAACTGGACACCGTCAACATTGGAAAGAGATTTTGAATCTCGCCGGCTGCATAGAGAACATCTTCGTCCACCGGCTGGACAAACGCAACGCTAAGCTCCGGGTCCTCCATTGTGGCGTTCCAATCAATTAAGACGTCTGCCCAGTGAGGCAACTCCTTAGCGATGGCCGAAATGGTAAAGGCCGATTCGGTGCTTTCGTAAAACTGCTCGATACGCACTTCCGCACCAACTGTAAGACCATATAACTCAGCTGCTTCTTCTGAAATGACCGCCTGAAAACCATTTGTGGTATGAAGAGCCGGTATCAATTGTTGTTCTTGCATTGCTTCCAGATCCGCATATGCATAATCTACTGATACTGTCTGATCGTTGAAGTACATCGTATGACCATGCAAGCCACTGAGTGTACTGATGCTTTCAATTGCTGGCAGCCGATTGACTGCTTGCTGCAGTTCCTCTTGACTGACTGCCTGTTCACCACCAACTGAACTCGTGATGAGAATCTCCGTAAGGAACTGTCTTTTCACATACTCTTCATCACTTTGACTGATGGTCTGAATAAAAGTAGAACCGAAAACAGCAATCACCATCATCGCACTGATAATCAGAACGACCAGAATGTTCTTTCGGATTTGAGGAATCAAGTTTTTCACCGTGATGAAAGATATGTTGCCGAATACGGATTTGATGGCTGGCAACAAGCCCGTCAAAAACGGTGTGATGAATATCGGCAGCAGTAAGAACATACTCAAGACCAGGAATACTGCACCTAACAGGAGTAAAAGGACGAGATGAGCGAAGAAGAAACCGAACGTAATGAAAGCGATACTTACTGTCATCAAACCCAGTCCAAAGAGCGTTCGCACCCTCTGATAAGGGAGATGGATCGTTTCATTTTCCTGCATGATGGTCAGCGGCAAAACTTTGCTGCTGCGATATGCCGGTATAAGCATGAAAACCTGGATAATCGCAAAACTGATGCCGATTATCAGAAATGCCAGACCGAAGTTGAACGCATTTCTGGTGATTGAAATGTTTAAAAGCGGTCCAAGCCAACTCTGAATAAATTGATGACTGCCAAGCACCAGAAAGAACGACGTCACTGCCCCCAGAATGTTGATCAGTCCGGACTGCAGGAACACGACTGTAAATATCTGTTTCGTGGACGCTCCCAAAGCGCGCATGATAGCCAGTTGATTTTTGTATTTATACAGGAACACTTCAAAATTGGAAATGATGAACAAGGATGTGAGAACGAGTACGAGAACCGCTAGGACGATGATGAATTGATTGAGCAGATCCAGATTCGCTCTGACAAATTCATCCTCGGTCGCAATATCAACGCGGAGTTCCGAATCCACTGATTTCAACCCCTGGGCCAGTTCCAGTATGCGATCATCTTCTTTTGCTTTCATGAGGATATAGGTCGCTTCCTGGTAGATGTCGGTTTTTTCGTATTCCAGCAACTGAACGCGGCTTTTCGCCAGGATAAGGGTATCTGTCACTGGTCCGGCGGCTTCCAGATCCGCCGTAACTTCCTTGACTGTATATTCACGGTTCTCCAGCATCAGTTTGTCGCCTGCTTGAACCTGCAACGCTTCTGCCAGCCGCCTGTTCAAAATCACATCATCCTGCGCGAGGTCTTCTGAGAAATGATACCGGCTTTTTGCCAAAGCATCGTTTTCTGCTCCGATTGTGTAGATGGTATTTTCCAATTGCTCTATATACAGCCGCGAGAGCAGGACAGATGAAGACTCCTCCACTGCATCAAAAGCAGTTAATTGGTTCGCAAGAGCTGGGTCGATTATTTTTCCCTGTTCGGGGTTATACCCGACAGCCAGGTCCATTGTGCCGAACATCTGCTGTACTTCATCCATGAGTGATTGCTTCGCGTTGGAAACGAACAAGGCCATCGTTAGAATAAGTGAAATCGAAATCGCTACCCCGAGTATGGAAGAAACCGCGATGAACTTATTTTCCCGGAAAAATCGAAAGGCTAATCCTTGCAGCGACTTGATCATGACACCCTCTCCATAATCCGCTTGAACTTCTGCAAAATGATGTCCATATCCTCTTCCGTATGACTGCAGGCATATTCATCTACAATCGAACCGTCATGGAAGAAAAGCACCCGATCTGCGTAAGTGGCGACATACGCATCATGAGTCACCATGACAATACTTTGATTAAACTCTTCTTTCATACGGACTAAAATGGATAGAATATCCGCAGACGTATTGAAATCCAGATTTCCCGTCAATTCATCGGCGAGAACGATTGGCGGCGATGTGATCAATGCCCGCCCAATTGCGACGCGCTGCTGTTGCCCTCCGGAAAGTTCAACCGGACGATGGGTTTTCCACTTTGCCAGACCCATCAATTCCAACATACGCGCCACGTCTGTATTGATTTTGTTGCTGTCTAACCCCTTCAAAATGAGAGGCAAGGCAATATTCTCTTCTACTGATAAGTCTTTTAAAAGATTAAAAGACTGGAATATAAATCCGATGTTATTTCTTCGATATGTAGTAGCAGCAGGCTCTTTGAACATGTTCTTTTCATAATAACCATTTAGACTTACCTCTCCTGTGGTTGGACTGTCCATCGCCCCAAGAATGTTCAACAAGGTACTTTTACCGGATCCACTTGTCCCCATGATGGCAAGCAGCTCCCCCTGAAATAAATCAAAGTTAACATCAATTAAAGCATCCACTCGATTACCTGTGCTTTCGTATGTTTTTCTTAAATCTTTTACAGATAATACAGGTTTATTCGTCTCCATATAGAATCACCTCGGCTTCAATTTTCTTCATGTACGTTTGGAATATTTTTACTTCTCGTTCTCCTATTCTATAGATTCAGTCTAAAACCTTTAATAATTCAAAGGTTTCACCGAAATGCCACAATTAGACAAGTTCTCTTCGAATAAACCATAATTTTTGTTTTTTATAATAAAATTTCAACAATAAAAAGAAGGGAAGAAATCTATACAGAATCGGTTGCGCAGCGCCAATTTCATATAAGATCCTTCTCTTCCTATAATTTCTGATATGTAAACTTCTATTAATTTATATT
>NZ_JRGN01000308.1 GCF_000775575.1 Planococcus sp. CAU13
GCCGATCATAAAAGTAAAATAGTCTTCACTAAAAGTTCAAGAACATTCTCTCCAAGCGAAAACCTCCAAACCCTTCCGGAAGACTTCGTATCCGTGAAGCCTTTTTCATATCAAAGGGATTAAACTGCCAACCTTTTCTTTTTTTATTTATCGTTAAATTTGAAGTATACTTTGTGATAGGAAGAAAAAAGAGAAGGACGTCCGTCCAATCGAACGGAAATAAGTGGAAAAAAGGAGAAAACCAATGATAAGCGAAATGTTACATAAGTTTCTTTGCGAAAAAACCGACTTCTTGACGGAGCAATGGTATGAAAGGCTGGATAAAAACAAAAATGGCATTTACGGTTCCCAAAATCCGGAAATCATCGAGCAGCTGAAAGAACAAAATAATGAATTCCATGTCCGTTTCTGTACCATATTCGAGAAGAGCGATGAAGAAACTCTGAAAGAATTTCAGGATTGGATTTATAAAATTGCCAAAGACGAAGGGCATTTGAACACGCCTTTATCTGACATTCTGGAAGAATTTTTTGTCACTGAAAAACAATACCTGGAACTCATAAAAGAATTTGCAGAAACGCATCAGGACAGCATTTCGCTGGCGGAATTCAGTGAAATCAGTTATAAAATCACGAGCACCATCAACGACATTGTCCTGGAATTCAGCCGTCAAAACACCTTGGCGTCAGAACAGCGGCTGAATGCCCAGCAGGAATTGATTACCGAAATGAGTGCGCCGGTCATTCGCCTGGGCGAAACGATCGGGCTGCTGCCGTTGATCGGGGAGATTAACACCCACAGAGCCCAGGTCATTTTCGAAAAGGCATTGGAACAAAGCGCGGAAAATAAAATCGAGACACTCTTCATCGATTTATCCGGCGTGCCGATTATCGATACCATGGTGGCGCATCAGATTTTCCAGCTGATTAAGGGGCTGAAGCTGATTGGCGTCTCGACCGCGTTATCAGGCATCAGCCCGAATATTGCTCAAACGTCCGTCCAGCTTGGCTTGGACTTCTCGGATATCAAAGTTTATAATACGCTGACGCAGGCGATTGAGCTTCAGGAGACGAAAGTCTTTTAATGCCAGCAATAGAAACGGGCTAGCGCAGATGACTGGAGGAAGAAAGATGCCAGTTTTGATCATCAAACCGGCTGAAATCCACATCGAAGAGATAGCTGAAATCTGTTCGACTGGCTGGAAACAGACAGTGGAGGGCAAGCTGAGCGAAGAATACCAGGAACAGAATGTCGCTTTCTGGTATAACCATGAACGGATTAAGAACGATCTGGAAGCAGGATTCTATACGCATGTTGCCTTGATCGACTCTGACGTAGCGGGAGTGATTGGCGGCGGCATCACCAGCCCCGGTGTGAGCGAGGTATTCATGCTGTATGTGGCTGAAACGTATCGCTACCAGGGCATCGGACGGCAGTTGCTCGATGCGCTGACCGGCTTGCAGAAAGAGCAGGGTGCTTTGGTACAATGGGTTTCGGTGCAGGAAGACAATGAAAGAGGCATCCCGTTTTATGAAGCGAGAGGATTTAAGTTGCAAGGGAAGAAAATAGAGCAGACGGATACCGGTGAAGACCAGGTATCGCTGCGTTATATGCGGAAGATATGATGGGGAAAAGAAGCCGGGAGAGGCTTCTTTTTTTATGTTGCACCAAAAAAAGTATTTATACAGTTGAACTATACAGTTAGACTGTGTATACTTTAATTATATAGTCCAACTGTATAGGGGATGAATTCATGAAAAAACATAAGCTGCTCCCGCTGACGGAGACGATGCATTATATTTTATTGGCGCTGAGGGAGCCTCTGCACGGTTACGCTATTATGCAAAAAGTAGAAGGAATGAGCAACGGGGAAGTCCGGATTGCTGCGGGAACTTTATATGGGGCCATCGAAAATCTATTGAAATACCACTGGATCGAACTGCTGCCAACGGATGAGCCCAGGAGAAAAGTGTATGGCATTACGGATGAAGGTTTAAAGATCCTGGACACAGAACGAGCGAGGCTGCAGCATATTCTTTCACTCCATGAAGGAGGCGTAAAGCATGAAGAAGTTTAGAATGTTCATGGATATTCAAAAAGAAGAGGACTGGCTGAACGAAATGGCGCGAAAAGGCTGGCTGTGCAAACGTGTCAGCTCACTTGGGATTTATCATTTTGAAAAAACAACTGCCACGGATCAAGTGATTCGGATCGATTTTCAAACTTTTAGATCGAAAGAAGCGAAGGAGCGGTACATCGAACTCTACGAAGATTATGGATGGACACATTTGGGAGGCAGAGAATCGCATTACTGGCTTAAACCAGCGGATGGTATGGACGAACTTTTTTCGGATGATGCATCCCAAAAAGCTTATCTTCGCCGCCTGCTCGAATATTACGGTACATTCTGCGTGATATTTTTCGTAATGACGATTGCCACATTCAATAATTTCTCCCAGTACAGAAACCCGAAAGATGCCTATTTTACACCCGGCTTATGGGACAAAGAAGGCCTTAACTTTCTGTTCGCCTTTCTGTTTGAAACACCTTTTGCCGTCGCAAGATTTGGCGCGCCGTGGTTTTTCCTCCTCTGTCTGGCATTGCTGTTTATCATGTATGGAAAATACCTGACGCGAATAAAGAAAATAGAGAAGGCTGATTAATAAAGAGGTGCTGCGGTGAGCAGCACCTCTCTTCTTTTTGGAATGGAAAGTATTTTGACCAAATTGGAAATACGCCTAAAACACAGAATGATTGGATGGTTTCGCTCAGCGGGAACCATCCCCTGAACATTCGCCGCGGCGTATGTTTTTCCAGTCAGCACTTAAGGTCGCTCCTCCCAAGGCGTCAATGTTCCGACAAGCTGTATCGCTTTTTCTTCCATAATCGCTTTTATGACGCCTCCAGAAATCTCTTCATGTGTCAGCCAGCGAGAGGTGCCGTTTTCCAGCTTGAATCCGAGATGGATTTGATGATACTGAACATGCGAAGGGACTGCCGCTTTCTTTTTGATTTCTTCCAGATTCGAGCTGCTGCCGTTCACATGGAATAATTTCCACGATAGATGAGAAGGAATGGAATCGGTCAAACAGGAAATCACCTCGGATCCGTTTGTATGAATCCATGCAACCACTAAACCAACCGGTCCTTTCTTTTGCTGAATATGCAGCAATTGCGCCTCCAACGCCTCCTTATTCGTGTAATCGACTAAGACCGGCGCAATTTGAGCAGGATTTTGTTCGATCAGCCGCTGCATCTTTTCCGGATTCCGGCCAATCACCGATACATGGTAGCCATTATCCGCCAGCCATAAAGAAGTGCGGGCAAGCATGCCGGTGCCGCCGATAACCAATGCGTGTTTCAATAGGATCAGTCCTTTCCTGAACAGAATAATGAAATAATTTCAAATTGAATGGGAAGAAAAGGCATTTAATGCGTTATGATAAAAGCAAAAGAGATTATCGGGAAGCTTAGTTCCTTCTATTCTCATATTACTGCATGATGGTCAAAATCAATTCATACATTTGGTGGAAAGGCTTGATTCGTATCGATACAAAACTGATTATTCTAAGGGGCAATTCCGGCAGCGGCAAGACCACAATCGCTAAAAAGCTGCAGGATCATTTCGGTGACGGCACGCTGCTTGTTTCGCAGGACACGGTCCGGCGCGATATGCTGAGCGTCCGCGACAGAAAAGGAAACCTGTCGATAGACCTTATCAGACAGATTACGGAATATGGCAAAGGCAAATGTGAATTTGTCATTTTGGAGGGGATATTGATAAAAGAAGGCTACGGGGATATGCTGCGTGGGCTCATCCGCTTCTTCGGTGGCAATGCCGATGTTTATTATTTCAATCTGCCTTTTGAGGAAACGGTGAAACGCCATAACTCGCGTGCTCTGGCCAATGCGTTCGGAGAAGAATCCATGCGGGCATGGTGGCGGCCGCAGGATTATCTCGGCACAGAAGGTGAACTGATGCTGACGGAAGAAATGACAATGGAAGATATTGTGGAGTTGATCTGCAGCCGGATAGAAGTGCAGGAAACCAGCAGTTGATGAAATAGAAGAGGCATTTAGTGAATGTGCCAATCAATTTTGAAGCATATCGAGAGGTGAACGCATGGCAATGAAAAAACAGTCCAGCGCAATAAGTATCATAAAGATATTTAGCTATGGAGCGCTCCTGTTGAGTTCGCTGTACTTTATTTCTTATTTGAATATTTTTCCCGAAGCGGTCAGTTACCACGAAGAGCAGCAAACCATTGAAATTAAGCAAGGGGCATTGGAGAAAACTTCCTATACTTTCGACAAATCCGAGCTGGAGTTGAACGACCAGTTAAGGCTTGCTATCTTAAGAGATGATATTTCGATTCTGCAGAGTCTTTTAGTGTTGATTGCGGTAATTATCCCTCTTGGTTTCATAGTGGCAATTGAGCAAAGAAATATTGAACTGTTTAAGTTCAGTAAAATACTTAAGACGCTGTCATTCCTGTTAGTGCTGCTTGCCGTTTCAATCCTCTTGATAGTTGGCTATACGCAGAAAGTAAAGGATATTAATGAAAACCTTTCTCCCTTAATTTCAGGAGAGACTTGAACTAATGAAAAAATCCGATAGAGAGTACTTTTTCCAGGAAAAGATTTATAAAGGGGCAGATTAAATGTTCAATCAAAAACGGATACGCGACTACGGCGTGGAAATCGGGCGGCTGAAAACGGGACCGCGCAACGCCATCACCGATGTGGAAGGCGTAATGGTCGGGCATGTGACACTCAGTGAAGGCAACAGTCAAACGGGCGTAACGGCTATTTTGCCGCATCCCGGCAATATGTTTAAAGAGAAGCTGATCGCTTCGAGTCACGTCATCAACGGATTCGGCAAAACGATGGGTACCATCCAAATGGAAGAACTCGGCACGCTGGAGACACCGATATTACTGACGAATACACTCGGTGTTGGCGTGGCGGCTGATACATTATTCGACTATATGCTGGAGGGGAATCCGGAAATCGGCCGCACGACCGGAACGGTGAATCCGGTCATCGGTGAGTGCAACGATATGTTTTTGAACGATATCCGGGCGAAATTTGTGAAGCGGGAACATGTTCTGGAGGCGCTCCAAAACGCTTCGTCCGACTTCGAGGAAGGAGCGGTCGGTGCAGGGAGAGGCATGCTGTGCTATTCGCTGAAGGGAGGTATCGGTTCCGCTTCCCGGCTCGTCGAATTGGCGCACGGCACCTACACGCTCGGGGTAATGGTGCTGTCGAATTTCGGCATCCTCAGCGATTTGCTGGTGAAAGGAAAAGCGGTGGGCCAGGAATTGAAGGAAGCTCTTTGTGACTCCCATAAAGAAGAAGACAAAGGCTCGGTGATGATAATCGTCGCAACAGACTTGCCGCTATCCGAACGTCAATTGAATCGGATTCTCAAAAGATCCGTTGCCGGCTTATCGAGAACCGGTTCGATCATTACAAACGGCAGCGGCGAAATCGTCATCGGCTTCTCGACAGCTACTCGCATTCCGCATGACAAGCCCGAACAGCTCTCCATAATTCCGCAGATCCATGAAGAAGATATGGACGAGGCATTTCGTGCAATAGGTGAAGCGACGGAAGAAGCGGTGCTGAATTCACTCATAACAGCAGAAGAAGTAACAGGCCGTGATGGCAATAAAAGACCGGCATTCAAGGATTTGATCGAGAAGTTTGACGTTTCGTTAGTGTGAGTTTAAAGGGGTGCCATTGATGAAAATAAGTGAGGAGAAGAAAGTTTTCCTTGTCATGCTTCTATCAATTGCGGCTGCCATTTATGTGGCGATGGATATAATGCAACAGGTTCAAGCTGGTTACTTTCCATACATTACATCTTTAATTTTATTGGGCTATGCGGTATCCATAATAGTGGCCTTGTTGCTGTCGCTAAAAAGAGAGTTGAATTTGGAACAAAAAATGAATAAAGCAATAGAGTTAAGAGGAGCAGGTCAGCATCAACAATCGAACGTTTTGATTGTGGAATTAGTAAATAATTATCCAGAAGATGCCGAGTTTAATTTCCAGTGTGCGTGGAGCATTGATTCTTCGTTTCAATGAAGATATCCAAAGGCGATGCTTCACTTGTACATATAAGCAAATGCTGATATGTTAATTGGAGAAAATAAAGAGGGAGTTTTTAAGATGGCGAAAAAGACATTATACTTTCTGTGCACCGGAAACTCATGCCGCAGCCAGATGGCGGAAGGCTGGGGGAAAGAAATTCTTGGTGACGAATGGCAGGTGCTGAGTGCCGGAATTGAAGCGCACGGCCTGAATCCGAATGCAGTGAAAGCGATGAACGAAGTGGATATCGACATTTCCACGCAGACTTCGGACATCATCGATACCGAAATTTTGAACAATGCAGATTTCGTTGTGACCTTATGTGGGGACGCTGCCGATAAATGCCCGATGACCCCGCCGCATGTGAAACGCGATCACTGGGGTTTTACGGACCCGGCAAAAGCGGAAGGCACCGAAGAAGAGAAATGGACTGTTTTCCAGAACGTCCGAGATGAAATCGGCGCACGCATCCGCCAATTCGCACAAACAGGTAAATAGAGAAAAGCCGGATATCGCGTCCGGTTTTTTTGATGCTGCCGTATTTCCCACTAGAGCCCACGCGCCAACTGCTATAGACTGGAAGCAGGGAAACTTATTTAATCAACAGCTTAATCTGAACAGCTGCTTTTTAAGAATATAAATCATGAAAGTATTCGAAAGGGGATTTCCAATGCTGAATACAAAATACCTGGATTTATTGGCGCAGAAATACGACAGCGAAGAGAAAGTGGTAACCGAAATCATTAATTTGGAAACCATACTCGAACTGCCGAAAGGGACGGAGCATTTTGTCAGTGATCTGCACGGCGAATATCAGGCTTTCCAGCATGTGCTGCGGAACGGTTCCGGCAATGTGAAAGTGAAAATCCGCGATCTGTTCAAAAATGAACTCGGGGAAAAAGAGCTGAACGAATTCGCGACGCTTGTTTATTATCCGGAAGAGAAACTTCAATTGATCAAAAGCCACTTCAGCAGCAAGCAGGAACTGCGCGAATGGTACATAGAAATGATCGAGCGGCTGCTGAAGCTGGTGTCGTATGCGTCTTCGAAATATACGCGTTCGAAATTGCGCAAGGCACTGCCGAAACAATTCGTCTATATTGTCGAAGAGCTGCTGTACAAGACGGACGAGTTCTCGAACAAAAAAGATTATTACGCGAAAATGGTCGACCAGATCATCGGACTTGGGCAGGCGGACAAGCTGATTATCGGACTTGCTTATACAATGCAGCGCCTCACGGTGGACCATCTTCATGTTGTCGGCGACATTTATGACCGGGGGCCGGATCCGCATAAGATCATGGATACGCTCATCGATTACCATTCCGTCGATATCCAGTGGGGCAACCACGACGCCCTGTGGATAGGGGCGTTTTCAGGTTCGAAAGTATGCCTGGCGAACATCATCCGCATCTGTGCGCGCTACAATAATCTCGATATCATCGAAGATGTATACGGCATCAATCTGCGTCCATTATTAAATCTGGCGGAAAAATATTACGAGGACAATCCGGTTTTCCGGCCGAAACGCATTTCCGGTGAAATTCTGACAGAGCAGGAACAGCTGCAGATCACGAAAATCCACCAGGCGATTTCCATCATTCAGTTTAAGCTGGAGAGTCCGATTATCAAGAGGCGTCCGAGCTTTGAAATGGAAGATCGTTTATTGCTGGAGAAGGTGGATTATGACAATAAAACCGCGACCATTCACGGTATTACGTATGCACTCGAAAATACTTGTTTTGCGACCATTGATCCCGAGCAGCCCGAACGTCTACTGGAAGAAGAACAGCAAGTCATCGACAAGCTGCTGTTCTCGATCCAGCATTCGGAAAAACTGGCCCGCCATATGAAGTTCCTGATGAAAAAAGGCAGTTTGTATTTGCAATACAACGGCAATCTGCTCATTCACGGCTGCATTCCTCTCGAGGAAAACGGAGAAATGAAAAGGATGGAAGTCGAAGGGAAAAGCTATGCAGGACGTGAGTTGCTGGATGTTTTCGAGCAATACCTGCGGCAATCATTTGCCAACCCTGACGAAACGGATGACTTTGCGACCGATATGGTGTGGTACCTGTGGACCGGCGAAAATTCGTCGCTTTTCGGGAAGCGCGAGATGACCACATTCGAGCGCTATTTCATCAAAGAAAAAGAAACACATAAAGAACGTAAAAATCCGTATTATTATCTGCGTGAAGACGAGGAAATGTGCCGGAAGATGCTTGAAGAATTCGATTTGGATCCGGATCACGGCCGCATTATAAATGGCCACACGCCGGTCAAGGAAATCGACGGCGAAAATCCGATCAAAGCAAACGGCAAGATGCTCGTCATCGACGGCGGATTCTCCAAAGCCTATCAGTCCACCACAGGCATTGCCGGCTACACGCTTCTCTATAATTCCTACGGCATGCAGCTTGTAGCTCACCAAAAGTTCAATTCAAAGGAAGAAGTATTGAGCAATGAAACCGACGTCCTGTCAGTCAAACGGCTGGTGGACGAGGAGCTGGAGCGCAAAAAGGTGAGGGAAACCAATATCGGCAGCCGGCTGCTGCAGGAAATTGAGAGCCTGAAAAGCCTGCGCGAACATCGGTATATGGAATAGATGTTACGAAGTCTTTGATACGTTGAATTCTGAAGCGCCTGCCGGCAATCCGGCTGGCGCTTTTATTCTTATATGGATGCTTTTCGCAGGCGAAAAGCGAAAAACCGATCAAGTAAATAACCTTAAATTGCTATATGGGTGCTGTCATGAGAGCAAGGGGCCTTTAGCCATCTTTCCAACTGTATGTTACAGTAAATGGAAGGGGTGTGATCATGAAAAAAGATTTAAAATCGTTAGCCGGTCTATTATTGGGAGCAGTTCTAGGTTATTTTATAATCCGTTTAATATTCGAAGGCGATGAATCAGTAATCAATACTACAATTGGTGTCGCATTGGGAATGGTCATCACATACGCTGCAATTATAGGATTTAAAAAAGCTGCAGGGAAATACGATGATCAGGAAGATTAGAGTACCTTTTTTATGTGCAGAAAAATGGAATGAAAGGTTCATTATTTTTTTCTTATTTTTTATTATTCATTAGAGACAGTTATACATATTTTAAAAGAGAAAAGCAGATTCGGGTGTCAGGCCAGACGAGGGGGAAGAAAGATGAGATTCTTATGGGTTTTCGGCGTTTTAATGTTTATTGCCTGCTTTATATTCTTCGTGATGAATTTCATGGGAGGCTTCAGTGGAATTACCTTAGTCGTCACTTTATTCGGCATGTTGAATGCGGGCATAGCCATTGGAGTAGCGGAGTTATTAAATAGAAGCAGTGGCTTAAGTAAGGAATGAACCGGACAAAATAGTAAATAGAAAGAGAGCCTGCAGTCTGCGGGCTCTCTTTCAAATTATATGCCATCTTACGCCGAGGCAAATTCCTTCAATTGCCCGATCTGATTTTCAACAAGCGGCCAATAGTGAAAGTCGATGCCGAACTCTGTCAACACCCGCAGTGGTCCTTGTCTGAGGGTAAAGGTTTCTGTCTGTATGCCGGGCTGACGAAGTGTGGAAAATAACACTTCACATCGGCAATCGTAGAGAGTTTTCAATGACGTAATCTTTTCTTTCGTTATATTGTTCACGATAAGATAGTCCTCCAACTGCTCAAACAAGATCTCCAACAGACCCTCCACGTCGCTATTCAATAAATCGGCTTCTTCTTTATTCAAATAGAAGGAATGGGCCCAGAAAGCGAAAGATGCAGGCCCGTGCTGCGAGAAGAAATTCGGCTCGCCTCTATTGAAATGGAAAGTGTCGGTCAGATTCAAATAGCTGTTTATCTCCTGATGGTTGAATACTTTCACGTGCTCGTCTCCCACCGAGTCGTAGAACGACTTAGGCTGGGAAAAAAAGCAGAAACTCAATACGTATTGGTGTAATGGATCCAAATGATTCCTCCTAATTTATAAATGATTTTATTCCTGAACTGTGCGCCACATAAGGGCTCTGCCCTGGTAGGCAATCAAACTGGCCAGGCCCAGCAGCAACCCGGATAAGATAAAGACGCTGCGGATGCCGAAAGCATCTGCCAGAATACCCATCGTCAGAGATGCGATTCCGAAAGTGCCGGTGCCGATTGCGCCGAGAGTGGTGTAGACGGTCGGCAATTGGTCGGTGGACACGCTCGTCTGCACAACAGTTTGTTGCGGAATGCTTTTGATCTGGGTGAAAACGCCGACGAGAAACGACAGCAGCAACGCGACTGGCGGCAAACTGTTCAATCCGAATAATATCGTGGCGACACTGCTGAGAGCGGCTCCTCCGAAAATAAGAGAGCTGAGATGTTCATTGATCCAATCGGCAAACTTCAAGCAGAAGAAACTGCCGCCGATCAAACCGAGGAAGAAGCAGCCGTTGATGAAGCCCCACCATTTTTCGTCGACTGCCAGCGCATCGCTGATGAATACATAAAGGATTGCGGCAATCCACACTGTTCCGGCGATTGTTTCAAGTGCATCCATCCAGGCGAGCCGCTTCAGTACAGGCGTTTTAGCGATGGTCTGCCAGCCTTTGCTGATTTGCAGCCATTTCCCTTTTTCTTCTGCAGGCGTGAAAGCGACAGGTTCCATCATACTTAACAGCGCACTCGATACAAGAAACAGGACGGCCGTCAGCCACAGCAGTTCATTTGCTGTCAGCCAGATCAACAGGGAGCTGCCGATAAACCACATGGCGGTTTGAATAAACTGGGTGACTGATTCAGTGATGCCATTCGCTTTCAGCAACTGCTCATTTTTTACATATACCGGGATCAGCGATTGGGTGACCGGATTGGCGCAGCCATCCAGCAGCGCGACAAAGCTGATGACCACAAACAGCCAGAAGTAATTGGATAATGAAAGCTGCGGCAAAAAGAAGGCCAACGCAAAGAGCAATCCCGTTTTCCCCATTTGCGAACAGGCGAGCAGCCATTTTAGATGGAAGCGCTCCATAAGAAGCGGTGTCAGCAGATTCGACACGAACATGGAGCCTGTAATCGTAAACGGTACGAAAGCCGCTGCAGTCGCCGAGCCGGTCAGTTCAAAAACAAGGTAGATTATACCGACAATGTAAAGAACGTCGCCAATATTGGCAAAGGACTGTCCCGTCAGCAGCAAATTGAAATTTCTATTCAGTTTCATTAATTGTTCCCCCAAGAATTTAATCTTTGAATAAGATTATGAATTCAAGGGAAACTTAAATTGGACTGACAGTCACGGCCGATGTTCCTTTCTGGACAGAGATAAATCCTTGGGGTGATTTATCCGAAGAGTTCATTAATTTCATTATACGCGAAATTTTCTGATTATAAATGGCGATGAAAGAAAAATTTGGATATAGTGTAGAGAAAGCAGACAGAGATATATTTACAACCAGACTTCCAAAAGGAGTTGAAGTTAATTGTTCGAAACAGAAAGATGTTACTTATCCGCTTTTCAGAAATCGGACAGAGACGATGTCGCTCAACTTTTCAGTGATCCTGCAGTCAGAACCTATCTCGGTGGGGTCCGGAAGCGGGATGCGATCAAGGTGATACTGGATGAAATGCTGGCCTCGATGGACGATGCGTATTACTGGGTGGTGCGGGAAAAAGGCACAGCGGAATTTATGGGCCTGATTTCACTCGACCTTCATCACGAAGGCGTCGACCAGGAACTTTCCTATCAGTTTCTGCCGGGATGGTGGGGCAGGGGGTATGCATATGAGACGGCGGCAGTAATCATCGATTTTGCGTTAGAGGAGCTGAAGCTGCCGGGGCTGGTGGCGGAAACGCAGAGCGCCAATCTTGCTTCGTGCAGGCTGCTGGAGAAACTCGGGATGACATTGGAACGGACAGTGGTCAGGTTCGGGGCGGAACAGTCGATTTACGCGATCCGGCCTGTTTAACGATGTCGGGAAGCAAAAGAATACAAGGGAGATGACAGCCTTTTAACGAATAGTGTAAGCAATAAAGCAAAGTCAGGATGTGATGAAGATGCTGAAAACGCCTATCCACCTAACTGAACATATTGTCTTTACAAATGAAGACTCCCGTTTCAAGGAATATTCCATACGCGATGCAGACTGGCAGGATCAAAACGGACTGGCTTTAGCGATATCCATTAAAGGGAGAAGCTGGATCGTCATCAACAGTGAATGGATTCCGTCTCCGATTAAGGATGACAGCCCGTTCATCCGCTGGATCGATCAGGACCGCATCCTTCTTGTGCAGCGCAGGAGCGGCAGGTTTGAAAAGAACGTCTTTATCCTGAATCTGTCCGGAGAAATAACCGGTTCTTTTCACGCGGGTGACGCAATCGAAGATGTGGTTGCCGGTCCGGAAGGGATTTGGATCAGCTATTATTACGGAGGTTTCCGAAAGGGGCTGCCAAATGAAAAACTTGTTCTGTTCGGTATGAATGGGCTTCCGATCTTCAGATACGAGTCGGACTTGCCGGAAAAACCCGACATCCTCGAGATTCTGACGCTCGTCAAAGGCAAGGAATCGGCCATCTGGCTGGTGCCTTTGCTGAAGCCGCTGGTGGAAATCGTTCCTGAAGAGACTTCGCTCGCCCTCTATGAACATCCCAATCTCCTGAAGAGCGGGACTTCCGCTGTTTGCATCCGCGGAGATTTCGTCTATTTCGTGCTGGAAGATACGAAATGGTGCTATGCCTGCCGGATCGGCGAAGAAACGGCGCAGCCCATCGGCAAGATCAAAGGCGAGTCGCGCGGCCTTGCGCCGACTGAGTCGTATCATTTCATTGCCTTTTCGAATGTTTGGGGAGAAGTGAGGCTCTTCCATATAGACAATAAAGAAGAGAATTTTCTGGTTTGAGGCTGGATCTGCCGCTTCAACGAGAAACGCAACGTTAAATAAAAATGAATAAATTTCCAGTTGCTATGATATATTTATGGTATTATTCAGCAACTTGAAGAGGCAAAGGAGCGTGTACCATGCAACTGACGATTCATGCCGCGGGTGACAATGTCAAAGCGGTTTCTTATTTATTGGCGAAAAATCCGGGTAATTTATATGAAAGAAGCCAGAAAGGCCACCTGGTGCGCATGTTTTACAGCAAATTCACGGATACCGAACTTGAAATGACGATTTTCGTGACGCCGGACCCGATTGAACTGATCCAGAATTCGGGGAATTCTTACGATATCACGCATTACATCAACGACCGGGAATTCGCCGTCTCAAGCATTTTCCTGTCGCTGATCCGCTCAGCGCTTGGCACAGCGCTGAACGGCCAGCCGAAAGAGGAGTATGCAGAATGGGTCGAGCATCCGTTTCCGTTTACGTTTGAACTCGGTCCCGTAAATACGACGCTGCCGGATTCGCAGTTGAGGAATCTATTCGAACCGATGGGCTATCAGGTGGACATTACGCGTCCCGAAATCGATTATTCCTTCGATTTAAAAGAGAAGAGCACAGTGCGCACGATCCGGTTGAGCGGTGAACAGACGCTTAAGGATGCGCTGCGCCATTTGTTTGTGCTGATTCCGGTCATTGACGATTACAAGCATTATTTTATTGATGAAAAAGAGGTTGAGAAAGTCGGCCGTTACGGAGAAGGCTGGCTGGATCAGCATCCGCTGCGGGAAACGATTTACCGGCGCGCGCTCCGTTTCAAGGAAGTCTATGACCTTGTTGAGAATGGTGAAGCTGAACCGGCAGAGGCTGCTGCACCTGCGCCGCTGAAGAAAACGTCATTGAATGAGCTGCGCTACGCAAAAATCGCAGAAACAGCAGCGTTCCTGAAGCCGAAAAGCATCGTCGATTTCGGGTCGGGGGAAGGCAAACTGGCCGTTAAACTCGGTTTTATTGACGGAGTGGAAGAGGTTCTGGCCGTCGAACCGTCGCAAGTGGAGACGATGAAAGCGCTGCGGCGTTTTGAGAAAGTGGAAAACAAGGCGAATTTCGTCGAGCCGAAGACGCTTTGGGGTTCCCTGTTTTATTTTGATGAACGCTTAAAAGGGAAAGATCTGATGATTCTCTGTGAAGTCATCGAGCACATCGATGAAGAGCGGCTGCCGAAGATATTCGATGGAATTCTGCACGACTATGCGCCGAAATCGCTGATCGTGACGACGCCCAACCGCGAATACAATGAAGTTTATGATATGGATGATAATTTCCGCCACGATGACCACCGCTTCGAATGGACGCGGCAGGAGTTCCGCGCCTGGTGCGAACAGCGTAATCATGCGGGCAATTACGATATTGAATTCGCCGGAATCGGCGAAGAACATCCGGAGCAGGGGTTCCCGACGCAGATGTGTGTGTTCCAAAGGAAGGTGAATAATTGATGAGAATCGGCTTGCCGCACGCAGGGGTCGTATTATTGATCGGACCGTCCAACAGCGGGAAATCGACGTTAGTGAGACGGTTAATAGCAGAAGGGCAGATTTTAGCATCGGAAGTGGTGAGTTCCGATGATTTCAGAGTTTTAGTCGGGGATAAGGAATTCATCGACTGGCGCGACCGGCCGCAGGATGAAGCGGCGGGGCTGATGGATGAGTACCAGGAAATATCCGCAGAAGCTTTTGAGATGATGGACCGGGTCATTGAAGCCCGCTTGCGATTGAGCAAGCTGGTGCTGGTTGACGCCACGCATCTCCGTTCAGATGACCGGAAACGATACATAGCGCTCGCGAAAAAGAATCATATGCCGATTCAGGCCATCGTCTTTGACGTATCGGAGCGGACGCTTACCGACCGTGATGAAAACCGGGACAATCCGCGGGGCAAGCGCCGTATCAAACAGCAATTCCAGGTTTTCCGCAACGAGAAACGGTTTATTAAGAAAGAAGGCTTTGCTTCTGTCCATACCGTGAAAGATACGGAAGAAGTGGAAGTGTTCAGGCACGTTAACCCGATTGTAATCGATTTGGACAACGGCATTGACATCATCGGAGACGTTCACGGCTGTTTCGATGAACTGATCCAATTGCTTGTGAAACTCGGATATGCGGAAAATGAGGGAGGCTTATATGAACATCCCGAAGGCCGCAAATTTGTTTCGGTCGGCGATGTGATGAGCAGGGGACCGGCTTCGCTCCAGACGATGCGGTTTTTCCTGAAGCATGTCGAGAGCGGGCGCGCACTGATGATCGACAGCAACCACGGCTGGAAAATCGCCAGGTGGCTGGACGGGCGGCAAGTGGTGCTGAGTCACGGAGATGAAAAAGTGGAAGAAGAATTCCGGGTTTTCGAGGAGCAGGAAGGGACAGAGCGAGCAAATGAGCTGAAGCGGCAATTAAAAGACTTTCTGTTGGCTGCGCCATCCCATTACGTCTTCAAAAAGAACGGCGTACCGACGCTCGTTTGTGCACATGCCGGCATCCGTGACGAATTCATCGGCAAAGAGTCCGGCGCCATCAGTGATTTCTGCCGGTACGGCGATACGGGCGGCTTCGATGAAAACGGCAAGCCGGTCCGGAATGATTGGACAGTGGGGCATCAAAACCGCTTGTTGATCGTCTGGGGGCATGACCCGAAACCGAAGCCGCTGTTGATCAATAACACGATCAACATCGATCAGGGAGCGGTCTTCGGCGGCGAATTGACGGCTTACCGTTATCCGGAACGGGATTTCGTATCCGTCAAAGCGAAAGCGGATTATTCCGGCGCTGCAGACAACCCGCTGATGGAATGGGAGAAGAATCGCCTGAATCCGCCGAATATCGGCAAGTTCATCAACGGCTATTCGGTGCTGACTGATTTTGCCGGCGAAGTGCGCATTCCGCAGGAGCTTGTAAAACCGGCGATTGATGCCGTTTCACATTACACGGTGCCGATTGAGCAATTGATCTACATCCCGCCGACGATGAGCCCGACGCCGAAACCGTCAGCGCTGCCGGATTACCTGGAGCATCCGAAAGAGGCGATCGATTATTACAGAAGCAACGGCGTCCACACGATGATCGCCGAGAAAAAGCATATGGGCAGCCGGGGGATCCTGTTTTTATTCAAGGACAGGGAATCGTCTTTGAAACACACCGGCATCGAATCGCTCGGCTCCATCTACACGCGGACCGGCAAACGCTTTTTCGACCGCGAAACGGAAATGCGCCTGCTTGCTGAACTGAACGAAGAATTGACTCGAATAAAATATTTTGACGAGCATCAGACGGATTACGTGCTGCTGGACGCTGAAATCATGCCATGGAACCTGAAAGCGAAAGAGCTGATCAGCAACCAGTATGCGCACGTCGCAGAAAACGCAGTGCTCGACCGGACGCTGCTGAAAGAAAAATTGACGGCAGCGCTGCCGATGAATGGCGATCTGCAGGCTTGGCTGGACGAATACGACAGCAAGCTGGAAAACGCCAACGACTTTCTGCAGGTATTCCAGAAATATTGCTGGGACATCGAGGGGGACAATAGCATCCAGATTGCGCCGTTCCATATTCTTGCCCACAGCGGACGTACGTTTTTCGACAGGCCGCATACATGGCATATGGAGATGAACCGGAAACTTGCAGATGCGTCCCGCCTGTTCGTCGAAACGGAATACAAGGTCATCACGGACGAGGCCAGTGAAGCCGAAGTGATTGACTGGTGGAAATCGATTACGAAAGACGGGCACGAAGGCATTATCATCAAACCGGAATACTATATCGCCCGGGCTAAAGGCAAATTGCTGCAGCCGGCGATCAAGGTGCGGGGACAAAGATATCTGCGCATTATCTACGGCATGGATTACCTGGAGCCGAAAAACCTGGAGCGGCTGAAAAACCGCAACACCGGCAAAAAGCAGAAGCTTGCTTTGAGAGAATTTGCACTGGGCCTTGAAGGCATTGCGCGCTTCGTGAACGGGGAAACGATCGAACGCGTCCACGAATGCACGCTCGGCGCATTGGCGATGGAATCCGATCCGGTCGATCCGCGATTATAGAAGAATGTTACGAAAACCGGGAGGCTGATGATGCCTTTCGGTTTTTTTCGCTTTTCGCGTGCGAAAAGCATGCGTTATTGTCTTTTGAACTGGGGGATTTTGCGTATATCGTCGTTCAGCGAATTAAATCGGCGCTCAGCG
>NZ_JRGN01000292.1 GCF_000775575.1 Planococcus sp. CAU13
CAGGAAAGCGAAGCTGTTTTGCGGAATATCTTTCGCAATAAAAAACACTATCTACTTAACTTTTACGCCAGCAAAAATTGCTCGAAAATATTATTGCCGATGAAACGGCCCTGTTTCGTCAGTTTGACTCTGCCGTTTTCGATGATGAGATTCCGGCTGCTTATTTCTTTTTTCAGGATGTCGCCGTAAACCGATTCCATCGGGATGCCGAATTTCCCTTTGAAATGCTCCAGCGAGACTCCAGCGGTTTTGCGCAGCCCCAAAAACATCTCTTCTTCCATCTGTTCTTTTTTGGGGACTTCATGCGAATTTAAAATCGGACGTTCATTCGCTTCCAGTGGCTCCATGTATTTTTTCAGCGGGCCATGATTTGAATAACGGATTCCTTGAACGTATCCATGAGCTCCTGCTCCTGCTCCGATATATTCAACATTGTCCCAGTATAGAAGATTATGGCGTGATTCAAAGCCGGGACGTGCAAAATTCGAAATTTCGTATTGTCCCAAACCGCGTGATTCCATTTCCTGCATCAGCCGTTCATACATATCGGCTTCCAGATCCTCCGTCACTGTATTCAGTTTCCCTTTTACCATCAGATTATAGAAAACCGTTTTCGGTTCGATGATCAGCGAGTAGGCGGAAAAATGCTGAAGATCGAATGCAAATGCCCGTTCCAGCGTATCTTCCCACTGTGTCATCGTCTGCCCGGGCAAACCGTACATCAGGTCGAAGCTTAAATTGGTGAATCCGACGCGGCGTGCATCTTCGACCGCTCTGGCGACATCGCCATTGCTGTGTGTGCGGCCCAGCCGTTTCAACAGATCTTCATCAAACGACTGCACACCCATGCTCAGCCGGTTGACGCCGCCGTTGAACAAAACCTGCATTTTTTCAAACGTCAATTCATCCGGGTTGGCTTCAGACGTCCATTCCAGATTGTCAGCCATCGGCACAAATTCATGGATATAGCCCAGCAATTTTTCCAGTTGCCGGGGTTCCAGTGAAGTTGGTGTGCCGCCGCCGAGAAAAATCGTTTCGAGCGGATTATCAAGTGCACCCTGCTCTTTCCAAAGCGCAAGCTCCCTGCCGAGTGAATCGATATAGGCGTCCACCGGCTGATCTTTAAAAAAGACTTTATTGAAATCACAGTAGAAGCAGATCTGGTGGCAGAATGGAATATGGATATACAATCCTTTTACCATTGTTATTCCTCATTTCTAATAGGAAAAGGAGGCTGAAAAAACCCCGCCTCCTCCTGTCGTTTATTTTGATTGGTCGTCCATTTTCAATATTGCCATGAAAGCTTCCTGTGGAACTTCCACAGAACCGACTTGTTTCATGCGCTTCTTACCTTCTTTTTGCTTGTCCAAAAGTTTACGTTTACGGGAAATATCGCCGCCGTAACATTTTGCGAGCACGTTTTTACGCATTGCGCTGATCGTCTGACGAGCAACTATTTTCTGACCGATGGCCGCTTGGATCGGCACCTCGAACTGCTGGCGGGGAATAAGTGTCTTCAGCTTATCGACGATGACCTTGCCGCGTTCATAAGCGAAATCGCGGTGAACGATAAAGCTCAGTGCATCGACCTGCTCCGCATTCAACAGGATATCCATTTTCACTAGTTTCGATTCTTTATAGCCGATCAGCTCATAATCAAATGATGCATAACCTTTTGTGCCGGATTTTAACTGATCGAAGAAATCATAGACGATTTCCGCCAGCGGCAATTCATAGATGATACTGACACGTGAATTGTCCAGATAATCCATTGTCAGGAAGTTTCCTCGTTTTTTCTGGCAGATTTCCATTACAGCTCCGACATAATCATTCGGCACCATAATTGTCGCTTTGACATAAGGTTCTTCCACAAAACTGATTTTTTGTGCATCAGGCATCATCGCCGGGTTATCAATTTTCAAAATAGTGTCGTCTGTCATGTGTACGCTGTATATAACACTTGGCGCTGTGGTGATCAAATCGATGTTGAATTCGCGTTCAATACGTTCCTGTATAATTTCCATATGCAATAAACCAAGGAATCCACAGCGGTAGCCAAAGCCAAGCGCCTGGGACGATTCCGGTTCAAATTGAAGGGCAGCATCATTCAGCTCCAGCTTTTCCAGTGCGTCACGAAGGTCGTTATATTTTGAAGTATCGATCGGATACAGCCCGCAATAAACCATTGGATTCAACCGGCGGTAACCCGGCAACGCTTCAACAGCCGGCCTTCTTGCATGTGTGATCGTATCCCCGACCGGTGCGTCGCCAACATTTTTAATGGCCGCGGTCAAATAACCCACATCGCCGACTGTCAATTCATCACGAAGAGTCGCACGCGGTGTGAATACACCCGCTTCGATAACTTCAAACTCTTTATCGCTCGACATCATTTTTATTTTGTCGCCGGGTTTTACTGTCCCTTCCATTATACGGATGTAGGAAACGATTCCGCGGTAGGGATCATACAGTGAATCGAAAATCATTGCCTTCAGTGGTGCACTTGGGTCACCGGTTGGCGCAGGAACTTTTTCGACGATCTGTTCCAGAATCTCTTCAATACCGATGCCGGCTTTGGCCGAAGCCAGAACGGCTTCGGAAGCGTCTAAACCGATTACATCTTCCACTTCCTGGCGAACCCGCTCCGGATCCGCTGCAGGCAAATCGATTTTATTGATGACCGGAAGGATTTCAAGGTCGTTGTCCAGCGCCAGGTAAACGTTCGCCAGGGTCTGGGCTTCGATGCCCTGTGCTGCGTCGACGACCAGGATGGCCCCTTCGCAGGCAGCAAGGCTGCGGGACACTTCATAAGTGAAATCGACGTGGCCCGGTGTATCGATCAAATGCATGATATACGTTTCGCCGTCTTTGGCTGTGTAATTCAGCTGAACGGCGTTCAATTTGATGGTGATTCCGCGTTCCCGTTCCAAATCCATGGAATCAAGCAATTGTGCTTTCATTTCCCGTGAGGATAGGGCATTCGTACGTTCTAATATGCGGTCGGCAAGCGTAGATTTACCATGATCGATATGGGCGATGATGGAAAAGTTACGGATTTTGCTCTGACGCGCGAGTCTCTGTTCTTGATTCATGGTCCACACTCCTATACAAACTACTATGAATTATAGCAGTACAGGGGCCATTGAGCAATGAATGCAGTTGAATTCGTTTCACTGTAAAGGCAAACTTCTTTGCACGTATCTATTGCAATCCTCTCTCTGGTTTGATAAAATAACTCTTGTTGTATAGAGACATACATGAGTTGAGATGGTTCCATCTCTTTTCCTAATTGTCTAGGAGGTGAAATATATGCCAAACATTAAATCTGCAATCAAACGTGTGAGAACTAACGAATCTAAAAACGCTCAAAACACGCAAGCTAAATCTGCAATGCGTTCTTCTGTGAAAAAAGCTGAGCAGGCTTTGACTAACAATGATGAAAACGCAAGCGCAACGGTTAAAGCTGCGATTAAACAAGTGGAGAAAGCGGCTTCTAAAGGCCTTATCCACAAAAATACTGCAGCCCGCAAAAAATCCCGCTTGATGAAACAGGCGTAAAAACGCTGAAAGCCGGTTCCTTTTAAAAAGGAGCCGGCTTTTTTTGTTTCGATTAAATTTGTTGGGACACGCCAGTTTTTTTCACGGCGCGTTTCATCAGGAAAAACTCCAGCACGCGCTCACGGTTGCCGCTCGCTGTTTTCAGCTGAAGGTCGATGTCAGCCAGGTCGCCGAGCACTTCGAGCAGGCGCTGTTCCGAGATCTGCTGGCGTCTCTCGACAAGCAGTTTCACTCGGTATGGATGCGCTTTTAATTGTTTGGAAATTTGCTGTGCATGGTAGCCTTTTTTCTGCAGGTAATAGACATGGACCATGAAACGGATCTGTGACGCCAGCAGTGCGGCGAGCGCGACCGGCTCTTCTTTTTGCCGCAGCAGGTCATAATAGACGCTGAGTGCCGTGCTGATATCCCCGTCCAAATAGGCCTGCAGCATTTTAAAGGCATCCTGTTCAAGTGTGCGGGCCGTCATTTCTTCGACCAGCTGTTCCGTTATCTCCCCTTCGCCCCCCAGATAGAGCGACATCTTTTCCAGTTCGGAGGACAATAATGTAAGGTTCGTTCCGGCCATTTCCACCAATTTTCGGACGGCGCCACGGCTGATGTCCTTGCCGAACGTTTTCGCTTCCTGCGCGAGCCACGATTCAAGGTCATTTGACTGAAGTGCTTTTGCTTCGATTACAACGGCATGCTGTTTCATCAGCTTGACCACTTTTTTCCGTTCATCCAATTTTTCATACGGTGCCACGAAAACGGTGACGGAACTGGAGGGCGGATTTTCAAGCCACGCCTCCAGGATTTTCATGTCATGATTAATTTTTTCCTTGCCGCGTTCAGCTGCTTTCAGGAACGATGCATTTTTCGCGATGATCAGCTTGCGGTCGCTGAAAAAAGGAAAAGTATCCGCTTCGTCGATGGCGTGGTCGACCGGGACTTCTTCCATATCAAAAAAGGTAAGTTCGAGCTCGCCATTCTGTGTCATGCTGGATTTCAATAAATCCAATGTCTTTTCAATGAAATAGCTTTCAGTGCCTATAAGAAGATAGACAGGGTCAATTTGGCCGCTGCGTATCGATTTCCAGATTGAAGTGATCATGTTCCCGCCTCCTCCTTCTACTATATCGGATTTTAATAGAAGATGAACTAATAATCTTCAATAATCGATATTG